>JBCBMF010000293.1:0-3190 GCA_039822905.1 Planctomycetota bacterium
ACATCTGGGATCGCCCACCGCTATCACTGATTCACGTACAGACCAATTTCACAGTGAACTGCTTCGCGTGAGTTCACGTCGTCGTGCAGAGCGCAACGCGGATGGTGCGATCGCTAGGCTGAGGGAAGATACACCCACAGCGCCGGTCTGCCTGCGTTGCAATGCACCGCACGGCTGAGAAGCCCGAGGCCGCCGTTGCTCAGAAAGAGCGATGTCCGCGCTACATCCCAAAGACCCCGGCCCCGAACCGGCGTTGTATCGGTCCGCGCGGCGACGCCTGGCACGGGATGGAAGATCGTTTCGATCAGAGCCGGGCGCTCGGGCTCGTCGTCTCCAAGCTGATCAAGGGATGCGATCGCCTGCTTCGCTTCCTCGGAGAGGCCGGCAGCCGCGTCGACGGCGGCAATCGCACGCCGCGAAAGCGTGGGCAGGGTCAGCAAACCAGCGAACGACCAGAGGGTGAACCAGAGGGACAGTCGAACGATGCCGGCCGCTGTCCCAAGATCTTCCAATCCAGACAAGAACGCGGAGACAGTGATTCCCGCGCACGTAAACGTGATTGCAAAGATTCGGCCGCGACGGAACGACCCGCTCTGGCCCGCTATCCGGCGGCGGTCCAGAACAGCATCGAGCTGGGTCGGTTCGAGTGTCTCGCTCCATCGGCGTGGCACTGTGATCACAGCCGGCCGGAACACGCCGTCGATACCCCCGGTGAAGCCCTCGTCTGGGCTATCGACCACGCCCCGATCGCCCGAAGTGCGACGCACTCGGCCCATGAGCAACGCGAGCTGAGGCCGCAACGCTAGCAGTACGATCGACAGAACCACCGCGAAACCAACGACGCCGAGCAGGCCCAGGGCTCGCGCTGCGAGCAGCATCACGACTGCGATAAGCCACAACGCGGTGCTGTGGACAACAATACCTCGGGCCAGATCACGAAGAACAACACCGAGCGGACTCGTCATCCGCCCGAAACGCCGCGGGATGACGACGGCACCAAAGACATCCGAGATCAAGTGGATGCACGCGTAGGCCGCGATGAACGCCGCGAGCCCCGCGGCAGCGTGTGCGATCGAAAATTCTGGTGTACCCAGGAGCCGATCGGGCACGTCAAAGAACAGCAGGACCGAGCTCGCGAGCACGAGCGTTCCGACCGTCGTCATGCCTAACCAAAGCCTTGCTCGTGCGTAGGTCAACGCGGGACGCCTCCACTTTGCCGATCCCTTCTATCCGTCACAGTGTTTCGAGTTCGGTGCCGTCATCGATTCGACCGTGCAGACTGCTCAGGTCTTTGCGCGGTCACGCTTCCGGGCACCGGACCGCATCCAGCCGGGGAACGAGAGCCAGAACGCTCGGTTGAGCACGGACCACGGCGCGTGCATCATCGGGGACACGCTGCTCTCTAATCGAACCTTGACAGCACAGCCGTCTCCGTGATCACGGATCCAGAACGCGAGACGCCGCGGCCGGACACATCGCATGCCGAGAACAAACGAACCGTAGAAGTACAGCAGTTCTCGGTAGCGCCCGTTGCCATCTTCGCCGTGATCAACGCATGTGATCACGCCCGCCGCGTTGAGCAGCGGCCCGTGATGCGCGTTGAGCACACCGGGAGCAAACCCCGACGCACCGCCTTCCCCGCTGCCTTCGAGAAACTCAACCTTGTACGGCCAGATCTGACGGGTGAACGTGTCGGGGTCGTTGAGCCACCGCCATGTTGATTGACGAGAGGCCGCGACCAACCACTCGTGCTCGAAAGCATGCTCCCGCCACCCTTCCGCGGCGTGCCACCGCGGCTTGAGCGACGCGTCGCCATCGGCGGTCGGCCGTTCGTATTCGCTACACAACGCGAATCTCCGTCTCTGCGGCTCTTCACTGTTACCTGTTAGAACAATTCGTGTGTTGAAAGACCTCCGCGGCGTGTCAGTGATCTTGGGTCATCGAGCCAGTGGTACCGAGTTCGGAGATCACCTCGCTCCAAGTCTGACGTGCCGCCACAAATGCGGCAAGTCAACGCATCGCCGGCGAATACTTCGAAGCGGGTCGGCGACGGGCCAGTTCTGCGATGACAAATTGTGAAGCGAGCGTGCGAGCGTCGACGAGCGACTCGGTGTGATCAGCGTTGATGATTCCGGTTGCGAGGTGGTATCTGGCTCGGCTCGCATCTCGTTGCGCTGCTGCATCTTGCGCAACGAGTAGAGATGGCGATACCATGCCGCCGACCTGTGCGCACGGCATATAAATGGAAATCTATCTACTAATCGTGAACCGCTCAGACATGCCAAATTGACACGGCGTGAATCTGCGGGTTCACCGGCACGAAGGGGCCAGCGTGATTAAGGGCATTCGCATCAAGGCGGTCGTAGTCGACATGACCGCCGCCGTGTGCGCCGCCGCGAGCTGCTTCGGGATCCTGTCGTTCTTTGCCGATGCGTTTACGAGGGGTGCAACATGGAGCGGACTCAATCCCGGCGGGGGTGGCCCGGGTTTCCTGTTGCTCGTTTCCACGGGTGTTGTCAGCATCGTCTCGTTCCGACGGGCCGTTGCCGAGAATTCGGTACTCTTCGATGTGCTCTGGTCAGCCGCCTTTGCGGCTTTGTGCGGCCTGTTCTTCGTCGCATCAACCGCTCTGCTCGAACGTCTGCCGACAGAGTCCGTCGCCCCATTGGCGTCGGGGATCGTCGGTGCTTTCTTCGTCCCGAGAGTTGTCATCTCCGTGCTTCAGGACACGTGGGCTCACGCAGAGCGCGAGACCCAGCCTGAAACGTCCTGAGCCCGGAGCCGGTGGCTCTCAGCTTTGTTTCGCGCACAGCGGGGGTGTCTCCGCGCCAACATACAGGAGCAGGCCATGCCTGATTTAAGTTCGTTTGGGTTTAACGTTGTTTACAACCTGCTATCACTCACCGTCGCGACGATGGGTGCAGCAACCCTGTTCTTCTTCTTCGCGCCCCGCGTGAACCGGAAGTACAGGGCGGCCATGGTTGTCACGGGCTTGGTGACCGCGATCGCGTGTTACCACTACTTCCAGATCCGCGATTCGTTCGGTGCTGCGTTTGTTCTCAACGACGCCGGGCAGTACGCGTTCTCCGGCAAGCCCTTCAACGATTTCTATCGCTACGCTGACTGGCTGCTCACCGTCCCGCTGCTGATGGTTGAGCTCATCGCGGTGATGGCGCTGACGCGCTCGGAG
>JBCBMF010000294.1:0-3182 GCA_039822905.1 Planctomycetota bacterium
CGCCGCTCGCGCCGCCCGCGCCGGAGACGGTCGGCGTGCCGGTGTTGAGGAAGTCGCCGTGCCAGCCGAGGGGCGCGTTGACCGCCTGGCGGTCGGCGAAGGCGGGCTGCTCGATATCGAAGACGATGGGGATGACGGGCGTTGGCTCGTCGGTGCGGTCGCCGATGGCGACGTAGGTGTCGAGCTCGATGCCGAGCGCATCGTACACGGGCTGGCCCAGCGGCAGTGCGCTGTCGCCGCCCTGGTTGGGGTCGAGGAAGCCGACGTCGGCTCCGTCAGGGCCGGAGATGGTCACGGCGGCCGACGTGACGCTGATGACCTCGTCGAGCGGGTCCGCGAGCTGGGCCAGAACCTCCCACTGCTTGGCGGGGAAGCCGGTGGCGTCGATGCCGAGAAAGACGCTGCCGGTCTCGGGCGCGGTGGTGCGGGTCGGGCCGTTGATGTCGGCGCTGCAGGGAACGAAGTTGGCGAGCCAGAATGCGAAGTCGACGCCGTCGATGTCGCCGTCGTTGTCGTAGTCGCCGTTGCCGGTGGGGCTGTCGGCCGGGTCGCCCGATGCGACGAGCGCCACCATGGAGCTGAACTGGCTGAAGTCGAGGCAGCCGCAGCCGTTGATGTCGAGGTCGGCGCAGGTCTGGGCGGCGGCGGTCGGCGCGATGCAGGTCAGTGCGGCGAGCAGTGTGCGGGCGTTCGGCATGGTGTTCTCCTGGTTCGTGTCTGACTGGAGTGTGGTCCGAAAGCACGCGCGGATATAGAACGACAGTTGCGCGGGGGTTCAAACGCGTCGGCCTTGCCAGTAGGCTTGATGACGATGCGCCCCGGATCGCTGACCACGACGTTTCGGATCGAGCCCACGGGGACGCGGGTGCTGTGGGCGGACCGCGTCGGCCCGTGGCTTGTGGTGCTCGCGGACTACCCGGCCGGCAACGGCCTGCGGTGGCACGCGCACGAGCACGCGTCGTTCCACCTGACCGTCCGCGGCGCGAGCGACGAGCGGTACTGGAAGGTCGACCGCGGCAAGCTCGCCGGCACTTCACAGTTCTACGCGCCGGGCGTCGGGCACGAGACGACGTTCGGCCCCGGCGGCGCAGTCGTGCTGCACGCCGCGTGCGATCCGGCGATCGTTGCCGGCGCGGGTGTGCTGGCCGAGCCCGACCCGAAGCCGATGCTCGGCGTGCTGCGAGCGCTCGGGCGCGGCGATGACGCTGCGATGCTCGAGGTCGAGTCGGCGTGCGCAGCGCTCGCGGAGTCGGTCGCTGGCGGCACGAAGCCCGAGCGATCAACGCCGAAGTGGGCCTTGGACATCTACCGGCGGCTGTTTGATGCGCCGGACGATCTGCCGGCGCTGGCGTCGCTCGCGATCGACGCCGGCGTGCACCCGGCGCACCTCGCGCGGACGTTCCGCTCGAGCTTCGGCCGAACGATCGGTTCGTTCGCGCGTGTGCGGCGGCTCCAAATCGCGGCGGACGCGCTCGTCACGGGCGACACGCCGATCTCGATGATCGCTTTCGATGCCGGCTTCTGTGATCAGAGCCACTTCGGCCGGGCGTTTGCATCGCACTACGGCACCACGCCGGCCCGCTTCCGTGCCGAGATCCGCCGCGGGCCCGTGATCAGCACGGGGCGGTGATCAGCAGCCCGCGTTGAAGTTCAGGATCCACGCGTTGAAATCGCCGGAGTTGCAGAGGAAGTCACCGTTCTGATCGCACTCCGGGGCCTGCGCGTTGAAGGCGGCGATCCATGCGTTGAAGTCTGCCGGCGTGAGCTGGCCGTCGCGGTTGACGTCGGCGAGGCAGGTCATCCGGAAGCGTGTGAACGTCGCCTGGCCCCGGTACTCGATGACGCCGAGGGCGTCGAGCCCGTCGTTGATCACCGCCTGGGCGAAGGTCTCGTCCGTGAAGTGATTGCCGCTGATGATGAAGTTCGGTTCGAAGTCTGCGCCCGAACCGGAGACAGCCAGGATGTAGTCGCCGCGCGGCGCATCCTCAAAGACGATCTCGTCGCTGAACTGGCTGCCGACCGGGGTGTCGAGGCAGAACGTGGCGTCGCCTGTGGTGACGAGTGTGCCGTCCGGGCGGTAGAGGCCGAGCGAGATGCCGTCGAAGCCGGCCGGGCAGGTTCGAACGATGATGTCGTCGTCGGTGAAGGAGCGTTGGACGGAGAGGTTGGCGGCGTTGACGACACGGAACTGGACGTACGCCGCGTCGCCGCCCTCTTCGTAGTCGATGGTGACCGGTCGGCCCGCGACTCGGGTCACGAGCGAATCCGAATTGAACAGGCCGGCGAGCCCGGGGGCGACGCGGAAGCCCTCGATGAACTGGCTGCCGCCGGCGATCGTGCTCGCAGCTGTGTAGGTGCCGGGCTCGAGCACGCGCGTGATGCTGGCGTCAGCGTTGAAGAGCGCGTCGGCCTCGATCAGCGTGCCGGTGTCGTCGAACAGGCCGATGGACGAGCCGAGCGGGAGCGGGTCGGTCTCGATTGTCACGGGTCCGCCTGACGCGAGCGTGTCGGGGATGACGACGAGGCCGATGTCGAACACGGCCGCAGCCGTGAAGCCGAGGTTGACGATGTCGCCGCCCGGCGCAACGTCGAACTGCAGCCCGGCGGCGGAGGGCTCGGTGAACACATCGACCTCGAGCGCGCCGAAGTCCGACGTGTGCGAGGTCCGTGTGACGAAATCATCATCGAAGACCGTGCTGAAGCCCGATGCGGTCAGCGTGTAGCGGACGCGGCGCGCGCCCTCGAACACGACGGGAGTCGTCGGCGGGGTGAAGGTGATCAGGCTGGTGCGATCGATAGGCGGTGCGGCGTCGTCGTTCTCTGCGATGAGGTCGCCGGTCGCGACGTTCCACACGCCGATTTCGGTGTCGAAGTCGGAGCCGGCGGTGCTGACCGAGAGGGGCCGGTCGCCGCGCACGACGGTGTAGAAGTCGAACTCTTCTTCCCCGAAGCCGACGATCTGGAAGCGGTAGAACTCGATCTCGCCGCCGTAGGTGGGCGTGCCCGGGTCGATGAAGCTCTGCCGAACGATGGGTCCGTCGACGGGCGTCGAGAGCGTGAGCGTGAGGTTGCCGCCGCGCGAGCCCGGGGCTGTGACGGCAAGAAACGGCGTTGTGTTGCCGAACGCGGTGTCGAAGCCCGAGGCCGAGAGGTAATAGACACCCGGGGCGAGCGATCGTGGG
>JBCBMF010000295.1:0-3167 GCA_039822905.1 Planctomycetota bacterium
GGTCGTCAGCGAACGCTTCTACCACGGGTAAGCAGTCTGGCCCCCTCTCCCCCGTGGGGGGAGAGGGCTGGGGTGAGGGGGCTTACCGCTCCCTCTTTCCTTTTCCGTCTCGACGTATCGCCCCCGCCCGCGTGATCACACGCTTCCCAAACTTCTCGTTAATCGCATCAAACGCCGCGTCAACAGCGCGGCGTTTCTCCTGCGCACCCGCATCCTCAAACAACCCCAACTGCTCCGGCTCGCCATCACCCGTCAGCTGGCTCGCACTCACGCCGATCAGACGCACCGGCCGAAAGCTAACCTCGGCCCACGCATCGAACAGCGATCGCGCGGCGACGTACAACGAATCTGTGTCATCCACCGCACGCTCCAGCGTCTGCGCGCGAGTGATCGTCTGAAAGTCTCCGAACCGGATCTTCACCGTCACCGTCTTCGCCTTCCGACCCTTCGCACGCAGCCGACGCCCGACCTGCTCGGCCTGATCCAGCATCACCGCCCGCACATCATCGGGCTCGGTCAGATCCACACCAAACGTCTGCTCGTGCCCCACGCTCTTGGCAACCCGGTCCGGCACCACCGGCCGATCGTCGATCCCGTGCGCCAGCTCATGCACCCGCGCCCCCCACGACCCCAGCGCACTCGTCACCGCCTCCACCGGCAGCTTCCGAAGATCCCCGATGGTGCGCACGCCAAGCCGATTCAGCCGCTTCTCCGCAGAGCCGCCCACGCCAAAGATCCGAGTCACCGGCAACGGATCGAGCGTCTGCTGAACTTTGTCCGCCTCGATCACGGTCAGCCCGTCCGGCTTGTCCATATCACTCGCGAGCTTTGCCAAGAACTTGTTCGGTGCCACACCCACGCTCGCTGTCAGACCAGTCTCTGCAAGCATTCGCTCGCGCACCGTCTTCGCGATGCTCACCGCATCGCCAACCGCACGCCGCGAGCCCGTCACATCCAGAAACGCCTCATCGATCGACAACGGCTGCACCAGCGGCGTCACGCTCTCGAAGATCTCGAACACGCGCGCACTGGCTTGCTTGTACGCGTCGTAGCGCCCGCGAACGCAGATCGCATGCGGGCACAGCCGCAGCGCGACCGACATCGGCATCGCGCTCCGGCAGCCGAACTCCCGCGCTTCATAGCTCGCCGCCGTGACAACACCACGCCCGCCAGAACCGCCCACAAGCACCGGCTTGCTGCGAAGCGACGGGTCGTCCCGCTGCTCCACCGACGCAAAGAACGCGTCCATGTCGGCGTGCAAGATCGAACGATCGCCACTCATCGGATCAGCCCGCCGCACTCATGCTCGAGGCGGAAGCTCATCGTCCTCACTCTGCTCGTTCCGATCATCGATCCGCGCCTCGTTCGACGCCTCGCTGATCAGGTTGTGCAACTCGCCCTCCGGCATCTCCAGCTGATCCGCCAGATCGCTCACGACCTTCATGTACGCCAGCCGAAGCCCGGCCAGGATCGTCACCAGCTCGTCGCGGTTCTCGCCCGTCAGCCGCTGGCTGCCAGCGACCTCGACCGCCGTCAGCAGCTCCGCGCCGTGCTCGGCACCCCACGCCTGAAACGGATCGTCCGGCCGAAGCTCCTCCGGAACCTCATCGCCCTCGGCGAGCCGCGCGGCGAAGACAATCGCCGGCTTGAACCGCTCGCTCACACTCCGGATCGCCGATTCAAAGTCGCTCATGCACAAGGGTATGCGCCGAGGTCAGCGCACCCCGATCACAGCCCCCGCACGACCGACGCCGGGTCGCGATTCGCGCTCGCCGTCGCCGACGGGTCGATGATCGTGCTCGGATCCGCAGGCAGCAGCACGCGGAACGTCGCCCCGCCCCCGCGTGTGTCCTCGACCCACATCTCGCCGCGGTGGTCCTCGATGATCCGCTTGGTCACCGCGAGGCCGAGCCCTGTGCCGCGCATGCCCTTGGTCGTGTGGAACGGCTCGAAGATCCACTCGCGCCGCGCCTTCTCGATGCCCGGGCCATTATCAATAATCGCGATCTCGACTTCGGCCGCGTCCGGCTTCGCGATCCGCGAGCCCGACTTGTGGCCATCGCCCACCGGCCGACCCTTGGGGTAGTACTCCACACGCACCGTCACCGTGCCCGTCTTCGGCTCCACCGCCTCCACCGCATTCGTCACCAGGTTCATCATCGCCTGGTGCATCAGATTCGGGTCCATGGGCAGCGGCGGGATGTCCGGGTCGACATCCACCAGCAACACAACCTGCCGCGTTCGGCACAGACCTTCGAGCAGCTGCGCGCAGTCATCAAGCAACGGCCCGAGCTTGGTCAGCTCGATCTCGATGTTCCGCTGCCGACTAAACGCCAGCATGTTGAGCGTCAGCCCCATGATCCGATCGAGGTTGCGCTTCAGAATCCCCCAGCCGCCCTTGGCGATCTTCAGGTCGTCCTTGCGCAGCCCCATCTCGACGACATCCGCCCCGCCGCGCAGGCCCTGCAGGATGTTCTTGATCGAGTGTGACAGGCTCGCGACCGTCTCGCCAATAACAGCAAGCCGTTCCTTGTGGATCTGATCGCCCGTCAGCTCCAGGTTCGCCATCGCAAGCCCCGTCTGCTGGCCCGCGGCGTTCAGAAGCGCAAGCTGCTCTGCCGTGAACGTGTAATTTACAATAGAGCTATCGATGTAGATCGCGCCGAACACGCGATCGCGGAACAGGATCGGCGCGCACATCGCGCTGCGGATCCCGAACCGCTGCACGCTATCGCCCGCCTTGAACCGCGGGTCGGCCATCGCGTTCGAGCTGAGCACCGCCTGCTTCTTCGTCATCGCGTGCTGCAGGATCGTCTGGCTGATCTTGATCTTCTTGTCTTCCTCGTCCGTCGGCTCGGCCATGAACTTCACCGCCACGGGCTTGGGCGAGTGGTACTTGTCCGGCGCGATCATCACCACGCCGCGCTCGGGCTCGAACTGATCGAACACCGTCTCCAAGACCTCGCTGAGCAATTCCTGTTCGTCCAGTGCATCGGTCGCGATCGATGACACACGGAACAACATCTTCAGGTGCTCGTTCGCCGCCAGCCGCGGCTCGGGCTCGGCCATCAAGACCGAGTCCTCGTTGCTCGCCAACGTCCGCTCGATGTCGGCATCGATCTCGTCAGACCGACCCGGACTCCGAGATCGTCGAGGTGGTGCGGGCC
>JBCBMF010000296.1:0-3164 GCA_039822905.1 Planctomycetota bacterium
CTCGAGAGCGGCCTTCGACTGGCCACGCACGATCGGGGTGTCGTCGCCCGGGAACTCGTACTTGTCGAGCAGCTCGCGGATCTCCATCTCGACCAGGTCGGCGAGCTCGGGATCGTCAACGAGGTCGATCTTGTTCATGAACACGACGATGTAGGGCACGCCCACCTGACGGGCGAGCAGCACGTGCTCGCGGGTCTGGGGCATGGGGCCCGAGTCGGCGGCGACCACCAGGATCGCGCCGTCCATCTGGGCGGCGCCGGTGATCATGTTCTTGACGAAGTCGGCGTGGCCCGGGCAGTCGACGTGGGCGTAGTGCCGGCCTTCGGTTTCGTACTCGACGTGCGACGAGTGGATCGTCACGGTCTTGTTGGCGTCACGCACCGTGCCGCCCTTGGTGATCTCGGCATAGGACTTCGCGCCCTGCACGAGGCCCTTGGCGTCGGCGCGGGCCACCAGCGCGGCGGTCAGCGTGCTCTTGCCGTGGTCGATGTGACCGATCGTGCCGACGTTGACGTGCGGTTTGGTCCGCTCGAATACACCCTTGGCCATGGCCAGAAACCTCCAGAATCTCAGTCGCGGGCCGGGCCTTGTGCCCGCCGCTCTCACAGACTCGACGCCCCCTTGAAAGCTTGGCCGGGAGCAGTGGACCCTGCCTTGCACCGGCAACACGCCGACACCCGCACAGGCCCGCAACAACATTGACAACTCGAACCCGGCCCTTCCAACCACCAAGCGGAACGACCGACCGAGACAACACTAGGCCCGACGCCGGCTCAAACCGACACGAACCCAAAGCCGCTGGTGGGATTTGAACCCACGACCTCACCCTTACCAAGGGTGCGCTCTACCACTGAGCTACAGCGGCGGCATCCGACCATCCCCAAACGATGCCGGCCCGCGACCGCCGGACAGACCGGCCGCCCGGAACCGATTTCGGGGCCCCGATGGTAGACCCGATCGGTCGCGAATCAATCGCCTCAACAGGCCGGGCGCGGGCCGATCCCTGCTCGCTTCTGAGGTCCGAAAGCGTGCGGCCGACGTTCGCTAACCGGCACAACCGGAACTCCCGGGTCTGCTGGACCAGTCCACGGCCGCCCCGCGGGTCGCACCGGCCCCGATCCGGTGCATCGTCGGACCCGGAGGTATCCGATGCTGACCCACCCGCTCCGCCGCCGTGCCGTTCGCTCCGCCGCCCTGCTCATTCTCGCGACCAGCGGCCAGGCCCTCGGGCAATCGATCTTCGTTGAGCAGTTCCAGAACGGCGCGTGGCGGTCTGCCCCGGGCTTCGGCCCCGCGGGCGGCTCGGGCGTGCCTAGCGGCTCCAACATCACGCTCGACCTCGCCGGCTCGGAGACGATCCGAATCTTCACCAGCAACCCCACCGCGACCAACATCGGCGTGATCACGATCACCGCCCCCGCCGGCGCGACGCCGACGGTGCTTGTTGCCGCCAACACCGGGCCGGGCGTGAACGAGGCAGCGCCGATCGGCTCTCCCGCCGCGCGGTCGATCGAGGGCATCATTCTCCCCCGCAGCGCGACGGTGCAGGTCCACGCGGGCTCAATCACCGGCGTCGGCATCGAAGCGGGCCGCGTCGTACGGCTCGACCTCACGGGCGATCTCGACGGCCCGGTGATCCACTGGGGCCGATCTGGCAATACCCAGCCCGGCGTCGCC
This sequence comes from Planctomycetota bacterium, assembly GCA_039822905.1. Classification (GTDB taxonomy): domain Bacteria; phylum Planctomycetota; class Phycisphaerae; order Phycisphaerales; family UBA1924; genus JANQQZ01. Next base: position 1,678 of record JBCBMF010000296.1, read on the forward strand.
ATAATCAATATCGATGGTTCGATCACACCCAACGGATCGGTCGTCGCCGTCAACGGACAGATCGACGCGATCGACGTCGAGGGCGACGTGCTCGGCGATGTGGCCGCCCAGAACGGCGGCATCATTTCGTTCGATGTCGCGGGCTCGATCGGCAACGAGTCAAACGCCCCAACGATCTACGCCTGGTCCGGCGACGAGGTGCACGCCATCCGCACGCTGCTCGTAACCGGATCGATCGGTACCGCAAGCAACCCGGCGCGCATCCTCGCAAGCGGCCCGGTCGTCCGCATCGAAACCGACGCCTTCCACGCACACTTCGACGCCCTGCTCAACCCCGCCGACCGCGGCTTCCTCGGCGGGATCATCGTCCGCGACGGCGACCTGACCGGCTCGGTGCTCGTTGAAGAGCTGACCAGCTTCGGCGGATGGAGCGAGGCGCCGTGCGTGATCTCGGTGCCGGGCGACCTCGACGCGACGATCGTCATGAATCGCTACGTGCGCAACGAAAACCCGTTCGGCCCTGAGATCAACATCGCTGGAGGCCTGAGCGCCGATTCGCTCATCTCCCTCGGCGGAATGACCAACCAAGCGCCAGCGCTGCCCGGAGCCGAAATCCGCATCGGCGCGTCGCAAGGACTCGCGGGCCAGATCATCATCGTCGACAGCGAGGACGACCCGTTCGACCTCAGCGACACCATCCGCCTCGCGGGCGACGGGCTGGCGGTCACACCAAACGCGAAGTACCCGCCTCAGCTCTTCGCCGAGCTCGGCGGCGGCAGCGTCGGCATCGCGCCCTTCAACTTCCACAGCTTCGAGAGCTTCCCGCAGCACAACGAGACGATCGACCTCGAGCCCGGTTCGTCGCTCGTCGGCGCGGTCGTCCGGCTCTACGGCCCGACCTTCGGCGTCGTCCCCGAGTTCATCGTCGAGCACCTCGCCGAGGACGCATCGTCGTGGACCGATCGCTCAGCCGACTTCATGGTCGTCGCCGCGTCGGCCGAGTCGGAAGCGACGCGCGAGGTCCGCATCGAGGCGCTCGGCAGCGCGAGCTTCGAGCCCGGCCGATGGCGGATGCGGCCGGTCGACGACACCCTCCGGTGCGCGTTTACCATCGGCCTGCCGAGCATCGGCTTCGACTCGGAGTACGACGACGACACGTACCGGTTCAACGTCCGCCTCGACTGCGACGACACCGGCGGACGCTCGGGGCTTGAGACCGATCTCAACGATCTCCGCGGGCAGGACGTCGAGGACTACGTCACCCCGGTCGATCCAGGCACAAACCCCTGCCCGTAAGCATCAGGTACGCATGACATCGCGGCAGAACGCGAGATCATCGGCAGACATCGGCTCGTCGGTCCCGCCGCGCACGTTGCACAGCGCCTGCCGCTCGTTGCGGAAGCCGGGGATCACGCTGCACACGTTCGGGTGCGCTGCGACGAACCGGCTCGCGGCCGAAGATCGCTCCTCGATCGACGTGCCGAAAC
>JBCBMF010000297.1:0-2036 GCA_039822905.1 Planctomycetota bacterium
GTCACGGGCGGCCTGCTTGCGTCGTTCGCGCGTGAGGGCTATTCGCCGCGTCTGTCGGCCGTGTCAACGGTCGCGGCCGATGTGTCGGCTGTGGTGCCGCCGGGTTAGCTGGTAGGGGGATCGGGATATGCCATACGACGAATCGCTTGTCGCACTCGTTCGCGAGACCATCATCATCGCGCTCAAGATCGTGATGCCCATCCTCGGCGCGGGGGTTGTGATCGGTCTTGTGGTCAGTATCATCCAATCGGTGACGTCCATCCAGGATCAAACGCTTACATTCGTCCCCAAGATTGTTGTGATGATGGCAGTGGTGATTCTGCTCGCCCCGTGGATCTTCATCCGGCTGGTCGACTTCGCCGCTGAGTTGCTCTGGCTCGGCAATCCGACCGGGGTCGGCTGATGCTCGAGGTCGGCCCACTGTTCCAGCACGGAATCGCCGTCCTGATTGTTGCGTTCCGCCTCACGGGACTGCTGATCTTCAGCCCGATGCTGGCAGGTGCGGCGATCCCACGCCAAGCAAAGGTGATCCTCGTTGTCACGCTCGCGTTCGCGATCTATCCAGCCCTGCCCACGACGTGGCAGATGCCGATGCGGTTCAGCCTCCTCACGGTGGCCCAGCTGTTTGTCACCGAAACGCTCATCGGCGCGGCCGTCGGCTTCATCGCAAGCCTGCCCATCCTCGCGGTCCAGCTGGGGGGCCAGATCATGGGCCAGCAGATGGGTCTCGGTCTCGCACAGGTGTTCAACCCCGAGCTCGAGACCAACACCGGCGTCATCGATCAGCTCCTGTTCTACACAGCGCTCGCCGTCTTCATCTCGTTCGGTGGTGTCGAGATCACCTTCAGTGCACTCATGAACACGTACGAATCGGTCCCGCTCGGTGCGATGACGCTCACCGCGATCCCGCTGGAACTGATGGTCGGCACACTCTCCGCCGGCTTCGAGCTCGCCTTGCGTGTCGCGGCGCCGATCCTCGGCATCATGATTATCGAAACTGTCGCGACGGGCGTGCTTATGAAGACGATCCCGCAGATCAACATCATGTCCGTGGGTTTCTCGCTGAAGACGCTCGCCGGGTTGTTCGGGCTCGCCGCTGCCGTCACCACAATCTTCTTGGTCTTCGCTGACGAGGCCGCCCGTATGTTGGCGTCGCTCGTCGAGTGGACGACTCGCATCGCGCCGCTCGCGCCCCCGGCGGTGATGGGCTGATGTCTGACCTCGGAGAGAAAACCGAAGAGCCCACGGGTCGCAAGCTGAGCGAAGCGAGGCGGAAGGGCCAGGTGCCGAAGAGCCAGGACCTCACGGGTGTGCTCAGCCTGATCATCGCTTTCGCAACCCTCCTTTTGTTCGGCGCGTTCATTGCCGGCAGGCTGCACAATATGGTGAAGCGGTCGCTGGATGCGGGCTCCACCGGGTTCGTTGCGTCCACCGACAGCATCTGGACCGTCATCCATTCCTCGGCCATTGATGCAGCGGCGGCGCTCGCACCCATCATGATCATCATGGTCGTCGGGATCACGCTGGCGCTCGTCGGTCAGACCGGGCTGCTGTTTACAACGCGGCCGCTCGTGCCCCAGATCAGCCGGCTCAACCCCATCAGCGGCTTCAAGCGCATCTTTGGCATCCGCGGCGTCATGAAGACCGTGATGAACCTCGCGAAGCTCCTGATCGTCGTGTTCGCAGCGACGGTGGTCATCATCCGCAACGAGTCCAAGCTCGTCATGCTCACAGTGCTGGATCCGACGCAAGCCGCCAAGGTGATCGTGCTGATCGGCCTCGAGGTTCTCGCGTGGGTGCTCTTCCTTCTGCTGGTCATCGGCGTGATCGACTTCATGTACCAGAAGTGGCAGCACCGCCGCGACAACCGCATGACAAAGCAGGAGGTGAAGGACGAGGTCAAGAGCATGGAGGGTGACCCGGAGATGAAGCGTCGCCGGCAGAAGGTGGCGCAGCAGGTCGCCTTCCAGCGTGTTCAGCAGGACGTGCCGACCGCGGACGTGATCGTGACGAACCCGACGCACTTCTCGGTGGCG
>JBCBMF010000297.1:2044-3163 GCA_039822905.1 Planctomycetota bacterium
GGTCGCCTTCCAGCGTGTTCAGCAGGACGTGCCGACCGCGGACGTGATCGTGACGAACCCGACGCACTTCTCGGTGGCGTTGCGGTACAGCGATGAGGACGCCGCGCCGCGCGTCGTTGCCAAGGGCGCGGACCATCTCGCGCTCCGCATCCGCCAGATCGCCGCGGCCCACCGCGTACCAATGGTCGAACGCCCGCCGCTCGCCCGTGCGCTGTTCTGGGGCACGGAAGTGGGGGACCTGATCTCGCCCGAGCACTACGAGGCCGTCGCCGAGATCCTGGCGTACGTCTACGAGCTCGACGGCACCGCTGCTACGCAACGCACGCTCCGAGAGGAGGCGCTCGCTTGAGCTGAACCTCTATGGCAACAGCTCCATCGCTCAACCAGTCTGCCGGCCTTCCCCCGTTCATCGAACGCGTCGCCAAGTACCGCGGCCTGCTCGTACCGGTTGGCTTCATCATCGCGCTCGGCGTGATCCTGATCCCGCTGCACCCGATGCTGATGGACCTGCTCATCAGCATCAACATCGCGCTCGCGATTGTGGTGCTCCTGACGACAATCTACATGAGCAAGCCGCTGGATTTCAGCGTGTTCCCGTCGCTGCTTCTCGCGACGACGCTGCTGCGGCTCGTGCTGAACATCGCTTCGACAAGGCTGATCCTGACAGCGGACGCATCGAGCCCCGAGGCAGCGATGGGGGTGGCCGGCAAGGTCATCCAGGCGTTTGGCGATTTCGTTTCGGGGGATTCGCTCGCCGTCGGTGTTGTGCTGTTCCTGATCCTCGTGCTCGTACAGTTCTTGGTCATTACCAAGGGTGCGACGCGTGTGTCCGAGGTCGCCGCACGCTTCACGCTCGATGCCATGCCCGGCAAGCAGCTCGCCATCGATTCTGATCTCAACGCCGGCATCATCACGGAGGAGGAAGCCCGCGAACGCCGCGACGAGATCCGCCGCGAAGCCGACTTCTTCGGCTCCATGGACGGTGCCTCGAAGTTCGTCCGAGGCGATGCGATCGCCGGCATCTTGATCACTGTCATCAACGTGCGCGGCGGCTTCGCGATCGGCACGCTCGAACGCGGATGGCCCGCGGGGCAGACCGCGGCCGTCTTTACGAGGCTG
>JBCBMF010000298.1:0-3137 GCA_039822905.1 Planctomycetota bacterium
CGGCTGGCACGACGAGGCACGGATGATGAGCGTGATCGTTCGATCACAATCGGATCAAGTCGCTAACACCAAGCCGGAACCATCGGACGGCGGTGTAGTCGTTGACCGCCTTCTTGATCGCATGGACCAAATCCTACAGGGCGTGGCAGGTTAACCGTCGTCGACCTGGTCCTCACGCAATCTGGGCCCGGGGTCAAGAACGATTCCATCAAGAATCATCTGCACAATCGACGAGGCGAGGTAAGGGAACGTCAGTTCGAAGGATCGCCCGGGTACGGGCTTCTTCGGCACCTTCAGGTATTTTTTCACATCAGCTTTAACATCATCAATGCTAGTATGCCTCATGTTATCAAGCATCCACGTGGCGACGACCTTTAATTCGGTCTCGCTGCGTGATGAGGCTGCACTTTCTTGTCTATGTGCAAACATATCTGCGACAACGCACATTCTATTTGCCTTGTAGATTGCAACCGCGGAAGCACCGGATTTGGTGGCTTCTTCAAGTACGTGACTGTACTTTTCAAAGACTTTAGGGTCAAAGGGCTCAGGATTGTTCTGCGCACCAGCCATGCGTAGCTCCTCAAAATTTTAATTCACGCCACCGTAATCGTATCATCAAGATACACATCCTGAATCGCGTGCAGCAAGGCAGCGCCTTCCTTCATCGGCCGCTGGAACGCCTTCCGCCCCGAGATCAGGCCCATGCCGCCGGCGCGCTTGTTGATCACGGCTGTTGTCACAGCTTCCTTGAGATCCCCCGCGCCGCTCGACGCACCGCCAGAGTTGATCAGCGGCACTCGGCCCATGTACTGGTTCAGGATCTGGTACCGCGTCAGGTCGATCGGGTGGCCGCCGTTGCCCTCTTTGTCGCTGCCGGCGAGCTCCGTGTAGACCTCGTCGCGGAACTTGCCGTAGCTGCTGTCGCCCGAGTTCAGTGCCTTGTAGCCGCCGTTGAGCGTCGGCAGCTTCTGCTTGACGATGTCGGCCTGGATCGTCGCGCCCAGATGGTTGGCTTGGCCCGTGAGGTCCGCCGCGGTGTGGTAGTCCTTGCCCCCCGACTTGAATGCGCTGTTGCGGATGTAGCACCAGAGCACGGTGACCATGCCAAGCTCGTGGGCCTCGGCGAACATGTCCGAAACGTACTGGATCTGGTTCGTCGCGTCATCGCTACCAAAGTAGATCGTCGCGCCGACCGCGGCCGCGCCCATCTCCCAGCACTGGCGGATGTTGCCGAACGGGATCTGCTTGAACTGGTTCGGGTAGGTCATCAGCTCGTTGTGGTTGAACTTGACCATGAACGGGATCTTGTGGGCGTACTTTCGGCTGCACATGCCCAGCACGCCGAAGGTCGACGCGACGGCGTTGCAGCCGCCCTCGATCGCGAGCTCGACGATCTTCTCGGCATCGAAGTACGCAGGATTCGGCGCGAACGATGCGCCGGCCGAGTGCTCGATGCCCTGGTCCACCGGCAGGATCGACACGTAGCCCGTGCCCCCGAGCCGGCCCGAGTTGAGGAGCCGCTGGTAGTTGTTCAGCACGCCCTGCGATCGATCGGTCTGCGCCACGACCCGGTCGACAAAGTCCGGGCCCGGCAGGTGCAGCTTGTCATGAGAAACGGTCTTGCTGGCGTAGTCAAGCAGATCGCCGGCGTCGCCGCCGAGGGTTTCGCGGACGTCGATCGTGAGGCTGGGCATTGCAAATCTCTCCGGGCAGGTGGTATGAGGCCGACTCTACGCCGACGGTGGTGATGCGAATTGGTTTCGGTTGTGCTCAAGCGGGAAACCCTCGGCGTTGTATACAACGATTGGTGCGGCTCCTCCCCGCGACGAGTGGCTGAGCGCGGGGCGAACTCGGGCCGGCAGGCTGAACGAGGCCCCGACCATGGCCGATCTTGTCATGGATTCGGAAGGGGTTGCCGATGCGCGAGGTCGTCTGGGTCGTCGATGACTGCCCGCTGACACTCAAGATCTGTAAGGTGCGTCTGCGGTCGCTCGGGGCGGACGTCTACGCGATGCCCACAGGCCGATCCGCCTTCGGGGCGTGGACGAGCAGCACGCTGCCGAAGCCCTCGGCGATCCTGGTGAACCCCGACATCCACAGCGGCGACGGCCCCGCCGCGTGCCAGCTGCTCCGCGATGCGGGCTGCGGCAGCCTGCTGCTTCTGCTCGTCGATCCGATCGCGGCACACATCGATCCTGAGCCGCAGCGATCGCTCATCGATGGAACGCTTATCAAGCCTGTATCCACGGAGACACTCGCACGGGTTCTTGAGAAAGCGGTCGCCCGACACGTCAAGCCGGCCGCGTGAGCACGCGGCCGCACACCGGCATCTAAACTCGACCATGCACGCCGTCGACGCCGTTGTTGTCGGAGCCGGGCCCATCGGGCTGGAGGTGCACGCCGCGCTCAAGGCGGCCGGCGTGTCGGTGCGGCACCTCGAAGCCGGCGCGATCGGCCACACCATGACCTGGTGGGCACCGCGGACCAAGTTCTTCTCCAGCCCAGATCGCATCGCCATCTGCGGCATCCCCCTCTCGGTGTTAGGCCAAGACAAAGCCACGGGCGACGACTATGTGCGCTACCTCGTCAACGTGACGCGCCAACTCGATTTAAACGTCGAGACCTTCCGCGCTGTGACAGGCATCCGGAAGAGAGGCGATCAGCTCGCAGTCGATGTCGCCCGCAGCGCCGAGGGCATCGGAGGAACCGAGGCGATGCCGCGGATGAGCGAAGCGAATCCAGTGGATTCCGTCCGCGCTCGCAACGTGATCCTGACAGTCGGGAACATGCACGCACCCCGCATGCTCGGAGTGAAAGGCGAGTCCCGCCCTCATGTGAGTCACTACCTTGCCGACCCGCTGAAGTACTTCGGTCGCAAGGTCGTCATCGTGGGGGGCAAGAACAGCGCCGTCGAGGCCGCGATCCGTTTGCACCGCGCTGGGGCGCACGTGACCATCGCGTACCGACGCGATTCGTTCGACGCCGAGCGGATCAAGTACTGGCTGCTGCCCGAACTGGAGTGGCTGATTGACAAAGGCCGCATCGGCTTCGAGCCGAACTGCACCGTCGAGCGGATCGAGAATGACAGCGTCGTGCTCACATGGAATGGCGAGTCGTTCGAACACGACGCCGACTTC
>JBCBMF010000299.1:0-3119 GCA_039822905.1 Planctomycetota bacterium
CGATGAGATAGAGCGTGAGCCTGGACGAACTCACGCCCCCGACGCCCGCTCGTGCAGCACGCTCAGCCTCGCGAGATACTCATCCCCCGGCTCCATCCCGCGGCGATCCATCACCGTCTTCGCCGTTTCAAGGAACCGGCTCAGCCTGAACGCTGTCTCGCCCCGGTCCGTCGCCCACGTGAACGGCCCGACGACCTCCGCCACCGGCGCGCCGCTCGCCCACATCGCGCCCGTGTGAATCACCGACCCCGTCATGATCCGGGTCGAGATCGCGAACTTCACGTGATCGCCGATGATCGCGCCAATAAACGTCTGACCTGTGCGCTCGCTGGGACCGCCCACGGTCGCCCGCGCCAGCACCTCGCCGTACGTATTCAGCAGATTCGAGTTGTTCGTGCCAGCACCGAAGTTCACCCACTCGCCGACCCACGAATCACCCAGATGCCCCTCGTGCGCCTTGTTGCTCAGGCCCTGGAAGATCGTGCCCCCGACCTCGCCCGCGATCTTGCACCGAGGCCCGATCACCGTGTGACCCTTGACCAGAGCACGATCGAGCACCACGGATCCCTCGCCGATGAAGAGAGGACCAACAAGCACGACACCGGGTCGGACGACGGCCTCGGCCGCGATCACCACCGGCCCTTGCGTTGTATCGATCGTCACGCCGGGCCAGACCTGCGCGCCCTTCCGTATCGCGACCGGATGACGACCCATATGGATCACGCCATCTGGCACGGCCTCGCTCGGGATGCTCGCGAGCTCCGCTACGTCCAGGTCGATCGCCGCATCACGGAACACCCGCACATCCCAAGGCCGCCGCATGAGCAGCGGCTCATCGATCGCGCGCACACCCGCCGCCGGCACCGTCCCCGCGAGCAGCGCCCCGGCTTCCTTCGCAGGCACACACGCGACCACCACGCCGCCCTCCGTGTCGTCCTCGCCGTGCCGCTCGACGATGATGTCACCCACAGAAATCTCGGCGAAGCCCTCGGGAGGCAGCGGGCAACGACCGTTGATCAGCAGCACGGCATCGCTATCCGTCGGCACGTCGTTCACAGGCACATCGTGCGCTTCGTCGACAATCGCCCGGATCTCGTCGGGCACCGAGAGGCCCACGATATCGACGTCCTCGGGCAGCAACGCCTCGATCCGACTCAGCGTCGTCCGTGCGCCGGTTCGGACGTCAAAGGAAGCCCGCAGATCGGTGAGCGGGCTGAGAACACCCTTTCCATCATCGAAGACAATCGCTCGCATGCCGCCAGTCTATCGGCCGCCAGCTACCCTCGCCCATGCCGATTGATCCGCCAAACAAACCTGGGGCGCATACAGCAATCCAAGCCGTCGTCTTCGATTTCGACGGCGTCATCGCCGACTCCGAGCCCGTCCACGAACGAGCCCTACTCGAAACCGTCCGGGCCGAGGGCCTGAACTTCACGCACGATCAATACCAGACCGAGATCATCGGCTACGACGACCGCGACGCCTTCCCCGCGATCTACCGCATGAACGGCACACCCTTCGACCCGGCCCAATCCGACCGGCTGATCGAGAGCAAAACCAAACTGCTCCACCGCCTCATCGCCGAGGGCGCCGTCACCCCCTTCCCCGGCACGCTCGACCTCGCCCGACAGGCCAAGGCCCGGGGCATCCCCATCGCGATCTGCTCCGGCGCGCTGCAGGAAGAAATCGGCCTCATGCTCGAAGCCTTCGGTGCGGCCGACATCTTCGAGATCATCGTCGCCGCCGACGACGTCGCCAAAGCCAAGCCCGACCCCGCCGGCTACCTGCTCGCAGCCAGCAGACTCGGCACCTACCCTGCCGCCTGCGCGTGCATCGAAGACACACCCACCGGCATCCAGGCCGCCCGCGCCGCTGGTTATGGCAACGTCATCGCTGTCGCCCACTCGCTCCCCAAGCCCGACCTCGCCCAGGCCCACGCCGCCTACAACGCCGCCACCGATCTGACCCTCAACACCCTTCTCAACGAGCCCCCCGCGCAAGCGGGGGGACCCAAGTAACGCCAGTCAGCAACCAGCGTAACGCTGCTCCCTTCCGCCACCTTCTGAAGCCATCGCTCGAAAGGGAGCAACTCCACCGTTTCCAGCCTCGTGCAGACCAATCCTGTTCCCCTCCGAATCGCCGATCTCTGCCACAAACCCGACGTCACCGATCGCGCGGCGTTCGAGCAGGACCGGCGCACAGTATTGCTGAGCCCGCTCGAGCACCTCGTCGATCGAGTCCACCCTCATGTAGACCACCGGCCCCGCCTTCGCCGGCACGTACACATCGCCCTTGGCCAGCGCCCCGGAACACCCGGCCGAGTCTGCATCCGCTGGAAACAGACCCATCTCGTACCCATCGACTATCTCGCGCGTGATGTCGAGCCGGAGCACCGTGCTGTAGAACTCGATCGCTCGATCGAGGTCTGAAACCGGAATCTCGACGTACGCAATCGGGTTGCTCATCGATCGCCTCCACCCTGAGCCTCACCACAGAGCTGCAGCCCACGCTCCCACCTCCGAGCCGTTTGGGCGGGACTCCGTGACGCGAGACTGTATCTACGAAGCCGGCGTGTTCGTGAACGCCTCACGGTCACGACCAGCACCCCCGCCAAACCCAACATCGCCCACCCCATCGACTGGCACGATCCCCAAACCCGATCCATACTCCACACATGCCCCGCCCCGCGATCGCCGCGTCCCTGCTCTGCCTGGCTTGCACGACCCAGGCCCAGCCAAACGACTACGACTTTGATTTCGTCACGATCACCCACCCGGGGAACCCCAGCTTCGAGCGTCGGGCGGACCCCAACACCTTCGGTCGCGGCAGCGTCGGCTACGAGTACCGCATGGCGCGTTCAGAGATATCCACCGCGCAGTGGATGGAATTCGCCAACGCGCTCGCAACGCGAGGTAATGCGTGGACAAGCGGAATAGCTCCTAGTCGTTGGGGTGCGGTGTTCACGAACCCCGGTGGCAACCTGCAGTTTCGACTGAACCCACTTCTTCCCGACGCGGGGCAGGTGCCAGTGGGAGGGATCGCTCCAACACAGGCGGCGATGTTTTGCAGCTGGCTGCACAACGGCAAGCAGATCGACGACGCCTCGCTCACGACAGGTG
>JBCBMF010000300.1:0-3109 GCA_039822905.1 Planctomycetota bacterium
GCAACAACAGTGCCGACCGCTGCATTCTCAGAGACGCTCCCGCCTGTGAAGACCAACGTGTCCGGCGCATCGTTCACCGGGTTGACTGTCACGGTCACGCTGTCGGTGGAGACGGAATCACCGTCGGACACACGAACATCAAACGTCAGCTCGGTCGGCTCATCGACGGCCGGACTTTCGAACGTGGGGTTCTGGGCGGTCGGATCGGACACAACGACGGATGGACCGCCAGTCTGTGTCCACTCGTAGCTGATATCGCTGTCGAGTGCCGCGAGCTCCTCACCTTCGGTGTAGACGCGGAGGTTCCGGAACTGACTGTTCGCGTCGGCATCGGCGACGTCGTGATCGTTCATGAACACGAGCCGATCGAAGTCCCCCGTGAACGACTCACCGACGGGGATGCGATAGGTCACCCACTCGCCTTCATTACCCTCGTACGGCGTGTCGACATCAACGCCCCAGTTCTGCGTGCCATAGAACTTGAACATCGTCCCGCTGGTCACGCCGTTGTCGTTGTCGAAACCGATGCCGTGGATCTCGCCCTCGGCGGTCGAGCGGAACTCGACCTCAAGGATGGTGTCGCCGGTGACAGTGATCGGGAAGTCAATCGACCGCCAGCCGTTCCCGGTCATCGTGAGCTCGCCGTTGTCCACTGTGAGATCGAGGCCGGTGTTCTGCCCCGACCCACCGAAGTCATCGAATGACGCGGCTTCGAGATCGATCTGTCCGGCGGCGGGCGCGAGCGACGCCGCACTCAGTTGCACAGGCTCACCCTCGTTGACCTCGATGTCTGTTCCCGCCTCAGCGATCGGCGCCGCGTTGGCGGCGACCGTGACCTCGACGGTCTCAACCGTCTCGCTCACGCCGTCGGAGACGGTGACCTCGAACGTGAGCGTTGTGTCTTCGCCGACATCCGGCGCGGTCACGGTTGGCTGCGCCGAGCCGCTCTCGGTCATCTGGACGTCCGGCCCACCAACCTGCCGCCAGTTGTACGTCAGACCATCGGCAGCGTCCGCCCGCTCGCCGTCCTCGAACACCTCGACGTTCCGGAACTGGCTGTTCGCGGTCGGGCTCGCGACGTCGTGGTCGTCCGCGAAGACCAGCCGGTCCATGCTGCCTGTGAAGTACTCGCCGACCGGGATGCGGTACGTCACCCACTCGCCGTCGCCCGACGCCTCTCCGGCGAAGTCGCCCACACCCCAGTTCTGCGTCCCGAGCACGCGGAACATTTGGTTCGCGTTGAGGTTGGTGTCGTTATCAAGGCCGATCGCGTGGATCTCGCCCTCGCCCGTCGAGCGGAACTGGAACTGAAGCACCGTGTCCTCGGTGACCTCGTAATCAAACGGCAGGCTCTTCCAGCCGTTGCCGTTCATCGTGAGGACACCGCCCTCGACCGTCGCCTCGAGGTCGATGTCCTGAGCCGAGCCGCCATGCGACTCAAGCGGCGCGCCCGCCAAGTCGATCGGCTCGGGCTTCCAGGCCTCGACGCTCAGCGTGAATTCGCTTCCTTCTACGACGCGCATCGGGGCGGCGGTCGCGATCACCGGGCTCTCATCAACATCGCCGACATCGATCGTCACATCCTGCTCGACAGACTCGCCGGCGGCATCGGTCGCCAGCACGCGCACCGTGTGCGAGGATGCGGTCTCGTGATCGAGCTCAGCACCCGCGGCAACGACGATCTCGCCCGTCGCCGAATTGATCTCGAACCGCCCCTCGGCGTCATCGACGAGCGCGAAGGTATGCGTGTCGTTCGCGTCAACGTCGACCGCGGTCACGGTCGCCACAACGGTGCCGGGCACAGCGATCTCGGACACGCTACCACCGGCAACGGTCAGACCCGTCGGCGTCTCGTTCACATCTGAAACATCCACCGTGAGCCAGGCGGTCTGGAGATGCCCGGCGCTGTCTTCGACCTCGACCGTCAAGGTGACGATGGGCTCGCTCTCGAAGTCGAATGCTGCGCCATCACCAACGCGGACCGTACCGCTGTCGTCAATCTCAAAGCGCCCGTCGGCGTCATCGACGAGCCGGTACGCAAAGGTCTCCCCTGCGTCGGGGTCGGTCGGCGAGACATTCGCGATCACCGTCCCGGGGGCAGCATTCTCGGCGATCGCAGTGTTGCCGGTCGCGGCGGGTGTCGCGGTGAACGCATCGAAGCCAACGCCGTCGATTGCCGTCGTGCCCCACGCAAAGGTGACCGACTCAATCGGCTCACCGGGCTCGGCGGTGAGTGTCATCGTGTCGTTGCGTCCGGAGTTATCCGTCTCCAGAGCGATCGTCCGGCCGTTGACGGTGACCGTTACCTCGCCGCCTTCAACATCGCTGTAGCTAAAGGTGAGCTCACTCAGCGGCTGATCGAAACGCAGCGTGGTCTCACCCCCGAGAACTTTCCAGAAGTTTGCTCCCTCGGCGGCGACGGCTCCGAATCCGTCATCGCGTTCGATGATCTCGCTGATCTGAACGCCATCCTGCTCGATCTCGGCGGTGATGCCGTTACCGAAGGACAGCGTCGTAGGCGTTTGACCCGGGGCGAGATCCTCAAATCCGTACGAGCCCGGTGCGCTTTCGGCGAGCGGATCGCCGGACGGGCCCGTGAAAGCGATGCCCGAGATGCCCTCGTTCACATCTTCAACCGTGACGGCCAGGTCTGCCTCCACGGCGAGCCCGTCGGCGTCGGTCGCAACAACACGCAACACATGGCCGTCCGCGGACTCGTGATCAAGCTCGGCGGTGGTTGTGATCTCGCCCGTCGAGCTGTCGATCGCGAACAGACCACCCGCGTCGTCCGCGAGCGAGTACGTGATGCTGTCACCATCATCCACATCGTTTGACGCTGCAACAGCGACGAGTGTGCCGGCCGGAGCACTTTCTGCGATGCTGCCGCCCGAGAACGACACCGTATGTGAAACATCGCTTTCATCCCCGACCGCAATATCGATCGCCTTGGTTACGGTGTTGCCCGCAGAATCCGTTACGCGCACAACCACCTGCTGCGTTGGCTCCGTCTCGTGATCAAGATCGGCATCGACCGCGACAACCAGTGACGAGTCTTCGATCATAAAGTTCGTATTCGGCGGGCAACACCGTAACCAAGGCGATCGATATT
>JBCBMF010000301.1:0-2991 GCA_039822905.1 Planctomycetota bacterium
CATGGGCCCGTTCTCTCCCGCCAACCTCGGCGTGGGCTTCGTGTTCGGCTACATCGTCCTCCGCGTCGTCGGCGGTCGGGGCAGCCGCCCGCGCTACGTCCGCCAGGTCCTCGCGACGCTTCGGCTCGCGGGCTTTACCGCGGTTGAGATCGTCATCGCCAACGTCAAGGTCGCCTACTACACGGTGTCGCGCTTACGCAACCTCAAGCCGGCCGTCCTCACCATCCCCCTTGAGAAGGACGCGACCGATACCGAAGTCACGCTGCTGGCGATCCTGGTCACGCTCACGCCCGGCACACTCACGCTCGACGTCATCGGCAACAACGAAGCCATGCTCATCCACTTCATGCACGTCGACGACCGAGACGCGGCGATCCGTGAGATCAAGGAAGGCTTCGAGCGACGCATCCTGGAGGTCACGCGATGAGCGAACCCATGATCCCGCTCTCAGGTGACCCCACGCACTGGCTCTTCCTTGTTGCCGCCGGCATCCTGGGCCTCGGCATCCTCGCCTCGTTCTGGCGCCTTATCCGAGGGCCATCGCTCGCAGACCGCGTGGTCGCGCTCGATCTCATCGGCTACACCGTCATCGGCGTGATGATCCTGCTGTCGATCGTCACCCAACGCGAGTCGTTCCTGTTCGTACCCGTGGTCGCCGCGATCATCCTGTTCCTGGGCACCGCCGCCTTCGCGATCTACCTCGAGCGGAGAGAGCACTCATGACGCTGGTCTGGGACATCGTCACCGTTGTGCTCGTGCTTGTCGGCGCGTTCTTCGCAACCCTCGCGGGCGTCGGCATCATCCGCATGCCCGACCTCTACATGCGCATGCAGTCCGCGACCAAGGCGGGCACGCTCGGCGTCGCCTGTCTCGCCGCCGCCGCTGCCGCCCACTTCCGCACCTCGTCCGTGCTCATCGAGGTCTCGCTGGTGATCCTCTTCCTGTTCGCCACGGCCCCCGTCGCCTCGCACCTGATCGCCCGAGCCGCATTCGGCGCTGGCACCCCATTGTGGGACCGCACCTCGCGCGATGACGACGCCGAGTCGCACGCAGACGCCGAGTCCGAGCCGACGGGATGACCCGCGTCGCCCTGCCCGACACCCCGGCGTGGGCGCAGCGGGCGGCGGCAATCGCCGCGTCACCAGCGTTTCAACGCACCGTCGTCGTCCTTATCATCCTCGCGGGCCTGCTGACGGGCCTTGAGACCTACCCGCGGATCGTTCAGAGCATCGGCGGCGGGCTCAGCACACTCAACGGCATCATTCTCGTGCTCTTCAGCATCGAGCTGATCGTGCGCATGGCCGCCTACGGCACCAAGCCATGGCGCTTCTTCGCCAACTTCTGGAACGTCTTCGACTTCGTCATTGTCGTGCTCTGCCTGCTCCCGGTCGGCGCGGAGAATGCCGCCGCCGCGAGGCTCATCCGTCTGCTGCGCGTCCTCAGGCTGTTCACCGCCGTCCCGAGGCTCAAAGTTATCCTTGCCGCCATGGCCCACGCCCTGCCGTCGATCGGCTACGTCGGCATCCTGCTCGCCCTGCTGCTCTACGTCTACGGGGTCATCGGCAACACACTGTTCGCCGCCAACGACCCCGTCCACTTCGGCTCGCTCCACACCAGCATGCTCAGCCTCATCCGCGTCGTCACGCTCGAAGACTGGACCGACCTGATGTACATCCAGATCTACGGCTCCGACGTCTACGGCTACTCCGATGCCTCCCAGAAGCTCTCGCCCGAGCAAACCGCCGCGTGGATACCCAAGGCCATGCCGATCGCCGGCGTGCTCTACTTCGTCAGCTTCGTACTCGTCGGCACGATCATCGTGCTCAACCTGTTCGTCGGCATCGTGCTCACAAGCCTGACCGACGCCCAAGCCGCCCAGGCCCGGACGCTGCTCACCGATCGCGTCGAGCACGATCCCGTCGATTCTCGCCTTGATCGGCTGGAGTCGCTCGCGCAGGACCTGCACGCCGACCTGCAAGCCCTGCGCGAGATCATCCGCGACCGCCAGCCCCCCAGCGCGTAGGCGGAACCCACGCTTCGCAACCTGGCACGCCCCTTGCGTCACTCCCTCCGCGTCGGCGGAGCCGGCGGTGTCACGTTTGCACAGGAGCGATGGGGATGCGTCTCACGAAGCCCGAATCACGCACGACCGACCTGACGGCCAGCCAGGCCGCGCAGCTGCTGCGCTCGGGCCGGCTCGGCTCGATCCTCGTTTCCAGGGCCGCCTTGCAGGCCGGCCGGCACCGCAGCGCGACCGGCGACCAGGCACAGGCCCTGCGTCGCGCCGTTCGTGCGCACGACAAGCGCAACGCCGACGGAGCCGCGGCATGAACTACGGCATGTACATCTCCGCCTCGGGCGCGCTCACCAGCATGCACCGCCTCGACGCGCTCACCAACAACCTTGCGAACGTCAACACCGTGGGCTTCAAGCCCCACACACCCGCCGTCCGCCAGCGCGACGTCGCCCGCATCGAGGACGATCTGCCCTTCGCCGACTCCAACGCCATGCTCGAACGCCTCGGCGGCGGCGTTCAGCTCGCACCCACCCGCATCGGCTTCACGCAGGGCGCCCTCCAGCAGACCGGCAACCCGCTCGACCTCGGCATCCAGGGTGACGGCTTCCTGATGATTCGCGGCGACATGAGCGGCAACGAGGCCGAGCTGCACCTCACGCGCGACGGACGGCTCACCCTCGACGCCGACGGCACCATCGTTCAGGGCACCACCGGCAGGCCTGTGCTGGGCGTCGGCAACCAGCCCATCCGAGTCGACGCATCCCGGCCCATCACGATCGATGGCGACGGCGTCGTCAACCAGGACGGCATCCGCGTCGGTCAGTTCCGATTCGTCGATGTGCCCGATCGCCAACGCCTGAGCAAGGCCGGCGACGGCCTGTTCCGCCTGTCAAACGACGCCATCGAGGGCCTGCGACCCGCTGAGGGACGAATCAAACAGGGCGAGGTCGAGGCCTCCGCCGTCGACGAGATCC
>JBCBMF010000302.1:0-2988 GCA_039822905.1 Planctomycetota bacterium
CGTTTTTGCCGGCGACGCTGGCGCTCGCCGAGGTGGTCTCGTTGATCGCGGAGCAGGATCCGACATCGGCATCGATGGAAGACGCCGTTGCGAGCTACGCGCGTGCGGGGCAGGAGGCCCAGTTCGCTGATGCGTCCGCCGAGTTCATTGACGAGCTCACGGCGAGCATTCTGCGCAGGTTTGAGGAGCAGTTTACGCGATCTGAGTTTGGTGTTGCGGCGCAGTACATTCAGATCGCGGAGGATCTGCACGGGTTGGCTTCGGCGCCGCCGGTGGTGCTCAAGGGTCAGGGCCGGGTGAGCCGGGCGCTGGCCGATCAGTTGATCGCGGATGCGTCTGCCGCCGCGGGTCGCGAGCTTGACCTTGGCGATCTCGATCCGACGAGCCGCGTGCAGGCGCAGCGTCGGTACATGCGTGCGGGTGACTACTACCGTCGGCACGCGGACGCGATCGCCGGCGGGAGCGATGACGAGGCCTACGCGGACAGCGTGTGGGATGCGGCTCAAATGTTTGATGCAGGCGGCGATACGGCCGAAGCGATCGCATCGTTCATCGAGTTTGCAGGAACGCTTTCCGAGGACCGCCGGCTGCCCGAGGCCCGTTTCAGGCTTGCGCGAGCGTATCAGTCGGCCGGGCAGTACGTGCTGGCCGCCGAGCAGTACGAGTCACTGATCGAGATCGCGCAGGATCCTCAGCGTGGAACCGGTGTCGGGCCTTTCGCGGTGCTGAGCTACGTGCCGTTGGCGGAGACATACCTCGAAGACTCAGACCCGAGCAACGACGAGCGAGCGTCGGATCTACTTGAGGCGGTTCTGCGGGGTGAAGCCGGCGGTGTTGAGAGCGAGACGTTCGCGGACGCGCTCGTGGCGATGGGCATGGTGCGGTACTACCGGGGCGAGTACCCGCAGGCGATCGAAACGCTTGAGGAAGCGGTCGCTCGGGCCGACGACTCGCCGAGGCTGCTGCGACTTCGCTATTTGCTCGCGGACTCGTATCGCCTCGAGTCGGAATCGATCCAGCGGACGCTGGGGGAAGGCGCGGTTGCGCCGACCGTCGCGCGTGCCCTGCGGAATACTCGCGAGGAGCATCTCTCGAGGGCGATCGAGTTGTTTGCGCAGGTGCGCGATCAGGGCGGGGACATCCCGGCTGTTCGGCGCTCGGCGGCCGAGGACGTGTACCTGCGGAACGCGCACTTCTACCTCGGTGACTGCGCTTTCGATCTCGAGCGATACGACGAGGCGATCCGCTACTACGGCTTTGCGAAGGATGCGTACGCGGATGATCCTGCGTCGCTGATCGCGATGGTGCAGATCTTCAATGCGTACCTTGAGCTCGGCGATCTTGAGCGTGCGCGCACGGCGAGCGAAAGAGCGAGACGATTTTACGAGCGGCTTCCCGACACTGTGTGGGATGACCCCACGCTTCCTGTTGGGCGTGAAGACTGGGAACGATGGCTCGATTCGACATACGAGCTCGCGTCGCTGCGGGCCGCGAGCTTTGGTGAGTAGCGAGCGCACCGTCGGAGGACGGGCAGGAGAGGGTCAGGATGACCGAGACAACCGAATCAACCGGCACGACGGAGTCGACGCGAGGCTCACGGCTCGTATCTCTGCTGGATCAGCAGATTGACCTGTACGGCACACTCGATGAGCTGAGCAAACGTCAGCACGACATCGTCGAAACCGACGATACCGATTCGCTGCTCCGCGTGCTCGCCGAGCGGCAGTCGGTCATCAACCGCATCGCAAACCTCGCCCGAGCGCTCGAGCCGTTTCGTTCCGACTGGGATGCGAACGTGAACCGGCTGCCGGACACCGAGCGTGTGCGGATTCGGGCGAGGCTCGATGAGCTGGCGATTGTCATGGAACAGATCGCTCGGCGTGACGAGCACGATCGTGACGTGATCGAGCAGCGACGGTCCGCGATCGGCCAGGAACTCGGCGGTGCGAAGCGGACCGGTGTCGCGCTGGCGGCCTACGGCGGGCAGGCCCGCGGGCCGCGGTTTCAGGATCGCGAGGCCTAAGGCATGACCGCGACCGACCTCGACAACCCGGCCGCGCTGTCGCAGGCCGATCTTTCGCAGCTTTTCGCTGCGTTCAACGACGTCACTGTGAAGCTGCAGGACACGCACGAGAAGCTGACGGGCGAAGTTGCTCGGCTGCAAGGCGAGCTGCGCCGCGCGAACGACGAGCTCGAGCGATCGCGGAGGCTCGCAGCGCTCGGCGAGATGGCGGCGGGCATCGCGCACGAGATCCGCAACCCGCTCGGCTCGATCGGGCTGTACGCCGAGATGCTCGAGGCGGATCTGCCTCAGGGGCGTGAGCACGAGGTTGCGTCGAAGATCGTCTGCGCGGTGCATGGGCTCGATGCGGTCGTCAATGACGTTCTGACGTTCAGCCGTGAGATGCGGACTGAGCCGGTGTTGCAGTCATCGGAGGATGTGTTTGCGTGCGCGATCGATTCATGCCGCGACGTTCTTGGCGGGGTTCCTATTGCAATCGACGGTGATGTGCCCATCGAGGCAGATTCGACTCTTCTGCAGCAGGCCCTGGTCAACCTGATTCGGAACGCGGCGGATGCTGTACTCGAAGTTGAAGCCGGTGAGCGTTCGATCAAGCTCGATGCTCGACAAACAGTGACGGCAGATGGTGATACCGCTGTCGCGCTTGCAGTGGGCGATACCGGACCGGGTATTCCCGACGAGGTTCGCGAGCGGATGTTCAACCCATTCTTTACAACGCGAGCCGCGGGCACGGGCCTCGGGCTCGCGATCGTGCACCGGATCGTTGACGCGCACGGCGGGGCCGTTCGCGTTGTCAACCGCCCGGCGACGCCGAAGGACCCGGGCGGCGCCACCATCGAGATTCTTTTGCCCCAAACCACCGCGCAGCCGGTCAAGGCCGACCCTAGGAGCGCAGCATGAAGACCGTTCTGGTTGTTGATGACAAGGAAATGATGCGCGACAGCGTCGGGTCCACTCTTCAGCGG
>JBCBMF010000303.1:0-2961 GCA_039822905.1 Planctomycetota bacterium
GTCGGCGACAAGATCCGCATGATGGGCCTCGGCAGAACCTTCAACGTCACCGAACTCGGCAAGTACACGCCCAAGCCTCAGAAAGTAAAGTCCGTCTCCGCCGGCGAGACCTGCTACGTCGTCGCCTCCATCAAAACCCTCGGCGATGTCCGCGTCGGTGACACCATCACCATCGAGCACGACCAGGCGGAAGAAGCCCTGTCCGGGTACGAGCCGCCCCGGCAGATGGTCTTCTGCGACTTCTACCCCGCGACCAACTCCGACAAAAAGGGCAACGACTTCGAGGCGCTCCGCGAGGCCATGGAGAAGCTCAGCCTCAACGACTCGAGCTTCACCTTCCAGACCGTGCACAGCGAGGCCCTCGGCTTCGGCTACCGCTGCGGCTTCCTGGGCCTGCTCCACATGGACATCATCCAGGAACGCCTCGAACGCGAGGGCAACGTCGAGATCGTCCAGACCGCGCCGACCGTGTCCTACAAGGTCGACATCCGCGGCAAGGAAGGCCAGATCGAGGAAATCGAGGTCCACAACCCGGCCGACCTGCCCGACATGTCCGTCGTCACCGAGATCAAAGAGCCCATCGCCAAGGTCGAGGTGATGGTGCCCAAGGAATACGTCGGCGAGGTCATGAAGCTCGCGATGGACCGCCGGGGCATCTTCAAGAACCAGATGTACGTCAGCGACACCCGCGAGATGCTCACCTACGAGATCCCGCTCGCGGAGCTGATTTACGATTTCTACGACAAGCTCAAGGGCATGACCGCCGGCTACGGCACCATGGACTACGAGATCAGCGAGTACCGGCCCGACCGCCTCAGCAAGGTCGATGTGCTCATCAACGGCGACCCCGTCGAGGCCCTCAGCATCATCGTGCACAAGGACAAGGCCGAGAGCCGCGGCCGATCGCTGCTCGTCCGCCTCAAGAAGCAGATCCCGCGCCACAACTTCGAGATCCCCCTCCAGTGCGCCATCGGCGGCAAGATCATCGCCCGCGAGACCATCAAGGGCTTCCGCAAGAACGTCACCGCCAAGTGCTACGGCGGCGACGTCACCCGAAAGCGCAAGCTGCTCGAGAAGCAGAAGAAGGGCAAGGAACGCATGAAGTCCATCGGATCGGTGACGATCCCGCAGGAAGCGTTCATGGCGGTGCTGGAGCAGGGGGAGGAGTAATGGCAAGCCCACCGAAGATCATCTTCGTGCTGGGTGCCGGGTCATCTCACCCCTTTGACTTGCCAGTGGGCGAGACACTTACGAGCACACTGCTCTCCGAAGCACCGAGCCTATACGTGCAGCTCGCCTCTCGTTCGAGTCGAGACTCGAGAGATCCCATGCGTGAGATTGCCCACCAACGTGGCGCAGACTTTGCTGCCGCTTTGAAGCGGTCCGGCGCGGAGACGATCGATCAGTTTCTCCGTAACAGGAAGGACTACGCAGAACTCGGCAAGCTTCTGATTACCCAGATCCTTCTACGAAAAGAACTTGACGCGATCGCTCATCTTCCGAACGGTTGGAACTGGCTCGGGCGCCTCTTTCAGATGTCGATTGCGACGAAGCCCGCTTTTGAGAATCCACCCTTCGGTATAGTCACCTTCAATTATGATCGCATCGCGAGGTTTGGCCTCGAGATGTTGGTTTGTGAGAACTTTCGCTGGGAACACGAACGAGCCAGGCAGTTCGTCGGTCGTATACCGATACACCATGTATATGGCCATTTTTTGACTCCAGAGGCTCCTATCGGACGGCCGGGAGATCTCGCGCACTTTGCTCGCGCGAGTGATGCAATGGTCAATGAGGCCTGTCACGGCATCCGCGTTGTGAATGATGAACGCAACGATGATCCAAATGCATTTCTAGAGATCCAATCGTTGATACGCTCAGCAGAAACTGTCGCTTTCCTCGGATTCGGCTTCGACCGCACGAATCTTGCCCGTCTTGGGTATCTTGAAGGGGAATCTGACGATAAACCCAGGCCGGCTCGTGTGCTCACAACGACGGTTGGCATGACTCGTCGGCAGGCCGAACGGGTAACGCAGTTGCTTGATTTGCCAACGCGAATCGAGGCAACCGACCAGCGTGATTGCCATCGACTTATCGGGGAAGAGTTCGACGAATCGGATTTCTAATCGGGTGACGACTGCTGCCCTCAGTACCAGCTTGAAGGCACGTCAGATGACGCTTCACCCAGAGGGAGACAACAACGTCATCAATGACCAACACCGCCCGGAAGCTGTTTGACGCCACTGGCTCCAACAACGACTAAGCCCGCTCAAACATCCCCATCCCGCTTCAGCACAAACGTCATCTGCCCCGCAACCCCGCCCTCGCCGTTGAAGGTTGTCCAGACCTGGTGCACGGTGTCCGCGTCGACGAACACGAGCTTGAGGCCGCCCATGTAGTGGTCCTGGCCTTCCACGTAGTTGCTCACGCTGTCGACGTGGAAGTCGATGGCCGGGCCTTCGGCGGTGTCCTCGACGCCCTTCTTGGCGACCATCCGCGGCTGGTTGCCGACGGCGCAGTAGTGCGTGCAGACGACCGCGTCGCCGTCCATGTGGTAGAGGTTGGTCATCTCATGCGGCTCGCCGACCATCATCACCTCACGCACAACCGCGCCGGCGCTCGACAGCTTGAAAACCGAGGTCTCCTTGCTGAGCGAGCCGTCTTCTTGCACAAGCCGCCACGTACCCTCGAGACCGCCGAGCAGCTTCATGGTCGCGGCCTTCTTCTCCGCGTCCTGCGCGACGGGCTGGATCGGCTCGGCGGCCGGCTGGCCGTCCTGAGGAGCGGGTGCCAGCGCGATCAGCGGGCCGGCGGCGGCGATCGAGACGAGGACGGCGAGCTTCGTGCGTGTCATGGGAACCTCCGGAGATCTGCGGCCCGCTATTGCGGACCAAGCAATCAGTCTATCAGAAATCCCGCCGCCTCCCTACGCTGGCGGATGAACACCGATTTCTCGCTCGCGGG
>JBCBMF010000304.1:0-2931 GCA_039822905.1 Planctomycetota bacterium
GTAGAAAAGAACAACAACAGCGGCAGAGCCGAGTGTTGATGTTTTTATTTTGATAGGTGGATGAAGATGGTGCACGGAGGCACAGACACAACGATCGAGGCCAAGGAGGGCGTTGTCCTGCTGGATGAGCAGGCTCGTCAGATGTCGCTGTTCGGGGATATCGCCGAGTTCGAGCAGGGCAAGGACGAGCTCAACATGGCCGAGTACCCGCTCTCGCTGGCGGGGAAGTCGCTCAGCAGCAGGAAATCCGGTGACGGCTCAGAGATCACCTTCTGCGAGCACATCCGCGACAAGAGCACCGGCAAGCTCGTTGAGCGCCAGGTCACGATCAGTTCGCCCCCGAGCCTCGGTCTTCCGACCTACTACGACGAGGAGGTGCTCTTCGGTATCCTCCAGATCACGAACTATCGACGCCGCCAGAGCGGTGGGGGGGATGGCTGGCCGAAGCAGGTGAGCTTCACCAGATACGAGCTCTGCAAGCTGCTCGGCCTCAAGCACGGCAAGAGCGGATACCAGCGGCTCTTCAACTCGATCAAGCGGCTTGCCAAGACCAGCTACCAGTTCGAGTACTCCTGGTTCGACAACGACGATGAGGCGTGGCGGAACAGCGTCATCATCAATTTCATCCAGGATGTGGTCTGGCAGGAGGCCAAAAACGGGAAGTACGGCCGCGTCACCATCACCTGGAACGACCACGTGCACGAGAGCTTCGAGGCGGGATACCTGCGGAATATCAACTATCTCGAGTACCGGGCGATGGAGCTCCCTCTGGCGAAGGCTCTCTACCGATTCCTCGGCAAGCACTTCTGGAGACGCCCCAGGCTGAGCTTCGACCTGCACACGCTCGCCTACGAAAAGCTCGGGCTCTCGCGCAAGTACGACACCGGCCAGATCAAGCGAGCGCTTGCCCCGGCGATCGCGAAGCTCGAGGAACGCGGCTACATCAAGCCGGTCGATGCCAAGCAGCGCTACGAGAAGGTGAGAGTGGGGGTGTGGAAGATCCACTTCGAGATGGGTCTCCCGGCTGAGAAGCTGCCGGGCAAGACCACCATCGCGGATGTGGAGACCACGCCCCTTGAGCGCCGGCTCGTGGCCGAGGGCGTCTCCAAGGGTGTGGCGGCTGCTCTCGTTGCTGATATGCCCGGTGAACTCATCGAGCGGAAGCTCGACGTTCTCGGGTGGCTCGACGGCCAGAAGCAGTCCCCATCGTCCAACAGAGGGGCGTGGCTGGCCAAAAGCATCCGGGAGGAGTGGCAAGACCCCCCCGAGTACAAAAGCCCCGCAGAACGCGAGGAAGAGCTCAGAATGCGGCATCGGCGAAGAGCCCAGCACCAAGAGCGGGAGATGGCCAAGCAGCAGGCCCAGGCCGAGTACGAGCAGGCACTCTCTGAGCGGCGAGTCGTCGTCACCCGCTTTTGGGAGTCTCTCGATCCCGAGCAGCAGGAACAACTCAAAGCTGAGGCGATCGGGACAGGCCCTGCCTCAAAGCTGCGCCGAGATCGCTGGAAGATCTTCGTCGAGATGCTGCTGGGAGAGCGACTGGAAGCAGCCGGGAAGCTCGCACCGCTTCCGCCAGATCCAAGCCGTGTCGCGTAGAGATTCTTTTCCTACTGCCCCGCCGCAGGCGGTTGTTCCCAGCGAGGTAACAAAATGTCAAACATTGACATCTTGGCCACATTGTGCGAAAATGAGTGCATGGAACAGCAAAACATATCCCTCACTCCAGAATTGCTCGCTCACGCAAAGGCGATGGTCGCGTCGGGTCGTTTCGCGAATGTCAGCGACTACATGCGGGCTCTGATCCGGGAAGACCAGGATCGGGCGCGTCAGCAGCAGCTGGAGAGGATGCTGCTCGATGGGCTTGAGAGCGGTGATCCCGTTGTCATGGATGAAGCGGATTGGAACGAGATCCGGGAAACGGCTCGGGTTCGCTTCGAGGCGTCACAGAAGAAACGCGCGTGAGCAGAGCAGCCCATCGAACCCCATTGGCACGAGCAGACCTGCTCGACCAGTTCCAGTGGTACGCGGAGCAGGGCGGAACGGAGCTCGGCGACCGGTTTCTTGACGCTGCTGAGCAGACGTTCGGAGAGCTCGCAGCTACGCCGCACATGGGCTCGCTTTACGACAGCCACGATGATCGCCTGTCCGAAATCCGAAAGTGGAGGGTCAATCACCCCTTCGAGGTGATGCTGGTGTTCTATCGCGTGCGTGCTGATGGGGTTCAGATCGTGAGGGTGATCAACTCCAGCCGAGACCTGCCGCCGCTTCTGAACGATGCCGATAGCGAATGATCGGAAGCCAGAACAGCGCCTTGTCCACTCTCAGAAATTGAATGCTCACACCCTATGCACCACAGTGTGTACAGAACCGTCGTAAACTCCTGAAGACAATGGAGATCCGCGCATACGGTTCGTATACAGCAACTCGCCAAGCGTTTGATTAGCAACGGCTTTCGTCGTATACAGCCTGAATGGCGACCGAACCGCTCAATGTCAGGCTTGACCCGAAGGTCAGGCGGCTCTTCGTGCATCGAGCAGAGCTCGCAGGCAAGGACCTGAGCGCGTTCTTTCGCCAGTGGGTCTACGACCGACTCGCCGAGGAAGATACTGCCCGGCTTCGCGAGGAAGTGGACGCGATGCGGGATGAGCTCGGCGAGCTCCGCAGCGACATGGCCAAGACCCTCGAAGCCATCCTGATCGCCACCGGCATCAAGCCGGATGAGGCGAAGGATGCTGTCCGCTCTCTGCTTCGCAGAAAGCCAAGACCCGCGCGGTCTGACTGATGCTGAGCATCGACAAAATGAGCTCCGGGCAGCAGAGCTACTACACGCAGCTTGCCCGTGAGGATTACTACCTGGAAGGCGGCGAACCCCCTGGGCAGTGGAGGGGGCAGGGCGCAGAGGCGCTCTCGCTCTTCGGCGAGGTGTCGCCG
>JBCBMF010000305.1:0-2924 GCA_039822905.1 Planctomycetota bacterium
TCTTCGCTGTGCTGGGCCAAGGCCAGGAGATCGCCTCGGTCAAAGCACAGCGAAGAGATAGTTCAGGCCGCTCGCCCAGACGGCTGCGACGGCAACGAGCGCGGCCGCGATGGAGAGCATGGTCTTCGGCCGGAGCGGCGCGAGCCACATGACGAGCAAGCCGAGACAGGCGTAGACCACCAGGATGTCGCCGTACCAGAGCAGGAAGGCGTGCGCGAGGCCGACGAGCAGCAGGAGCAGCAGGCGGCGGATGTACGTCGGCGCGAACACTCGGCCGGCGGCCTTGGCGCGGTCGTACATGAGCACGAGGCCCATGCCGAAGAGCATGGAGAAGAGCGGGTACGACTTGGACTCGAAGAGCACGCGCGTTGCGTAGTGGACGGCGTCGCCGAGCGCGCCCCTTGAGCCCTCGCTGCTCTCGTACATCGCGGCGAGGGGCATCGTCATGAACTGGACGTTGACCATGAAGATGCCAAAGAGGGCCATGCCCCGCGCGATGTCGAGGGCCTGGATCCGTTCGCTGGCGGTGGTCGGTCCGACTGCTGCGATTGCCATGGGGCCAGCTTATCCGGAAACGTGAGCGGTGGATTGCGGTTCGGTCTACAACTCGGCGAGCCGGCGTGCGGTTTCCTGCTCGATCAGGGCGTCGAGCATGGGGCCGAGGTCGCCGCCCTCCACGATCTTGGTGGTCTGGAACTTCGCGTCGAGGCGTTGGTCGGCGACGATGTTGTCCTGGTAGCGGTAGACGCGGATTTTTTCGCTGCGCTGGCCTGTGCCGATCTGGCCCTTACGCTCGGCGGCGCGCTCGGCCATCTGCCGATCTCGTTCTTCCTCGTACACACGGGCCGCCAGGATCCGGCGCGCTTTCTCCCGGTTCTGGGCTTGGCTCTTGGTGTCCTGCATCCGCACTTCGATGTCGGTCGGGACATGAACCAAGTGGACGGCGGTCGCAACCTTGTTGACGTTCTGCCCGCCGGGGCCTTGCGCGGTCGTCACGTGCTCGACAACGTCCTTCGCCCAGTCAATTTTCACATCGATCGCCTCGGGCTCGGGCAGCACGGCCACGGTCGCGGTGCTGGTGTGCACCCGGCCCTGCGTCTCGGTCGCGGGGACGCGCTTGACCGAGTGCACGCCGGCTTCGAAGGCGAGCTCGGCGAAGACGCCCTCGCCCTTGATGGTGATGAGCGCGTGGCGGACGCCGCCGACTTCGGAGTCGGCCGTGACATCGACCGGCTCGAACGACCAGCCTTTGGTGCCGCTGTACTTCTCGTACATCTGCATCAGGTCGCGGCACCACAGGCCGGCCTCGTCGCCACCGGTGCCGGCGCGGAGTTCCATGATGACCGAGGCGAACCGTCGCTCGTCGGCCGTGACCAGCGAGGCCTTGACGCGCTCGGCGGTCTCGGCGATCCGCTCGCGCAGAGACGGCAGCTCTTCTTTGGCAAGCTCGGCGAGCTCGGGGTCGTCGCCCGCAAGCGCGGACTCGAGCTCGGCGGCTTCTTCGAGCGCGGTGTTGATCTCGCGCCAGCCCCCCACCACCGGGTCGAGCGCGGCACGCTTGATCGACAGCTCGCGGACGGCGTTGTGGTCCGCCATTATGTCGGGGTCTTCGAGCTTGGCTTCGAGCTCGCGCATCTGCTCGTCGAGCTCGGCGAGCTTGTCCCGAACACCGGCCGGCAAGACGGCCTCGATCTGTTCCGCAACGGTGGGCATGGCTGAACCATACACCGGCCGGGGGAGCGCGTAGCATCGACGCGTGTCCGACGACACGTCTCTGGGGGACCGCCGCTCGTGAGTGATGATGCCATCTTTATTCAGGGTCTGGGCAAGCGCTTCGGCGCGAAGGTCGCGGTCGAGGAATTGGATCTTGTCGTGCCGCGCGGCTCGCTGCACGGGCTGATCGGGCCCAACGGCGCGGGCAAGACCACGACCATCCGCATGGTGATGTCGATCCTGTTTCCCGACGCCGGGCGGCTGAGCGTGCTGGGCAAGAAGTCGGCCGTCGAGAGCAAGGACCGGATCGGTTACCTGCCCGAAGAGCGCGGCGTGTACCGCAAGATGAAGGTCGGCGCGTTCCTGTCGCACATGGCGGGGCTCAAGGGCGTGACGTCGAACGTCTCGAAGAAGATCGACGACTGGCTGGAGCGCGTCGAGCTGCCGGACGTGAAGAAGAAGCGGTGCGACGAGCTCAGCAAGGGCATGCAGCAGAAGATCCAGTTCATCTCGTCGGTGATCCACGAGCCGGAGCTCTTGATCCTTGACGAGCCGTTCAGCGGGCTCGACCCGGTGAACATGCGGCTCTTGCGCGATCTCATTCTGGAGCAGCACACCAAGGGTGTGACGGTGATCTTCTCGACGCACGTGATGATCCAGGCCGAGCAGCTGTGCGACCACATCGTGATGATCGAGTCGGGGCAGAAGGTTCTGGACAACACGCTGCAGGAGATCCGGGATCGGTACGACCCGAAGTCGATCATGTTCGAGCCGGACGCGGGGGTCGGGCCTTCGCCGGCCGAGCAGCACGCCGGGGTGGAGTCGGTTCGGCAGGTCTCGCCCGGCGTGTTCGAGGCGGCGCTGCATGATGACGCCGATCGGCACGCGGTGATGGCGAGCGTGCTTGAGCAGACACGGGCCCGGCGGGTCGAGCTGCGGCGGCCCACGCTGGAAGACGTGTTCATCGAGATCGTCGAGCAGCGCTCGGGGGGTGATGTGGATCGGGACGAGCTTCGAGCGCAACTTCAGGATCCTGCGGTGGGCGCCGACACTTCGGAGGTGACGCCATGAATCCGACGAAGATCAGCCGGGTGGCGTGGCGCGAGTTCGCGAGCACGGTGCTGACCAAGGGCTTCATCATCGGCGCGCTGCTGACGCCCGTGCTCATCATCGTGATGTTCTCGCTCGTGGCGGTGCTAGCCGCGACCAAG
>JBCBMF010000306.1:0-2900 GCA_039822905.1 Planctomycetota bacterium
GCCCGGGTTCTGGATCACCCGCGGCCCGTGCGTCCGCCGGGTCATCGAGCCAAGGCGGGAAATGAAGGCGTCGTACGTCTCAAGATCCACGCCCGCGTCGGCATAGGTCAGACCACCTGAGCTGTCGGGCTTTTTCGCCATGCCCGCAGGGTAGCGATAGACTAGTCAGACAGCCGGTCGCTCTCATCACGATACAAGTCATGAGCTTCGGGCAGAGCTGCTCGGATCTCACGTGCGAGCCGCCGAGCCTCGGTGCTCATTCGCACTGGTGCGCCCGGGGCTTCAGCGAACCGCTCGAGGTCAACCACCCCGTCCGCAGCGTAGTGCGACCCGGCACTCTCGAAACGCTGCCTCGCGATCTCAATGATCCGCTCCGCGGCCCCCGGATCCATCCCCGCCTGGAGCCGCGATGTCGCCAGCCGGATCGGAATCCCCGAGTAGTTCTGCAACAGCCAGCCCGCTGTATCGGCAACCTCGCCGCCGACCGGTGATGCCAACTTATCAAATACGCTGTCTACAAGACTTCGAATCCGGGCATCGAGCGGCCCCGCGTACGACATCGAGAAATCCGCCGCAGAAGCAGAAAACCGCGTATGGCCAAGCGTGCTCCCGAAGAGCTTCCGCACGATTCCGACCTGGCCCTCGAGGACGAGCCGTTCTGCAAGAAGAAAGTCGGGCTCGTAGGCCTGTGCACGCCGTGGATAGTGAATCTGCGTGTACCAGTAGCTGTACGCGAACTGACTCACCAGGTTGGCAAGCCTTGCTCTTTCGTCGGCACTGGCAGGATCGTCCGAACGGAGAGTGGCTTCGACGCGTTCGAAGCCGAGCTGCCGGTCGACGCTATAGCCCACCCACTCCACCCGCTGATCGCCCCACTCCTGCTCCGAGCAGACCGCTTCAACGGCCGAAGCAAAGTTAGCGGAAGGACGCTCCACCAGAGCCATGTAGCTCACACCGAGGTCCTGTTGGTCTTTGCCTTCGTGGCTTAGAAGAAAGAGAACGTCGCTCTCACTCACGACGTCAGCCTCTGGCCAGACATTCGCTGAGCCCAGAACACGCGCAATCTCGCCCGAGGCGTTCCTGTCATTCGAGGCTCGCATCCCCGCAATGCCCGATCGGACAAACGCCCGCTCAAGCGTCCGGCTGTCCGCCTGTTCTACGTGCCGGGCGAGATACCAGAGGCCGTCTCGCTCAATCTCAGAACCCAGAAACATCCATGTGTAGAGCCGGACCCAGCTCGGCCACACCCTCACCTGCACAGATACAGGCAGCAGCGCGAGGTAGCCTGTTTCGCGGGTGATGGGCCAGCTGCCGAGCCCCAGCGACGAAACAAGCATCGCAGCACCCAGCACGATCGGCCAGAGCCACCGCCGCCCGCCGTACCACTGCGATTCAAACCTCGCCGTAAACCCACACTCCGCGCACGTCATCTCTCCGGGCCGCCCCGTCATGTCGTACCTGCACCGCGGGCACCGGCGGGTCTTGCTCACGATCCTGCGATGCCCGAAGAGGCCACGCATGAACAGCCACCCACCGACGGCCGCCAGCACGAAAGACCCGAGCCAGAACAGCATGACCGATCCGCTCATGCAGTCAGTATCGCCAATCCGCTACGGCGTTGCACGCGTCGTGCTCTGAACCGCCGGCCGCGACGTCCGCCGAAGCTGGATCATCAGCTCCCGCAGCGCGGGCCTCGCCACGCCCTGGTCGGTCATCAGCCCGAGCCCGCTGAGGAACTCAACGAAGTCCGGCTCGCTCAGGCCGTAGTACTGCTGGAAGAAGTCGATCACATCCGCCGGCCAGTCCGCAAGGTGCAGCCACGAGACGAACCGGATCGACTCCCGCTCGCGCACCTCTCGATACACGGCCTCGACCCACTGCCGCTGCAGCTCATCGCTCGCCCCGATCACGCTGGGCGAACCGTCCGCCGGCGCACCGGGCACGCCAGCCTCTTGCAAGATGATCGGCCGACCTCCCGCGAAGGCCTCCATCGAATCGAAGTCAAAATCGATGACCGCCGGGTTCTCGACGTTGCCGTCGAGCGGGTAGTACGTGAAGATCGCCGCGTCGCTGACGGACATCATGAGCAAGGTGAGATCCGGGTTCGCCATCGCCTTGTGCGTGAGCGTCACGCCGAACCGCATGTCGGGCTCAAGCGACTTGCCGTGCACCCGCCCGAACTCGGCGAACACCGCCAGCGGCAGCGTCTGATCCGGGTTGATGCTCAGGTAGATGTCCACCTCGTTCGCCAGCGACAGCGCAAAGCCGCCGCGCTGTGCAAGCAGCGGCACCAGCTCGTCCAGCAGCGCTGTCAGGTGGCCGATGACCTCGGGCGAGTCGAACGACAGGTCGGGCCGAAGCCGACGAGGATTCGTCGGATCCATCAGCACCGCCGGCAGCCGGAGCGCCGTGGTGTCCACCGATTGCAGCGTGAAGTACACCTGCAGCCCGCTCTGCTGGAGCAGATCGAGCAGCGGCTCGACGTACGTCATGTCCGGCGTGCCGTCGGGCAACGCGATCTGGTCCCACGGCACCGTGAGTTGATACGAGTTCACGCCCCGCTTGATCGCCATCTGCCACGCCCGGTCCGTGAGCGGCGCAGCCGCCGGGTCTCGCTCCGAATAGATCAGCCCGAGGCCTTTGGGCGACTCGAGCAGCGGCAGGTCGCCCGGCTGCGCCGCGACGACCGCCGGCCAGCATGCAGCGACGGCCAGCACCAACGCCATGATCGGTCGCACCATCATCCGTCCTCCCCGGAGCCTGTTCTGCTGATTCTTGGGGCGTGCTCGCCGACGATTTCGCCGCCGGCACCCCCTACCATCGGCTTCGTTTCGTTGTACACAGTCTCGCACAGGAGACGGATTCGGAGGTAAAGAGGTGGCCCATCGGGGTCTCCTGTG
>JBCBMF010000307.1:0-2895 GCA_039822905.1 Planctomycetota bacterium
GCGGCCTCAACGCCAGCAGCCGCAACATCGATGTCATCGGTAACAATATCTCGAACGTCAATACCAACGGCTTCAAGTCCGTCCGCCTGAACTTCGCGAACAGCCTGAGCCGAACCGTGTCGGAAGGATCTGCGCCGGGCGATGCGATCGGCGGCACGAACCCGACGCAGTTCGGCCAGGGCGTCACGGTCGCTGGCACGCAGCGGAACATGTCCGATGGCTCACTCACCGGCACGGGTGATGCGCGTGACCTCGCGATCGAGGGCCAGGGCTTCTTTGTCCTCGAGCGGGGTGCCGATCAGCTGTACACACGCGTCGGCAGCTTCCGCACGGACCGCGAAAACTTTCTTACGTCGATCGATGGCAACTACGTGCAGGGCTTCGGTGTTGATGAGAACTTCAACGTGCAGCAGGGTCAGCTTGAGCGCATTCAGATCCCGGTGGGCGACCTGACCATCGCTGAGGCGACGACACAGGTGAACCTGTCGGGCAACCTGAACGCGTCCGGATCCGCGGCGACCAACGGCAGCACGCACACGCTCAGCGGCAGCGGTGGGCTTGGGCTGAATCTCATCGCCGGCGCGACAACACCTCCGATCGCGCCGAACGTGCTCGAAGAGACGAGCCTGCTAACCGAGATCGAGTCACCTGCCGGGCCGGGTTCTGGAACGCCCGCGTTCAGCGAGGGTCAGACTATCCGCATCGATGGTGCCGAGAAGGGCACGCAGCTGCTCGGCCCACGCGGCTTCCTTGTCGAAGCGGCCAGTACTGTGCAGGATTTCCTGGGCTTCATCAACAGCTCGCTCGGCATCCAGACCGGCATCGGTCCCAACAGCGACGGCACGCAGCCCGGCGCATCGATCGACCCGTTCACAGGCGTGCTCTCGATCACGGGCAACCAGGGCGAAGCCAATGACATCGAGCTTACTGGCGAGGACATCCGTGTGTTCAACGCCGACGGCACGCTCAGCTCGCAGCCGTTCCTTGTCAACCGCACGGCGTCGGCCAGGGGCGAGAGCGTGCGGACATCGTTCACAGTGTTCGACTCACTTGGCACGCCGCTGCGGACTGATCTGTCGCTCGTCCTCGAAGACAAGACGAATACTGGGACGACCTGGCGGTACTTTGCAGAAAGCCCGGACGACACGACCGACGGCCCGAGCATCGGCACGGGTCTGGTCAGCTTCGACAATTTCGGCCAGCTGGTCGATCCGCAGAGCGCGGCCGTCACGCTTGATCGCGACGGCACGGGCGCTGCATCGCCTCTGAGCTTCCAGCTGAACTTCAACGCCGACGGCGACCGGGTGACGTCGCTCAGCGACACCGACTCGTCGCTCGTCTCCACGTTCCAGGACGGCGTGCCAATCGGGACGCTCAGCAGCTATTCCGTTGCGCCCGATGGCATCATTACCGGGACGTTTAGCAACGGTCTGCTTCGGTCGTTGGGCCAGGTCGCCATCGCCGACTTCACCGTGCCGGAGGGGCTAGTCGAGATCGAGCAGAACCTGTACCGGCCCGGTCCGAACTCGGGGCCCGCCATCATCACCGAGCCGTTGGAGCTCGGCACCGGCCGAGTGGTTTCCGGCGCGCTCGAGACGAGCAACGTCGACTTGGGCGAAGAGTTCATCGAGCTGATCCTGGCGTCGACGGGCTACTCGGCGTCGTCTCGCGTGATCCGGACCAGCGACGAGCTGATCCAGCAGCTGCTCGTGCTCGGACGATAACTGGTCGGGGGACCTGACGTGATCAACCTCACCAAGCTCAACGGCACCGAATTCGTCGTCAACGCCGAGCTCATCAAGACGATCGAGTCCACGCCCGACACGATCGTGACGCTGCTCAACGGCGATCGGCTGATGGTGCGCGAGTCGTCCCGTGATGTGGTGGAGCGGGCGATCGACTTCGGCCGACGGCTTCGCACGATGCGGCCTCGGACCTAGTCAGCCAGCGACCACCCGGTTGCGGGTGCTCGATTCCGCGGCCATCCCCCTCGGCCTGTTCAAGAACACACCACAAACCCCCGATTCTCTCACCGGCGGCCCGATGGAGCGGGCGGCTTGTGTGATCGTGTGCCAGCTGGAGGGCGCCGGTGGATATCGGAACCGTCATCGGACTTGTTGTCGCAGTCGCCGCGATCGCCCTCGGCGTCGTGTTCGGCGGCAACCCGCTTGCGCTGGTCGATGTCGTCTCGATCTTCGTCGTGCTGATCGGCACGATGGGTGCCACCATCATCTGCTTCCCCATATCACGGCTGACCAAGCTGCCGACGGTCATCTTGCAGTCGGTGTTTTCCACGCCGCCCGATCCAATCGAGATCATCAAGGACCTGACCAAGTACGCCGAGCTCGCTCGCCGCGAGGGCATCTTGAGTCTCGAGAACGTGGTGCCCGAGATGCGGGACCCGTTCATCGTCCGGGGCATCAAGATGGCCGTCGACGGCACGGACCCCGAGCTCATCAAGGACATCATGGACACCGAGCTCGAGGCGCTCATGGATCGGCACGCCGCGGGCAAGGGCATGCTCGACGCCATTGGCAAGTATGCGCCGGCCTACGGCATGATCGGCACGCTGCTCGGCCTGATCTTCATGCTCCAGTCCATGGATGATCCCGCCGCCATCGGCCCGGGAATGGCGGTCGCGCTCATCACCACGCTGTACGGCGCGATGCTCGCCAATCTCTTTGCGGGCCCGATCGGCGAGAAGCTGGCGCAGAAGGACGCCGAGGAGGTGCTCGTCAAGACCATGATCATCGCGGGCGTGATGAGCATCCAGTCGGGCGACAACCCTCGCGTTGTTCAGGCCAAGCTGGCGACGTTCCTGCCGCCGAGCCAGCGTGACAAGGTGCTCGAAGAGGCCGCGTAACGCGAAGAGGAAGGGGGAGCCGACGCCATGCC
>JBCBMF010000308.1:0-2865 GCA_039822905.1 Planctomycetota bacterium
GCACCGGTGCTCGCGTCATAGCGCGTCGCGGACCCGGCGTGAATCCGCTGACACAGGCCCGCGTCGACGAACGCCTCGAGCGTGTTGTACACCGTGGCAAGGCTGAGGCCCGCCTGCTGATCGCTCACATATGCAAACAGCTCGTCTGCGGTCGGGTGTGACGTTGTCGCAGCGAGGGCCGTGTAGAGCGTTTCTCGCTGGCGCGTGACACGCAAACCATGCTCGCGGAGCAAGCTGCGAACTTCTTCGCTCGGCAGGATGTGTTGAGACGGAATCACAATTACATTCTACAGCTCTGAGTGGGTAATTCCAGTCGATTCCTGAAACCTGTTCGACGAACGTCGGAGTCGGATTCTCATCCGGCCCTACCAGTCCGCAATCGGTTCCGGTTGTGCCGTCGGCTCTTGGTTGGACATCACCATCTTTCGGTGCGGGATGCCGGCCTCATCGAAGACGTCGCCGACCGTCTCCCAGCCCAGGGCCTCGTAGAACGACACGGCTTGGAGCTGAGCGTGGCAGTACAGGCTGCCGAGCCCCAGTTCCGAGAACGCATGCCGTTCAACCTCGACGACCAGGCGCTTGCCGATGCCCTCGCCCTGTCGCTGGGGGTGGACGGCCATCTGCATGAGCTTGCCCACGCCCGGCGTGTCGGTCTCGGGCAACAGCAACACGCAACCGACGACACGGTCGCCGCCCGGCGAGCCCATGATCGCGACGAAGTGCAGGAACTTGTCCTCGAAGCCCGGGTACTCGGCCCGGAAGCGGTCCATGTCGTAGCCGATGGGCCGGAGCAGCACGAGCTCACGCAGGTCGCACTCGCCCGGGTAGAGCGGGTCGCTTGATGTGATGGTGGTGTACGAGATCACACGACGTGCTCCGGCCCCAACACGGGAAGCGAACCGAACGTCCGTCTCCCGCGAATGTTGTCCTCGGGCTTCAGCCGTGTTCGCCCGCGTCCGATAGGTCAGCCTATCCCGACGGGGGCGGCCCCGCCGGCTCGATGCGAAGCCACCAGACTGGAGCAGGCCATGGCCGACCAGCCGCCGCTGTGCGTGCGCTGCGGGTACCCCGCGCGCGGCCTCGAAACACCTGAATGCCCGGAGTGCGGGTGCGACCGCCAACCGGCAACGCTCTCCAAGCCCATCGAAACGGCCAAGCTCGTGGTCTCGCCACGAACGGGCGTGCTGGGCCTGATCTGGCGCGAGCAGGACAGCCTCGGTCGCCTCTACATCAACCTCGCCGCCGCATCCACGCTCGCGGCGATGGCGATCGTCTGGACCTGGCTGATCGACCCGATCCGCGCTTCGCTGTTGGAGCCCATCAGCGCCGTGACCACGCTGTTCCAGCTCGTGTTCGTCATCGCGATCGTGCTGTGCGCCGTCGCAACGCTGCTCGTGATGTTCGAGCACGCGGCCGTATTCCTGCTCGCCCGGCTGCTGCATGTCGCCAAGGCCCGGCTGATCGCCTTGCGCGTGTCTTCCATCTCAACCGTCGGCCTCGTGGTCGGAGGAGCGGCAACGCTCGCGATCGTCGCGGCGGTCCGGCTGCTGGGCGTCGAGGGCATCCTTGCCGACACGCTGCCGGCGGGCGGTGCCGTCGCTGGCCTCGTGACATGGATGCGATCGATGTCCGCCGGCCTCTGGGCGGCCTGCCTGCTTCGAGACGCCGGGTGGTGACACTCTCAACGACCGCGTGCGAATCATGAGCCGTGCCGACCGAACGCCTCGATCCCGATGCCCTGCTGTGCCGGCGGTGCGGCTACCCGCTTGATGCCGTCCTTCACGAGTTCGCCTGCCCGGAGTGCGGGACGCCGATCGCCTCGTCCATGCCCGAGATGCGTGTGGGTTCGCCCTGGCAGCGCGGGGGCTCGTTCGCCTCGTGGCTGCGCACGCTCGCGGCGCTAGCCCGATGGCGGCAGCTCTTCGACACGATCACCATCGGCAAGCACGACGCCGAGTGGCTGCTGAGGATCAACCTCGGGCTCGCCGCGCTGCTCACGGCCTGCGCGTTCGCGGAGGATCGGATCGATGAGGTCTTGTTGCACAGCCGGGGATCGCTCGCCGGGCTGCTCGGGGCGCTGCTCATCCTCACGCCCGCGGCCTACGCGGTACTCCGCGGGCTGACGGCGATCGAGCGGGCGGGGCTCCAGTTCTTCGGCAACAAACGCGGCGGCCGGGTCACGCCGGGCATCGCCCGGGCCGTGACGGCGCACGCGAGCTACGGCTGGATGCTCGCGGGCCTGCTGGCGGTCATCCTCGCGTTCCTCGGGCACAGCGTCTTCCGCACCTGGTACGGCTCGCTCGGCACGTGGTGGGTGCTGCGGCTGGTCCCGGCCCATACCGCGTTCGCCGCCGGCGGCTTCTTCGCGGGTCTGATCGTCTTCGAAACGCTGAGCTACCTCGGGACATTGCGGTGCCGATTCGCGAATCTTCCCCGACCCCACGCCGAAAGCACGAACGAATCGGGTGCGAACGCCGAACCTAGTGTGGATAACAATGAGCAGCAACCTCCCTCAGACAGCTCCTCAGACGATGTTTCCCCGCAGGCCGACGCGGCCCATCCGTCTCGGCAATGAGCGGACGGGTGTTGTTCAGGTCGGGGGTGGGCTGCCGCTGAAGGACGGCACCCCAACCGAACCGGCGCCGGTCTCCGTCCAGACCATGACCTCCGGCTACACGCACGACATCGACTCGTGCGTCGCCGAGATCAATAAGCTCGCGGCAGCCGGTGCAGACGTCGTGCGCGTCGCCGTTCCCGAGAAGAAGGACACCGCCGCGCTCCGCGAGGTCATCGCGCAGACGCGCGTGCCGATCGTCGCCGACGTGCACTTCCACTTCAAGCGAGCGCTCGAAGCCGTCGACGCGG
>JBCBMF010000309.1:0-2858 GCA_039822905.1 Planctomycetota bacterium
CGATCATCGCGAACACGCCCGCGACAAGCCCGGAAAGGACGAGCGTGATCC
The DNA here is from genome assembly GCA_039822905.1 of Planctomycetota bacterium. GTDB lineage: Bacteria > Planctomycetota > Phycisphaerae > Phycisphaerales > UBA1924 > JANQQZ01. The sequence continues at coordinate 52 of JBCBMF010000309.1, forward strand.
AGAACAGCTTGCCGGCCGCGAGCTCGCGGTAGGCGTCGATGAACAGGGCGGTGGTCTGACGAAGCGCGACGTTCATTGGTTTACCTCGTCGCCCACGTCGGTGCGTGCTTCACCCGGCTTGGCCGCGCCCGGGGTGTAGGCCTCGCCTGTCGCCGGGTTGGTGACGGTCTGCATGAAGATGTCTTCGAGCGTGGGCCTGAAGGACCGGATGCCGGTGATGACGACGCCGCGTGCGCGGAGCCGGTCGATGTGCGGCTGAAGCTCGTTCGGGTCCTCGGTGTCGACGTGCACGGTGCCGTTGTCTAGCTCGATCCCCTGTGCGCTCTCGGGCCGGACCGCGATGTAGTACCGCCGCTGGCCCTCGGTCAGCTCGTCCATGGTGCCGGCGTTGGCCATCACGCCCTTGACCAGCAGGCCGAAGCGGTCGCAGAGATGCTCAAGCTCGGAGAGGATGTGGCTGTTGATGAGAACGGTGCGTCCCTCGTCGCGGATCTGCTCGACGATCTGGCGGATTTCGCGGCGGCCGACCGGGTCAACGCCGTCGGTCGGCTCGTCGAGCAGGACGAGCTCGGGATCGTTGATGAGCGCTTGGGCGATGCCGATGCGTTGCCGCATGCCCTTTGAGTACGAGCGGAGCCTGCGGCGAGACCACGCCGTCATGCCGACGAGGTCGAGCAGCGCACCGGATCGCTGCTTTCGCTCGCGGCGAGAGAGGCCGGCCATAGCCCCAAAGAAGTCGATGACCTGCGCGCCGGTGAGGTACCCCGGGAAGGCGTGGTGCTCGGGGAGGTAGCCGACACGCGCAAGCGCGGGCTTGTGGCCGATCGGGCTGCCCAGCAGCGAGCCGGTGCAGGTAGACGGGCGGATGACGGTCATGAGGATCTTGACAAGCGTCGACTTGCCGGCGCCGTTGGGCCCGATGAGCCCGAAGACCTCGCCGCGTTTGACGTTCATGTTCACGCCGCGGAGCGCGGGCGTCTTCTTGCCGAACCGGCCGCCGTAAGTCTTGGCGACATCGATAAGTTCGATGGCGGTGTCTGATGAAGCGGGTGGTGTCATGGCGGTGAAACTACTTGGGAATCAGTTCGTGTGCTTGCGGGCAACAATGTGGTACAGGTGCCAGTGCTTGGCGTTGCCGGCGGCGTCCTTGGAGTCGGATTCGTCCTCTCGGACGAGCTCGAGGTTGAAGCCGGCGAAGAGGCCGTCGAGGGCGGCGCGAGGAAAGTGCGAGCGATCTGGTATGGTTGCCCACTCGTCGCGGTCGCCGAAGATCTGGCCGGCGAATCGGCCGCCGGGCTTGACGGCACGCGCGACCAGGTTCCAGACCCGGTTCCAGTGGTCGGGTGTGCAGAACGGCAGGCTGAAGCTGGCCGAGACGAGGTCGGCCTGCGGCAGGGCGTCGAGCTCTTCGAAGGTTGCGACTTTCGTGGTCAGCCGGTCGGTGTGCAGCAGGTCATCGCGTGCGAGGAGCAGGTCGATGGCTTCGGGGTGGCCGTCGGTGGCGAAGACGGTCCAGCCGTGCCGGAGTAGTTTGGCGGTGTCGCGCCCCTCGCCGCAGCCGAGGTCGATCGCGAACGCGTTCGAAGCATCGAACGATTCGTCTTCTTCGAACAGGCGGAGGGCGTCGAGGAGTGTCTGCCTGGGGCTGCCGCCTTCGACGGCCTTAAAGTAGCCGGGCCAGTCGCGGGTTCGGCCGAAGGCAAAGGCGGCGGCGGGCGGTTGTGCTTGTTCATTCATCGTGTGAGAGCGTATGTACCGAGACCTGCGGAGCTTTGTTGAGGCACTCGAAGCGGCCGGCGAGCTGGTGCGCATCGCCGAACCGGTGTCGCCCGTGCTCGAGATCGCGGCCATTACCGATCTCGTCAGCAAGAGCCGGTGCCGGGGCGAGCCGAGCGACTCGGCGAAGACCAACGACCCGCGGTTCTGGGATCGCGGCGGGCCGGCGCTGCTCTTTGAGAACGTCGAGGGCAGCGATGTGCCGTGCCTGATCAACGCGTACGGCAGCTATCGGCGGATGGAGATGGGGCTGGGTGCGAAGCAGGGATTCGACGGCATCGGCGCGACGATCGGGGAGTTGGTCAAGCCAGAGCCGCCGAAGTCGCTGGGCGATGCGATCGGTAAAGCGAAGCAGTTCGCGCCGCTGCTGAAGATTGGTCCGAAGCGATCGAAGAAGCCCGGCGCATGCCAGGAGCGTGTGTTTCGAGGGGATCAGATTGATCTCACGAGGCTGCCGATCATCCGGTGCTGGCCGCACGACGGCGACTTCGCGGGGGTGGGCTATCCGGGGAACGTCAACGACGGCGTGCCGGGTATAGGGCGCGGCGATGACTGGAACGCGCAGCATCGCGGTCGGTACATCACGCTCGTGGGTACCCACACGATCCATGCGGATGATGCGGGTAAGGTCAAGCCCTCGTCGCACAACATCGGGATGTACCGCGTGCAGCTGTTCGGCAAAGACCGCGTCGCAATGCACTGGCACATGCACCACGACGGGGCAAGCCACTGGCGTTCGTGGAAGAAGCGCGGCGATCCGATGCCCGTGGCGATCGTGCTGGGTGGGCCGAGCGTGCTGCCGTACGCGGCGACGGCTCCGCTGCCGCCCGGCATCAGCGAACTGCTGATGGCTGGGTTTCTCAACGGCGGGGGCATCAAGCTCTGCCGGGGTGAGAGCGTGCCGCTGTGGGTGCCCGCAGACGCCGAGATCGTGATCGAGGGCTACGTGAACCCCGACGCGGGTGTGATCGGGTTTGATCCGCGGACGGATGGAGAGCTCGGAGAGGGTGCCGTGTTCGAGGGCCCGGTCG
>JBCBMF010000310.1:0-2851 GCA_039822905.1 Planctomycetota bacterium
CGATGACCTCGCCAAGACCAAGCACGAGCTGCCGTACGCGATCGATGGGCTGGTGATCCGCGTCGACTCGTTCGCGCAGCAGCGGGCGCTCGGCACAACGAGCAAGAGCCCGCGGTGGCTGATCGCGTACAAGTACCCGGCCGAGCGCAAGACGACGACGCTGCTCAGCGTGGACTACCAGGTCGGCAAGACCGGCAAGATCACGCCGAGGGCTGTCATGGAACCGGTGCTGCTGGCGGGTACGACCGTGCAGCACGCGACGCTGCACAACTTCGGCCTGGTCCGCCAGCGCGACATCCGCATCGGCGACACCGTCGAGGTCGAGAAGGCCGGCGAGATCATCCCGTACGTCGTCGGGCCCGTTGCTGCCGAGCGGCCGAAGTCTGCCAAGAAGATCGCTCCGCCTGAGCGCTGCCCAACGTGCGAGGGGCTTGTCGAGGTCGAGCCGGCCGAAGCCGTGGATGACCCGGAGAAAGAAACAGCCCGCCGCTGCGTGAACCCGCAGTGCCCGGCCCAGCTGCGCGAGAAGCTGATCTGGTTCGCCGGCCGCCGGCAGATGGACATCGACGGGCTGGGCGAGTCGACCATCGATCAGATCCTGGCGTCTGGCATACCGCTGCGCTCGTTCGCGGACATCTACCGGCTGCACGAGCACAAGGACGCGTTGCTCGAGCTCGATCGAATGGGCGCCAAGAAGCTCGAGAACCTGCTTGCGGGCATCGAGGCCTCGAAGTCGCAGGGGCTCGCGCGCGTTCTGGCTGGTCTCGGTATTCGACACGTCGGCGAGTCCACCGCGCGCTCGCTCTCGGGGCTCGCGCCCGACCTCGATGCGCTGCTCGCGATCGAGGAGCCGATGCTTCGGCCCAAGACGCTCTCGACCACCGAGGCCGCCGAGCGTGGACTGCCCAAGGACCCCAAGGACCGCGACGAGACCGGGCTCGGCCGAGACACCGCGCCGGTCGTGCACGCTTTCCTGCATTCGCCCGCGGGCACGGCGATCTTCGACGGGCTGCGCGACGCCGGCGTCGATCTGACCAGCCGGGAGTACCGAGAACCTGGTGAAGCGAGCGATGCGGACTCGGCGGTGGCCGGCAAGACCATCGTCCTCACCGGCACGCTTGAGGCGATGGACCGTGGCGAAGCGAAGGACCGGCTCGTCGCGCTCGGCGCGAAGGTCACCGGCTCGGTCAGCAAGAACACCGACCTGGTCATCGCCGGCCCCGGCGCTGGGTCCAAGCTCGACAAGGCCAACCAGCTGGGCATCGAGGTGTGGGACGAGGCCAGGCTACTCGAGCTGCTCGGCGAAACGGACAGCTAGCCCGGATCGGTTAGACTGCAGGCATGCACAACGTCGAGTACAAGGCTGAGCTGCGCGACCCGGAGCTGGCGCGAGCCATCGCCCGCCAGCTCGGCGCGACGCACGCGGGCGACCTTCGGCACGTCGATACCTACTACAAGGTCGCATCGGGTCGCCTGAAACGGCGCGAGATCTCGTACGCCGACGACATCGAAGCCCCGCCCGAGATCGAGTACATCTTCTACGACCGACCCGACCAGACCACGCAAAGGCTGAGCCACTATGTCATTTACGACGAGCCCACCGCCAAGGAACGCTTCGGCACGCGCGACCTGCCCGTCGAGCTGACCGTCGGCAAGATGCGGTGCCTGTTCCTGACCGGCCCGGTGCGGATCCATATCGATGACGTGGAAGGCCTCGGCTCGTTCATCGAGTTCGAAGCGGTGGTCAGCCGGGCCCACCCGGTCCGGAAGTGCCACGAGCTGGTGAGCCAGCTGCGAGAGCACTTTCGGCCCGCGATGGGCGAGCCGATCGCGGTGAGCTACAGCGACCTGCAACGGCTCGAGCAGGAAACGAGCTCGCAGCAGCCGGCCGGCGGCGACCCGCTCGGGTTCGACGGGACCTGATGGTGCTCCGCCGGGCGAGCTAGACTCAAAGCGGCCGCCACCTTAGCTCAGCTGGTAGAGCAGCGGTTTTGTAAACCGCAGGTCGCCGGTTCGATCCCGGCAGGTGGCTCTTTCTCGCTAGTGGGTGCCGTTCGCGCCGAAGCCGTTCTGGCCCGCACCGTTGCGGTGCCCGACGTTCGCGGCCGCGTTGAGCTCGGCTTCCACCGCCGTGTCGTCCGACTCGTCGGTCATGAGGCTGTCGAGCGAGGTGCCGGCGAGCTTCTTCAAAGCGATCTCGACCAGGCTGTCCAGTTCCTTGTACAGGCGACGCATGTCGGACTGGAAGCCGCTGGTGTCGCCCGTGCCGTTGGATGAGCCCGCGGACATCCGCTCGAGCGGCGCGATGGCCTGGACCACGTCGAGCAGCGACATGTCGACCGGATCACGCGTGATCCAGAACCCGCCGCTTGGGCCCCGCTGCGATTCGATCAGGCCGGCCTCCGTCAAGGTCTGCAGGACCTTTGACATGTAGCGAACCGGCACATGGGTCGCAGCGGCGATTTCTTGCGCCGGCACGCGGCGCCCCTTCGCCTCGCACAGAAAGACCGAGGCTCGGAACGCGTACTCCGTTGTCTTGCTGAACATCGGTGTTCCTCCGTTCCTTTCTGCGAGCCTGCCGCCTTGCCGTCTCGCGTACGAGTGTAGTCCCGGATATTCGCATCCACATCTCGTATCCGGCAGAATCCCAAACTTTGCAAACCAGTTTCCGCATAATTATATCGATAAATTGCCAAGTATCAAACGGTCTACTAGTATATTTATCTGGTTTGCGGTAATTTGACGACCGACACCACTGTGAAATCGGACCCGGTTCGCAGCATCCGGGTTCATCGCCGGGGAGCCGGCGAGGAGACATAGCCATGGCGGCGGCAGCAGCAGCAGCGGAGGC
>JBCBMF010000311.1:0-2819 GCA_039822905.1 Planctomycetota bacterium
CGTGGCCATAAACTAAAAGCCCACGAGAGGGCACACGATAAACTAAACTACAATCCAGAAAGGGGCTGAGCCCACACAATCAAGATACCCCTGGGCATGAGGCCCGCACAAACAATCCTAGGTCGGCCGATCGGTCGGCACCGAATCGCTCCCTGACGCCTTCTCATGAAGCTCCAGCAGGGCCGCGTGCTTCATCAGCGTGCCGGCCGCGGTCGAGGCCGCCGCCATCCACCCCGCCCGCCCGTCGCGCCAGGCCTGCTTGACGATCGCCTGCTTTATGAACGCCCCGACGGGGCTGGTAACGAGCTTCCAGACCGAGCCGGTCCGGCCCTCGGCGTGCATCGAGGCCGCCATCGTCCGCGCGTGCCGGGACTGCTTCTCGAGGAAGAGCCCGAAGCCGCCCTCGATCGAGTCGTGCCGGAGGTCGCCGACGAGCCGGGCGATCTGCTCGGTCCCGTCGATCGGCGCGAGGTGATCGTGCGGGTCGAGGCCGATCCAGTGGAAGCGCTCCCGGCGGATGAGCCTGAGCCGCCACTCGGGCTGCCAGGCGAAGTTCAGCGGCTCGCCGCGGTAAAAGACCTTGCGATTGACCAGAAAGCCGGCTCGTTCGCCCGGCTCCGCGATCGCGTGCTGGATCGCCTCGGCCAGCTCGGGCAGCACCGATTCGTCCGAGTCGAGCGCCAGCACCCACTCGCCGGTGCACTCGGCGAGGGCTTTGTTCTTGGTTTTGACGAACCCCAGCCAGTCGCTCTCGATCACCCGGGCCCCGGCCTCGCGCAGCATCGGGATCGTGTCATCCGTCGAGCCCGAGTCGACGGCAATGATCTCCATGTCGTCGTCGAGGTGCCGAACCGAGTCGAGCGTCCGCCCGATCGTGTCGGCGTTGTTCTTGCACACGATGGCAACCGAGAGCCTCACGTGGGCAGGGTATAGCCTCCGGCTGTGAATGACCGCGTGAGCATCCTGCACCTCGGCGAGGGCGAGAGCCGGCAGGCGTGGAAGGAAGCTCTCGCGGGTCGGCCTTGGGATCGCGGCACCCTCATCAAGCGCGACGGCAGGCGGGCCGTACATCGGGCTGGCGTGAACGGCCTAAAGGTCTCCCTGAAGTCGCGACCGCTCGAGCGATCACGCTTTCGGTTCCGCCTGACCGAGTACGCGCGGGCGACGCGTGCGGCTCGGCTCATCGGAAAGCACGAGGATGTTGCAACGCCGCCCGTCCTGTTTCATGGAGCTGTCGATGACTTGGAGATCCTTGTCCATCCGTGGATTGAGGGCCCAACCCTGCTAGATCGCATGTGTGCGTCGGATTCAGAAGAGCGTGGGGCGTGGCTCCGACATGGGGCGTCGCGTGTCACGATGATGCTCTTTCGTGGCATCGTGAACCGGGATATGAAGCCATCGAACATCGTCGTTCCCAGCGGGGACGAAACCTCCATGACCATGATCGATGTCGGCGGCGTTCGCCGGTTCGAACTACTTCGTGGCGATCGTTGGCCGAGGTGGGCTGCTCGAATGCTGACTGCGCTTGTCTTCGAGCCGCGCGGTGTTGGGCTTCACATCCCTGATGAGCAGGTGCTCAGCTGTGTGCCCGTGATGGTGGAGTGCGGCTTCTCAGGCTTCGTTGATGCAAGGCGACGCGGTCAGCGTCGGCGGTTACTCGCGAGTACGAACCAGGAAGTCCAACGTCTGCTCGGATCCCATGGCGACGCCAAGCCGAAGATCAATCCTCTCGAACCACCTCGCCCATAACCTTCCCCGTGCCGAGCGATCCCAACCAACCCGACACCCGCTTCGGCCCGGTCAGCCCCGACATGCCCCGCGAGAAGTTCTGGATCCCCCGGCACGCGCCCACCTTCTTCCCCGGCCCCACCAGCAAGGACCAGCACCCCGATCGCTGGACCTTCCCCGATTGGCTCCGCAACGACTCGGTGCCGTGGCTCAAGACGCTCGCCGAGCTGTACGACCACCCGGCCGCGTTCCCGGCGAGCATCAGTCCCGAGGCCGGGCTGCTGCTGTTCTCGCTCGTGCGCAACATCCGACCGCGGGCCGTCGTCGAGGTCGGCTCGTTCATGGGCGTGAGCACGATCTGGATGGCGGCCGCTCTGAACGACATCGGCGATGAACCGGTAGCCTCCGGTGACGAGCACGGCAGGGCGGGAAGGATCCACGCCATCGATCGCTTCGATGACCTGCCGGAGAACGAGTGGCGAAAGTCCGCCATCACCGATCGCCGCCAGCTGATCGAATCGAATCTGACGAATGCCGGCGTGCGAGAGTGCATCGAACTGCACCAGGGCGTCTCTTGGGACGTCCTTCCCACGCTCCACGAATCGCTGCGATCCGCCGGCAGCGCGCACCTCGCGCTGCTCGACGGCGACCACTCGGCCGAAGGTCTCCGCAAAGACCTCATCGCCCTCGAGCCCGTGCTCGTCACCGGCGGCTACGTGATCGTGCACGACACCATCCCCGAGCGCTGCGGCGGGCATGTCGGCGGTCGGCACCTGCTCGATCACATCAACGACTTCGCTGCGGGTTTGTACGAGAGCGTCGAGCTGTATCTCGCGCCGCTGAATTACGGGCTCGGCATCTTCCGCCGAATGGGGTAAGGACAGCAACCATGGCCAACATCCTCGCCATCGGCCCGCACCCGGACGATCAAGAGCTCGGCATGGGCGCGACCATCGCCAAGCTCGCCGACCAGGGGCACGACGTCATGCTCGTCGATGTCACCAACGGCGAGCCAACGCCGTTCGGCACCCCCGAGAAGCGCGCCGTTGAGACGAGGCGTGCGACAGAGATCCTCTCACCCAAAGACGGCC
>JBCBMF010000312.1:0-2813 GCA_039822905.1 Planctomycetota bacterium
GACGCGATCAACAATACCAAGATCGCCGCCCAGCAGCGGGCCAAGTACCGCACCGAGTTCCAGAAGATGCGCGACGAGATCGAACGCCTCCGCCGCGAGACCTCGGCCGACGCACCGGACGAGCCTCGCCTCCGCCTCGTCGAAGGCGAGCGCCGCGACGGCACCGACGCATAACCTCACGCGGTGACCCCGCTGCTCGCACCGATCCTGAAGCCGCTCTCCCGCGTCTACGCGTCCCAGATCGGCAAACGCAACGCCCGCTTCGACCGCGGCGAGGGCGTCGTCACCTTCGACCGACCCGTCATCAGCGTCGGCAACCTCTCCGTCGGCGGCACCGGCAAGACGCCGATGGTCCGCCGAATCATCACGCTCCTCCGCGACGCTGGCCACGACCCGTGCATCGCCATGCGCGGCTACGGCTCCAACCGCCGCGATGACGGCCGCTCCGACGAAGCCGACGAGTACGCCGCCACGTTCGACGACCTGCCCATCGTCGCCCAGCCGAACCGCACAGAAGGCCTCATCAACCTCTTCGGCACCGAACGCGGCGAGGCCGTGGATCTCATCGTCCTCGACGATGGCTTCCAGCACCGCCGCATCGCCCGCCACCTCGACGTCGTCCTCATCGACGCCACCCGCAGCCCGCTCGACGACGCGCTGCTTCCGCTCGGCCGGCTCCGCGAACCGATGGACTCGCTCGCCAGAGCCCAGGCCGTCGTCATCACCCACACCGAGCGTGCGAGCGACGTCGTCGTTAACGACATCACCCGCGCATCGCTCGCCGCCAGCGCCGACCTGCTGATCGCAACATCCCGGCACGCGTGGACGGGCGTCGACGTCATCGACATCGAGCACTCGCTGTCGTGGCTCGCCGGCAAGACGGTGCTCCCGGTGTGCGCGATCGGCAACCCAGACGCCTTCATCGAATCGGTCCGCGCACAGGTCGGCCGCATGCTCGACCCGATCGTCCTCCGCGATCACGATCCGTACGCCGCGGCAACTGTTCGCCGCATCATCCGCGAGGCGGCGCACGCCGATGCGATCGTCACCACTGCGAAGGACTGGGCCAAGCTCCGCGGCGAGGACCCATCGGCGTGGCTCTGCCCCGTCGCCGTCCCGAAGCTCGAGATGCAACTGGTCACGCAAGCCGACGCGTTCGACCGATTGGTTCTTGCAGCAGCAGCGGAAACCGCCGAGGATACAATCGATCCATGACCGGCCTGACCGAGTCCATCGCGAAGCTCGGCTCCTTCAAAGCCATCGTCGTCGGCGATGTCATGCTCGACGAGCTGCTCATGGGCGACGCTGATCGGCTCAGCCCCGATGCGCCGGTTCCTGTGCTCCACGTTCGCAAGTCAGAACACCGCCCCGGCGGCGCGGCAAACGTCTGCCTCAACCTCGCCGCGTTGGGTGGAACCGTGTCTCTTGTCACCGTCACCGGCGCCGACCCCGAAGCCGGCAAGCTGCGCGATGCTCTTGCTGCCAAGGGCATCGGCACCGACGGGCTGGTGATCGATGCCTCGCGCCCGACCACGGTCAAGCGCTCCCTCATCGGCCTCGCACAGCATCGCCACCCGCAGAAGATGTTCCGCGTCGACTTCGAGTCGCGCGAGCCGATCGGCGATGACATCCGCAACCACATGCTCGCCGCGTTCGACCGCGAGCTCGCCTCGGCCGACGTCGTCTGTATCGAGGATTACAACAAGGGCGTCTGCACCGAAGCACTCTGCCAGGCCGTCATCGAGCGAGCCAACGCCGGCGGCAAGCCCGTGCTCGTCGACCCCGCCGCGATCGATGTTTACACCAAGTACCGCGGCGCAACCTGCATCACACCCAACCGCACTGAAGCCGAGCAAGCCACGGCCTCAACCACCAACGGCGATGCGCCCGAGGCCAACGCCGACATCGCGAGGCGATTGCTCGACGAACTGCACCTCGACACCGTCGTCCTCACACTCGATCGTCAGGGCGCACTCCTTCTCGAGCGCGATACTGAACCTCGGCTCATCCCGACTGTCGCGAGGGAGGTCTACGACGTCACGGGCGCGGGCGACATGGTGCTCGCCGGACTCGCCGCCTCCATTGCCTGCGGCCTCGACTGGCCGAGCGCCGTCGGCATAGCCAATGTCGCGGCTGGCCTTGAGGTCGAGATCTTCGGCGTCGAGCCGATCCCCGTCGCACGCGTCCGCCACGCAGTCATGAAGCAGGAAGGCAGGCTGCAGGGCAAGCTGCGCACGCTCAAGCAGGTGCTTGTCGAGGCCGAGGCCGTCCGAAAGACCGGCGGCGCCGTCGTCTTCACCAACGGCTGTTTCGACATCATCCACACGGGCCACGTCACGCTGCTCGAGAAGGCCGCCGATCTTGGCGCGATGCTCATCATCGGCCTCAACACCGACGACTCCATCGCAAGGCTCAAGGGCCCCGAACGCCCGGTCAACACACTCGACGACCGCGCCCGCGTCCTCGGCGCGCTCGGCTGCGTCGATGCCATCGTCCCCTTCGCCGATGACACGCCCATCGGGCTCATCGAAGCCATCAAGCCCGACGTGCTCGTCAAGGGCGGCGACTACACCCGCGAGTCGGTCGTCGGCCACGAGATCGTCGAAGCCCACGGCGGCCGAGTCGCGCTCATCGACCTCGTCGAGGGCAAGAGCACCACAGGTACGATCGACAAGCTCCGATCCTCATGATCCATGTCGCGGTCATCAAGCGCGAGTACGTCGAGCTGATTCTCGCCGGCAAAAAGACGGCCGAACTTCGCCTAACGCGGATGCGAGGCGCACCTCATGGCAAGGTCTTTGCCGGCGAACGCC
>JBCBMF010000313.1:0-2765 GCA_039822905.1 Planctomycetota bacterium
CCTGTGCTTGCCCATCATGCTGACCGGGTTCCGCGTTGATCGCTGGGAAGGCGGTCTCTTTCTCGCCGCCTACAGCGGTGAAATACTAGTGTTAGATATGGGGTCTGACCCGGTCGCATTCAGGACCGTGAAGATGAGATATCCGATGTAGGCGGCGAGAAAGAGACCGCCTTCCCAGCGATCAACGCGGAACCCGGTCAGCATGATGGGCAAGCACAGGAACGACGCGGCAAGCATGATGACAAGATCGAAGTTCACGAGCGAAGGCGGGGCGGTGATGCCAGCCGGTGCCACCATACCGGCGAGGCCGAGGATCCCGAGGATGTTGAAGATGTTGCTGCCAAGCACGTTGCCAACCGCGATGTCTCGCTGACCGCGTACTGCGGCGACGAGCGATGTCGCGACTTCGGGCAGCGAGGTTCCAGCGGCCACAATCGTCAGCCCGATGACAAGCTCGCTGACGCCGAACGAGGCTGCGATCGATACACAGCCTTGCACGAGCCATCGCGCCCCCAGAACCGAGAGCCCGAGGCCGACGAGTACCATCAAGACTGCAAGGACAACGCCCTGTGGCTTACGATCAACGGCCTGCGGACTGTCATGGTCTGACTTGGGAGCTTCGCGTCGCGCTGCACAGATGACTGACACTATGTATGTCACGAGTCCTAGCAGAAGCAATGCACCATCAAGTCGACCGAGCTTACTGTCGAGCAGCATGATCCAGAGGACAGCGCCCGCGACGATGATCAGCGGAACCCCAATCCGGATGAGCTTCTGCTGGACGACGAGGGCGCAGACGATCGCGGAGAGCCCAAGTATAAAGAGAATATTGAAGGTGTTGCTACCGAATGCGTTCCCGAGCGCGAGATCGGGTTGGCCGTTGGCGACAGCGCCGAGCGACACAGCGATCTCAGGAGAGCTGGTTCCAAACGCAACGATCGTCAGGCCGATCAACAGGGGCGAGATCCCTAGTTTCGCTGCCATGCGAGAGGCGCCGCGAACCAGCAATTCAGCGCCGGTTACAAGAACCGCCAGGCCTACACCAAGCAGAAGCCACGATGTCATGTGATGCTGCTTCCAGGCATGCTTTGGAGCGCGGTCGCGAGCAGATCGCCGGCGGCTCGCTGCTCGGAGGGCCTGAGAATCATGCCCTGACGCACCTCGATCTCGATGCCGAGGTAGCTCTCCTCCGGGAACTGACCACGAAGCGTGCTTGTCAGCCCGTCGTCGGCACCCTTGTACGGCGTGTTGAAGGGATACCGCAGATCGCCAGCGAAGCGTGTCAGTGCGTTGCGATATCGCAGGGCGAAGCGTTCCTCACGGACACGGGATTCATCGAAGAGTAGCGAGATATCAAGCTCGCGCTGTTCGCCGTGGAGCACGTCGGTGCAGGAGTGAACACCGAGATGGAGAACGCGGCGGCCCGCCTTGATGGCGGATGCGATGGTCGTTGCGACGGAGGTTCGGTACGGTTGATAGAACGTGCTCTCAATACGACTTCGTTCGTCAGTAGATAACTCGGAGGTGAACTCGCTGTAGGTATCGGGTTGATCGAGCGAGCGATTCAGATCAATCAGCAGCCGTGTGGTGGTCGAGAAGACAATTGGGACCGAGAGCCGCGATGCCAGACGCAGCGCGACGCCGAGCGCACCGACGTCGTAGCCTCGGTGGCTGTCGAGTATTGCTTTCCGTCCGTGGAACAGCGGCTTGTAGGCTTCAGGGACGTCGCGGCCGCCGTGTTCGCAGGTAAGCAGGATGAACGCGGGCGAACCATGCTGGTCGTCAGGGAACACGGAAGAGCTCCCCGTCGTGCAGGCACTCGGCGAGCTCGCCGTACACGCTCTGCAGCTCCGGCTTCGTGGGGAATCGTCTGATCTGCTGGCCGATTCGGTTCGCGAGCGTACCGGTCTTGAGCATGCGTCGGAGCATCGGCGACCATGCGGCGTGATCGGGCATGACCTGTTCAAGCAGCGAGACCCAGAGATCGGCAGCCCAGACCAGGCTCTGGTTGATACCGAACGCATCGAGCAGGGCGCGCTCGCGGATCCGGGTTCGGTCCGCATACCGGATTGTGTCGAGCAGCACGCCGTGCAGCGGTTCGGTCTTGATCCGCTTCTGATCTTCGTAGCTTATCCATCGCTCGCTGACGACAGCACGGACAAGCTCGATGATCAACGCGGCGATCGCGAGATCGGCCTTGGGGCACTCCTGAATGTCGAGGACGCGGATCTCGATTGCGCCGCGGTCGAACCGGGCCATCGCGCCGCGGGCGTTGGCGAATTCGTGTCGGAGCACGCCCTCGGGGTCGAGCGGCCGAAGCTCGTCGTAGAGCTTCCCGAGGATGTCGCGCTCATAGCCCGCGCGTTTGAACACAGGCTCGGGCACGACCAGCCCGGTCATCATCGGGACGCGCTTGGAGTTGGACCGGTAGACCTCCATTCGCTGACAGGAAATCGGTGACCAGTCACCGTCGACGATCGGCGAGCTCGCGGCGATCGCCGGCAGCAGCGGCAGCACAAGCCGGAGGGCCGCGTGGAGCCGGCCGAACTCGTCGTCGTTCGCGAACGGGAGGTTGATGTGCGTGCTCTGGAGATTGCCCCAGCCGTGACCCTTGCACCCGAAGATGCGGTCGTACTTCTGGTAGATCTCGTTGTTCTCGTGCGGCCAGAGCCTCGTCTCGGTGTTCGGATTCATCCACGGATGCATCGCTGTCGGGAGCAGACGAGCGTTCATGGGCTCCAGAAGTGGATCGAGTCGTCGGATGT
>JBCBMF010000314.1:0-2760 GCA_039822905.1 Planctomycetota bacterium
CTACGAACGCCCCGACGGCCGCACGGTGACCGTCTCCGGGCATCAACGGGCCAGCGACGCATACAAAGCCGAGGTCGCCCGCGTGTTCGGTCCGGGACGCAGCCCGCTCCGCGAGTACATCGCCGGCGGCGAGGTCGGACGCGACGCGATCGAGGCCAACATCACGCTCATGGTCAACAGCGGCTACCAGCCCGAAAGGCTCGTCGCCGAGGTCAACGGCGCGATGACCTCGGCCAGCGAAGACCCGACCAGCCAGACCGACGAAGTCATGCGTGCAATGGACGTGGCCCGCCGGCTCAAGGAACGAGGATTCACCGTCGTCGGTGAAGACACTAATGGCCAGATCCTTCGATCGGCGTTGGCCCTTTCGAGAACCGGCGTCGCGAGAAATGACGCACAGGCGGTCGCGCGGGCGGCAAACCGCATACGTCGGATCGAGGCGTCGCCCAGCGACATGCTCGCGGATATCTCGTCAAAGAAGCTGTCGCGACTGATCGACCGGGCCCTGCCCAACGACCTCGACGACGATCCGTATGCCCGCAACCTCGTCAGCGAGATGGCACGGCAATACCAGGTTTACATGGGAGTAACGGACGCTGAGGATGCTTTCAAGGCCGCCGAAGAGCAGTTCCGGCTGGACCACGCCGAGATCGGCGGCCAGTGGATCAACACGACGAGGATCCAGATCGACGACGGCCGCATCTCCGCCGGCACACGGGTGCTCCGGCTCTACGCCGAGTCGCTGGGCATCGAAAACTCCGAAGCTCGCGTTGACAACTACACCGGGCTCATGCTGGTGCCTGGCGGCGGGGCCCGAACGCCGACGATCGACGCCGAGGACATCCGGACGATTTCGCTCTACCTAACCCGGATCCAGGCCTACGAGTCGTTGCGGTCGCTGGCGGAGGCACGCGATGAGATCGATGTTCTCTCCACAAGGCGAGACGGCCTGCTCAACATAGACGACCCGGCGATGGGCGTCGTTCGCGGCGGCATTCGCCCGATTCTCGAATGGATGCGTGACAACCGCGACACGGTCACCGCACGCCGGCGGGCAGGCCTTGACGCACTCGGCGACGGCATCGCCGCGACTGCGGCGACAGGGAGCTTTCTGAATTGACACAGTTCGACGTCGGACCGCGTCCTCTCGGCGTCCGCGACCCAAACCCAAACGCTTTCCGAGACCGCAAGGAGCAGGAGCTCCGCGAGCGGACATCGTTCTACGAGGCACTCGGCGCCGGGTTTGATCAGGAAGGTCTTGTCACCGGCATCGCCCGTGTTATCGACTCAAGCTTTGGAAACGGCGAGATCGATCCAGACTTCAGCATCTTCGGCATGCCTCAAGAGGCCCAGGACAATCTCTTTCGGGAGATAGCCCCAGAAAACATCGACGCCTTCGCCCACGCGAGGAACTTCGACCACGCCTTCAAGATCCGTCGTCAGGTTCTCATGCGGCAGGCGACGCAGCAGATCATCGCGGACGCCGGCACCGCCGGCACGGTCGCGACGATAACCGCTGCGGTGTTCGATCCAGCATCGATCGCCGTCGGCTTCGGTGTCGGATCGCTCGC
This sequence comes from Planctomycetota bacterium, assembly GCA_039822905.1. GTDB lineage: Bacteria > Planctomycetota > Phycisphaerae > Phycisphaerales > UBA1924 > JANQQZ01. The sequence goes on from JBCBMF010000314.1 coordinate 1,572, forward strand.
CTCGGCCGCTGCGCGCGGATCGATCGGGGTTGCCAAGCTCGGCACGGGCGTCACGCGGGCACAGAGGCTCACGTCGCTCTCTCGCCGCGGACTGATTACGGGCGGTGCGGCGTCGGCCACCGAAGCAGGGGCCGTTGAGACTGTCGTCGCCGCGTCCGACCCGACCGCGGACGCCGCCGATGTCGCCGTTGCCGCCCTCTTCGGCATGGCCTTCGGTGGCGGCCTCGGTGCGCTGGGCGGTCGAGTCGAGATGGACAGCGCCATGCGACGCATCCGCAACGCCGAGGTCGAGGCCGAGTGGTCCGACATCCGCGAATCTGGTGCCGAGCTGACGCCAGCCGGCCTGCAAGCGTTTGACGACTTCGTCAGCGGCGATCACCACAGAAGGTTCCTTGCGGAGCTTGGCGAGTCGTTGGGAATCGAAGAAGGTGACTTGGCGACCGCTCAGTACCTGCTCGACGAAGAATCGTTCAGCGATGTGGCCACACGACTGATCCGCGGCGGGGTCGACGAGCCCGAGCGCGGCGTCACGTACGCGATGGGCGCTGCCGGCAGCGGCGACATCCCGTTCCGAGGCGACTTCTCTCGGCTGCCCGACGCCGTTAGGTCTGTTCCCGACCTTGTCCGACGCATCTTCCGCGGAGACACGACGCCCGAGCAGGCGGTTGCAGAGCTTGGCATTGAGTCCGCGGACGAGGACGTGACCAAGGCCATCCGCGATGCCGTCGAGGCACGCGAGGTCAACAAGCTCCCGGGCGACTTCTTCATCGCCGGCCGGATCACCGACCGAAGGACCAAATACACCGCCGCACGCTTTGACACGGCCGGTGTCTTCGGGTCGGCGAGCGACCCGGCCGCTCGGATGTTCGGCTCGGCGATGGTCGACGACGTGGTTGGCGGCGGCCCTGTGCAGACCGAGCCGGTCACCCGGTTCGTCCAGCGTCAGATCAACCGCGAAGCCAGAGCCGTCAAGCCGGTTCTGAACGACGCCTACTCGGCGTGGGCACGATCGCGTGGCACTGGCTGGCTCAAGCGGCAGGGCAACGCCGGCCGCCAGGAGTTCATGGAGCTCGTCAGCCGCGATGTCCGGTCGCCCGGTTCGCTCGGCCAGAACGCAAGCCAGCATGTCTCTGATGCCGCCGATGCGATCCGGGAGCAGAACAAGCGGCTGCTCGGCCTCGCCCAGCGG
>JBCBMF010000315.1:0-2757 GCA_039822905.1 Planctomycetota bacterium
GGGGACCGGCTCGGTCTCTTGCGTGCTCAAGCGATGGGCATAAACGTAATCTCGCATCGCGCGATCAGGGAGCCGCTTGGAACGATGGCTCGGCTCAGACTCCGCCGCGGTTTCCCGCGTCGCCCGGATCTCTGTCCGATGTCGATCTGGACGGCCGGCGTCGTCAACGCTCCTATCAAGCTGCCGGCCGCTCCCAATCCCAGGCTCGCTCAAGCCGCGGCGAGTCGGCGTCCGTTCGTTGTCCCGATCGCCAGCAGTCCGCGCGACATCGACGCCTTTGCTCTCACGCACGCTGCCGCTCTGCTCGATGCAGCCGGCTTCGACTGCGTCATGGGCTTGCCAACAGGTTCGTCGCACCTCGCCCGCGCGCGGCGTCTGCTCTGCAATGCCGATCGCGCGATCGCGGTCGAAGCGCTGCCGGGGCCGGCGACGGCCTACCTGCACTCAGCCGACATGCTTCTCGACGTCGGGGTGCGGCCCGGCGGCCCGATTGATCGATACTGCGACGAACTCGGCGGCAATAGAATCGATGCACGAGGAAGCCAGACGCCGATGTCGTTCGCCATCGCGATCAAGCAAGCACTGCCCGTGGAGGTGCCGCGGTGACAAGGACGCGAACGAGACTGCTGTTCGTCTGCCTCGGCAACATCTGCCGCTCACCGCTCGCCGAGGGCATCTTCCTGCACCTCTCTGAGACCAGAGGGCTGGGCGATCGATTCGAGGTCGACTCGGCAGGTACCGGCGGCTGGCACGCGGGCAATCCCGCAGATCCCCGCTCGATCGCCGTGGGTCGAAAGCACGGCATCGAACTGCCCTCGCGCGCTCGACAGGTCCGCGCTGACGAAACGGACAGCTGGGATCTCGTTCTTGCGATGGACACACAAAACCGAGAAGACCTGCTCGCGCTGGGGTTTGACGCGGCACGAGTCCTCTGCATCCGCGAATTCGATCCAAACGCCGAATCCGCGGATGTACCCGACCCCTACTACGGCGGCGACGACGGCTTCGACAAGGTCTACTCGATGCTGCACGCCGCGTGCGAGGGGCTTCTCGAAGACTATCAGTAACGCCGCATCGCTCAGCGATATGGCGACCACAGCACATCAGCGCTCATTCAGACACCGAGGTTCACGCCGGGGTCGTCGTCTGCAAACAGCTGGATGCGGTCGGCGTCGACGTTCATCGGTACGGCCTCACCGACGAGCATGGACTCGTGCGCGGGGATGCGGGCGACAACCGTCGCGCCCGCCGCGGTCTTGCCGTGAACATCCATGAGATCGCCGAGGGGCTCGACGACATCAGGTGTTACAACCAGCGTGCGGTCCGGATCGGGCGCTGATGCAGGCTCGCTGAGAAACTGCGGCCGCACGCCGAGAACCGCCGGCATGCTGTCGCGAACAGATTCGGACGCGGCAAGCTTCGCGGGCAAAGCGATCCTCGCCCCGCCATCACCGCGCTCGACGAACCACGCCGCTGACGCCTCACGCTGCACGGTTCCATGGAGCAGATTCATGGGGGGCGTGCCGATGAAGGTTGCAACGAATCGGTTGGCGGGCCGACTGAAGACCTCGAACGGCGTGCCGGATTGCTGGATCACACCGTCTTTGAGCACGACGACACGATCGCCGAGCGTCATCGCTTCCTCTTGATCGTGCGTGACGTAGACGGTCGTCGTCTTGAGCCGCCTGTGCAGCGCCTTCAGTTCCGCACGCGTGCTGGTCCGCAGCTTCGCGTCGAGGTTCGACAGCGGCTCATCGAACAAAAAGGCCGCAGGCTCGCGGACGATCGCGCGCCCCACTGCAACACGCTGGCGTTGGCCGCCCGAGAGCTGGCGAGGCTTCCGATGCAGCAGATCCTCGATGCCGAGCATGCCGGCCGCCTCATGGACGCGTCGCTTGATCTCGGTGCGTGGTACTTTGCGCAGCCGGAGCGCGAACGACATGTTGCGTTCAACGGTCATGTGCGGATACAACGCGTAGTTCTGGAACACCATCGCGATGTCGCGATCCTTCGGGTGCACGTTGGTAACGTCACGCTCACCGATGCGGACCGTGCCCTTCGTGACCTCTTCAAGCCCGGCGATCATGCGAAGCGTCGTCGACTTTCCGCACCCCGACGGGCCGACAAGAACAACGAACTGCCCGTCGGGGATGTCAAGGTCGAGCCCCTTCACCACCTCGACCGTGCCCTCGTAGGTCTTCCAGATATCTGTAAGCGTCAGGCCGGCCATGCTGGGCTCCGATACTGCTACATTCGTTCTTTCGCACCCGTCGGGAAATGCCCCATCGGTGCACACAAGTATAGTGCAAACCCCGCACGAGCCGGCAAGTATCTACCCCGCCTCGCTGCCGCTAGTGAAAGTCTCGCGAGCGTGTGCTGAGGCCTTCAAGCCGATCGTCGAGGCTCTCAAGCTCGCGGACATGGACGTGCACGACCTCGCCGGCACGCTCGATGGTGCCGCGGGCGAGCATGAGCGACGCCAGCCGCCCAACGCGCCGGAACCGCTCGAACGTATCGCGCCAGATGATCAGATTGGCGATGGCGGTCTCGTCCTCAAGCGTGATGAACGTGACGCCCGAAGCGGTTCCGGGGCGCTGCCGGCAGAGAACCAATCCCGCGACACTGACCACGGCCCCCTGCGGGCAGGCCGACTCACTACGCAGCGACGCCGCCGAGATGACCCCGCGCGCGTCGAGGTGCTCGCGGATCATGCTGACCGGGTGGGCCTTGAGCGACAGCCCTGTCGATCGGTAGTCC
>JBCBMF010000316.1:0-2734 GCA_039822905.1 Planctomycetota bacterium
CGCGGTACGACCGGCTTACAAGCAGGTACGCCGCGTACACGACGACGAAGAACGTCCTGCTGCTCGTCGCGAGCTACGTCTTCTACGGCTGGTGGGACTGGCGCTTCTGCGGGCTGCTGCTGCTCTCGACCGTCGTCGACTTCGCCGTTGCGAGAGCCATGGACCGCTCGGACAACGAGGGACGCCGACGCGCGCTGCTGACGCTGAGCGTCGCGGTCAACCTCGGCGTGCTCGGCTTCTTCAAGTACTTCGACTTCTTCTTCGAGAGCGTCGAAGCGGGGCTCCAAACGCTCGGCCTCAACCCGCCGGACCTCGCGCTGCGCATCATCCTGCCCGTCGGCATCAGCTTCTACACGTTTCAGACGATGAGCTACACCATCGACGTCTATCGACGCAAGATGGGCGCGTGCAGCGACATCTTCGCCTTCGGGCTCTACGTCGCGTTCTTCCCGCAGCTCGTCGCGGGCCCCATCGAGCGGGCGAGCCACCTGCTGCCCCAGATGACCAGACCCAGACAGATCCGGTCATCGGACATCGACCTGGGGCTCTGGCTCGTGCTCTGGGGTATGTTCAAGAAAGTCGTCATCGCCGACAACCTCGCCGTCGTCGCCAACGACGTGTTCAACAACTACCCCGAGCACGGCGGAATCAACATCGCGATCGGTGCGCTCGCCTTTACCGGGCAGATCTACTGCGACTTCAGCGGCTACAGCGACATCGCCCGCGGCATCGCACGCATGATGGGCTTCGACATCATGCTCAACTTCCGCCTGCCGTACTTCGCGCTCAACCCCAGCGACTTCTGGAGACGCTGGCACATCTCGCTGTCGTCGTGGCTCCGCGACTACCTCTACATCCCGCTCGGGGGCAACAAGCGCGGCACGCTGTTCACCTACCGCAACCTCATGATCACCATGCTGCTCGGCGGGCTGTGGCACGGGGCCGCATGGAACTTCGTCGTGTGGGGGCTCTTCCACGGGCTGCTGCTGATTGCCTACCGACCGTTCACGCCCAACACGGGCGACGCCTCCCCCGACATGTCGGGCATGCGATGGATCCGCGTGCTGTTCCAGTGGGCGGTGATGTTCTTCTTCACGGTCATCGGCTGGATCATCTTCCGCGCCGAGTCGGCCCAGCAAATCGTGGGCATGATCGGATCGTTCGGCCTCGGCATGAACGGCGACACGCTCCGGCTCGGCACCATCCTTGTCGGCTACGGCACACCGCTGCTTGTCATGCAACTCGTCCAACACTTCACGCGTGACCTCGCCTGGCCCGTCGCGCTGCCCGCGCTGCCAAGGGGCGTGTTCTACGGCGGGCTCCTCACCGCCATGGCCATCTGGGGCGCGCGAGAGCCCGTCGAGTTCATCTACTTCCAGTTCTAAACGCATCGGAGTACGCCTCGTGAGCAGCGATCAACCAACTCAAGCCAAGCCGAAGCCCTGGCTGCCCTCCGAGCGGTCGCAGGGCAAAGGCCGACGCGCTGTGTGGGTGTCGGCGATCCTGGGCGTCGCGATCCCGATCGCTGTGAACGCCGCCATGCTCTGGGCCGTGCCGAAGCTCAAGAAGGCTCAGGCGATCGTCGACCGCAAGTGGCAGCTGGTCGATCGGGGCCCCACCGAAGGCGAACGGCCCTGGCTGGTCGTCGGCGATTCCTCCGGCAATCAGGGCATCGACACGGACGCGCTGTCCGCCAAGCTCGGTGCGCCGGTGTACAACCTCTGCACCATCGGCGACATGCTCACGCTGGACGACGCGTGGATGCTCGGCCGCTGGATGGAAGAACACGGCCCGCCGCGCGGCGTGATCATGATCCATGTCTACGACATGTGGAGCCGCGAGCCGGAACCGGCTGTGTTCAGCATGATCAACCCGAACGACATGCCGCCCCAACCCGACCCGCCGACCGGGTTCACGGACGCGGAACAGCGCACGATCCGTATCCATCGCTGGCTCCCGCTCATCATGGCCAACACCACCGCCAAGCGGGCGATCGTCAACGCCGGGCGTTCGCTCAGCATCCTTTCAAGCAACGACCCGTTCGCGGATTCTGGATCGATGAACGAGCGGGGCTTCTTGAGCATCGATCGGGCGACGCCGGATAAGGTTCGCGTCGACGCGATACTCCACAGCCGCCGCCTCGAAGCCGCCGGCGAACCACCAACCGTGTCGGCAACCAACCGGGCGGGGCTCACTTCCGTGCTCGAACGCTGCAGAGACTCCGGCGTCCCCGTCTTCCTGCTCCACGCGCCCACGGCTCGACCGCTCGCCGAAGACCCGATCTTCCAGATCTACTTCGCCAAGGTTCACAATCAGCTCGCCGACATCCTGCAGAGCGTCGGCGCCGGCACGCTGCTCTTCAGCGAACCGGTCGTGTTTGAGCCCGAGGTGATGGAGTCGTCGGACCACCTCGTTGGCGTATCGGCCGCGGAGTTCTCTAGCGCGGTAGGCATAGCGCTGCTCGCCTCCATGCGTGAGACCGGCGACAACTAAAGCTCGGCAAACGCTCTCGCATTCCCGTTACCGCACACTCACGACCAACGCCAAGAACCATACAAACAAGCTGCTATTCAGCAGACCTCGCTTCAGCACCCTGCGTTGTAATTGATGATCCACGCATTGAAATCTGCGGGCGTGACGAACGTGTCGCGGTTCTGGTCGGCCTCGATCGCGCCATTGTTGAACGCCACGACCCACGCGTTGAAGTCCGCCGGGGTCAGGCGGCCGTCGTCGT
>JBCBMF010000317.1:0-2730 GCA_039822905.1 Planctomycetota bacterium
CCGTCAACGCGGAGGACCCGGACGAGCAAGAGCGGCACATGGAGCGGTTTGCGCGACATGTGCACGAGCAGGCGAAGAAGCTGAGCGACAAGAAGTACTGGAGTTTGTGGGACGGGAGCCCAGAGTTTGTGGTGATGTTTGTGCCGGGGGATCACTTCATTGATGCAGCGCTGGCGCGGAAGCCCGAGCTCATCGCGCAGGCGGCGGAGTGGAACGTAATCTTGGCGAGCCCGAGCACGCTGATCGGCTTGTTGCGTGCGGTGGCGGTCGGGTGGCGTGAGCATCGCTTGGCTGAGGAAGCGGGCGAGCTGTTTGCGCTAGGCAAGGAGCTGCACGAGCGGGCGGCGGTGGCGTTTGAGCACGCTGGCAAGCTCGGGAAGACGCTGAGCCAGACCGTTGGGCATTACAACAGTTTGGTTGGGTCAATTGACTCGAGGCTTGTGCCGACGCTTCGGAAGTTTGAGGATGTTGGTGCGAAGAGCTCGAGGACGCTTGAGGAGATGAAGCCTGTGGAGCGGCAGGCTCGGTTGCTTGAGGGTTCGGAGTAGTTGCTTAGTGCAGTCACTCGCTTGCGCTTCGGGCTCGTCAGGACGTGCAGGTGTTCTCCCCTCTCCCGACCTCGCTTTCGCTCGCCCACCCTCTCCCCGGTGGGGAGAGGGCGCTAGGGGAGGTCGTGGCGGTCGGGGTGGAGGAAGAGGTAGTCGCGTTCGGTTGGGTCGTGGGACTCGAGGGCGTGGGCGGTGTGTGAGCGTTCGTTGAAGGCGAAGAGCTTGTAGCCCATGGCTTGGAGCGGGGCGACGATGTCTTCGGGGGTCTTGCCGAGGTTTTGGCAGCGGTCGGAGATCTCGCAGTAGATGGCGGGCTTGTGCTGCGCGATGGTGTGGTGGCCGCCTGCGATGACGAGGGATTCGGCGCCTTCGACGTCGATCTTCATGAAGTCGACTGTGGTGATGCGTTCGCGCTCGGCGGTGGCGTCGAGGGTGTCGGTGTTGATCTCGAGCTCGGCGACGGTTGGGGCGGTGGCTGTGCCGAAGGTCTCGGCGTGCGCGGTGTCGCCCATGTGGGCCGCGCCGGGGCTGATGCGTTTGCTAGGGCGGACGGGGATGTAGATGGAGACGGTGCCCTTGGCATCGGAGAGGGCGAAGTCGTGGCGGGTGACGTTGGGGAAGTTGCGGGTGACGCGGGTGAGGAGGGTGAAGTTGTAGGGGACGGGCTCGAAGGCGTGGACGGTTGCGCCGGGGAGCTTGGCGAGGGGGCGTGACATCTTGCCGTGGTTTGCGCCGACGTCGAGGATGGTGGCGTTCTGCGGGATCCAGCGGGCGAGTGCGTCTACGAGTGGGCCGAAGCGGTTTCGGAAGCGGGCCTGGTAGTAGTGGTCGAGCCGTGCGACGCGTTGGCTGAGGCTGTTGAGGTTGAGCTCGGCGATTGGCTTGATGTAGGCTTGCATTCGATGAGTGTATCGGTGGCCTTGGCTGAGTGGGTCGCGTGGTGGCGTGCGCGTCGGCCGACGAGGCCGGCGACGGCGAGGTGGTTGACGCCGGCGAGGTAGAAGACGGGGGCGAGGGTCTCGATGGACTCTTCGATGGCTTGCGCGGTGCCGAGTTCGACGATGCCGCGGAGCAGGTCGTCGAAGGCGAAGCCGACGGCGAGGCAGGCGGCGCAGGCACCGAAGTAGACGAGGGTGCGTGACCGGCGTTTGGCGGCGAGGATGGGGTGGAAGTGGGCGGCGATGGTGGCGGCGACGACGAAGGCGATTCCGACGGTTGCGATGCTGGCCCAGGTGAGTTTGCGGAGAAGGGCGACGTCGGCGTCGAGCCACCAGTCGATGCGGTAGCGGACGCCGAGGCTGCCGATGGTCTCGGGGTTGAGCAGGATGTGGGCGTCGATCTCGCGTGCGGCGGCGGCGGCGGCGGCGATGCCGACGAGGGCGAGGGCGGCCTTGTCGCTGATGCGTCGCTGGGGCACGGCGAGGATGAAGGCGAAGAGGGCGGCGCCGATCCAGAGCTCGAGCTGGGCGATCTCGACGGGGCCGTTTTCTTGGAAGACGGGGATGCGGCCGGCGGAGGCGATGGCGGTGACGGCGGCGGCGACGAGGAGGGTCACGATGAGCGCGATGCGCAGAAGGCGGTATGGAGAATCGGGTTGTGGCGACGCGGCTGCGGCGTCGGGGTTGCGCATTGGGGAGCGTACGGAGAGGCGGAAGACCGATCAAGCGTGGCGGGTGGCTGGGCCCGGCTAGGGAGATGGGGCCCGACCTCGGATGATGGCGAGGTAGCGGTCGGCCTCGCCGGGCTCGAGGTTTGGGCGGGCGGTGGTGGCGAGGTAGGTCTGAAAGCGCGGGATGAGGTCGTTGAGGCCGACGGCTGTGGTGGCAATGGCATGGGCGTGCATGGAGACGGCGCGGTCGGGGACGCGTGTGTTGGCGAGCATGGCGGTGGCGATTGTTCGCCGTTGGTTGTCGGTGATGCCGTGGTCGATGAGCTGTTGTGTTGCGGCGGCGACGGTGCCGACGACGGCGGGCTCGGGGTCTTTGGCGGCTTGGGCGAAGGCGTTGATGATCGGGCGGGGTGGTTGGCTGAACTCGGCTCGTTGGGTCCGTTCGCCGAGGGCTCTGATGGCGGCGGCTCGGTGGTGGCGGTCGGGGTCTCGGATTGCGATGCGGATGAGGACGGCTTGGGATTGAGTGCCGGGGGCGTGGGTGAGGGCGTGGATGGCGGGTGCGCGTTTGCG
>JBCBMF010000318.1:0-2729 GCA_039822905.1 Planctomycetota bacterium
GCTGATGTGTCAGTTTCGGTGCGGGCGGGCGCGGCAGCCTCATTGCGATCGGGCTCTGCGGTCTGCTGGAGCGTCGGCCGTGCCGGAGGCGTGGAACCGCAGGCGACAAGCAGCGTTGACCCGACGCACGCAAGCAGGCCGGCGAGAGTGATGAATCGCGTTCGCATAGCTGGGTTGCTCCTCAACCAAATCGGCGTGTGCCAAGGTTACGCGGTGTCGGTCAGTCGGGCCGGGGAATCTCAGCCCGTGCTCTGGAGCGCCGCCGCGACGCCGTTGATGCTCAGGAAGAGAAGCCGCTGCTCTCGCTCGTGATCGTCGCCCGCGTTGTGCAGCCGGCGCAGCAGCTCGGCTTGCATCAGATTGAGGACGTCGGCGTAGGGGTTGCGGATCGCGAACGTCTCGAGCACGGCGGGTCGTGAACCCAGCAAGGGTGTCTGTGTGATCGTCGTGAGCACGCGTTCGGCTCGCTCGTACTCCGCGTTGATATCGCCGGCGATGTCCGGGCCGGTCTCGCACAGCGACGCGTAACGCCGGACCATCGCGGGCCTCGTGCGTGCAAGCTCAAGCTCCGCGTTGTCGATGAGCGTGGTAAAGAAAGGCCACTCGCGGTAGAGCGCTTGAAGCCTCGCCTCGCCGCCCTCGCCCGCGAGCTCGGGTTCCAGTGCGGAGCCCAGCCCGAACCAGCCCGGCACGTTGGCGCGGATCTGCGACCAGGCGAAGACCCACGGGATCGCGCGGAGGTTGTCGAGCCCGACCACGCCGCCCGCCCGCGAGACCGGACGCGACGCGATCGGTAGTCCGCTGATCTGGTCGATGGGTGTGACGCGCGCGAACCACTCCCAGAAGCCTTCTTTCTCGACGAGCGATCGGTATGACCGCATCGCCGAGTCGGAGACGCGGTTCATAAGGGCGACCGTCTCGGGGTCGGGGTCTCGGCCGAGTTGCTCGGCCTCGCCGGAGTCGCCGCTCGGCGAGCCGACGAGCACGGCGTGCACGATCTGCTCGAGGTGTCGGCGTGCGATGTCCGGGAGCGCGTAGCGGAAGCTGATCACCTCGCCCTGCTCGGTCATGCGCAGGCGGGGGAGCCGGGCGTCCCTCGGCGCGGCGAGGATCGCGCGGTTCGCGCGGCCCCCGCCGCGGCCCACCGTGCCGCCGCGGCCGTGGAAGAGCCTGAGCGTCACGCCGGCCGCCGTGGCCGACCGTGCGAGCTCGGCCTGCGCCTCGTGAAGCGACCAGTTCGCCGTGAAGTAGCCCCCGTCCTTGTTGCTGTCGGAGTAGCCGAGCATGATCTCTTGGAGGTTGCCACGCGAGGCGAGCTGTACCCGATAGGCCGGGTTGCTGTAGAGCTCGGTCATGAGCGACGACGACCGCCGGAGGTCGTCGACGGTCTCGAACAGCGGCACAAGATCGACATCGCTCTCCGCGCCGCCGGCGTGCACGCGGAAGAGCCCGGCTTCCTTGAGCAAAACAAGCGTCTCAAGCATGTCGGACACCTCGTGCGTCATCGAGATGATCATCGAGCCCACGCTCCGCGGGTCGCGCTGGTACGCGGCCCGGACCTCGCGGAACGTCGCGAGCGCATCGGCGGCCTCATCCGGCAGCGTGGCCTGCGCGCTGACAAGCGGCCTCGGCGATGCAAGCTCGCGTGACAGCAGATCGATCCGCTCGCTCTCACTCAGAGCCGCGTAGTTCTGCTCAACACTCGCGAGCCGGAGCAGCTGGTCGACCGCCGCGCCGTGGCGTTCGCTGTGCTGCCGGACGTCAAGGGCCGCGAGATGCAGGCCGAAGGTCCTCGCCCGAACGAGCTCGTCGGCGAGTGGACCCGTCGCCCGCACATCCGGTACGCCGGCCGCCTCGGCCGCATCGATCAGCAGCTCGAGATCGCGCAGCAGCGCATCCGTGTCGTACTTCGGAGTGTCGGTCGCCAGCGACGCGAGCCGGGCCTGCATCGCGTGGATCTTGACGCGGAACGGCTCGTGCTGAAGGTGCCGTCGGATGTCGTCGGGCAGCAAGCCCGGGAATGCCTCGAGGTCCGACTCGATCGACTGTCGGAGCGCCGGCGTGACGGTGATGCGTCGATCCGAGAGGCTCAGGAACCCGCGGATCTCCCACAGCGCCTCGGCGTGCAGCTCCACGGCCGATTCCCGCATCTGAAGAAACGTGGATCGGGTGACCTCGGGCGTCACGCGCGGGTTGCCGTCGCGGTCTCCGCCGATCCATGATCGGTACCGCAACAGCGTGGGCAGGTCGGGCGTGCCGCCGTAGCACTGTTCGATCGCGATCCGCAAATCGTCGTAGATCCTCGGCACGGTGTTCCAGAGCGTTCCGGTAAGGAAGTACATGCCGTTGCGGACTTCTTCGTGCACCTGCAAGCGTTCGGTGCGGACATCGTCGGTGCCGAGCAGGATCAGCATGAGCTGCTGGAGTGCTGATTCGGCGTGCTGTCGCTCGGCTGGCGTGGCGTCAGAATCCCGCAGCGAATCGAGCACCTCGGCGACGCGCTTCTGCTTCTTGAGAACGGTCCGCCGGCGGGCTTCGGTCGGGTGGGCCGTGAGCGTCGGCTGGATGTCGACGTTTGCGAGAAGCGACATCACATCGTCGAGCGACCGACCGGCACGCTTCAGGCGGACGACGGCTTCTGTGATGCTCTCGGCCTTCGGCGAGTCGACCGTTGCCGCGCACTCTCGCTCGCGGTTGATCGAGGCGATGGTCAGCTGCTCGGCCTTGTT
>JBCBMF010000319.1:0-2722 GCA_039822905.1 Planctomycetota bacterium
ATCGAAAGCCCGACACACCACGCGCTTACCACGGGCTGACATCATCGAGTTGCCGCGGCCGCGGACCGCTCCGCTCAAGCTCGGACGCCTCATCGTGCCGACCGAGCCGACGGAGCACACGGACAAGGAGTTTGCGCACCGGCTGGCTCTCGGGGCGGCGACGAAGGGCAGTCTGCAAGGCTGCTTCCGCGCCGGCAGCATCGCAGAGCCATAGCAGCGCGATTCCGAGAACGACACTCGCATCGGCGTCGTTTGGAGCCAGTTCAAGGACAGACTTCGCCGCGTCGACGGCACGCCCCAACTCGCGTCCCCGCAGTGAACACCGAGCAACGCCGAGCCATGCGTGGGCCGCGACGGTCTTCGACCGTGCCGCCTGAGCGTGCCGTTCCCACAGTCTCGCACCGCGTTCCCATAGCCCGACTTGCTCGCAAGCCATTGCGACGGCGGCAGGTGCAAACTCGCCGAGCGATTCCGTGCCTTCGAGCAGCGACTCGGCATCGTCGATCGCCGCAGCCGCACCATCCGAATCACCTCGTGCATCGGCGAGCGCAGCCAAGGCCGCTTCGATAAAGACGCGATCGAAGCCTCTGTCCTCCATCGCGCTGATGATCTCTTGCAACGCCGCGGCATCGCGACGCTGGGCAGCAGACACGGCCGCGCATACGAGTAGCGGCGGAGGCAGATCGCTCGCGGCGTTATCGCTCCCAACCCGCCACGCCGGGATACGACCCTTGGCGATCTCGAACGCTGCTCGGCACGCTTCATCGCGGAGCAGCAGCGACCGACCCGGCGACACGCCGTTGCGCGCGGAGCCGGCGTCGATGATTCGATCAATCGACGACTGCTCCGGGTGGTGGGCCCGTGGTTCAGGACGTTCACCGGCCTCGTGGGTAAAGACCGGCTCCAGCCGCTGCGTCCCTCCACGCGTTGCCGATGACCCCGGCAGATCCATCGCCTGCGGCACTCCGATCAGGTCCAACGCGGTCGGCAGAACATCCCGCGCCGATACATCACGTGCCAACGGTTGACCGCGCGGTCCCAGCAGCAGCAGGACACCCGAGCCGCCGGACGTTGCCCCGGCCTGCTCGGCGATCACTCCGTCCGGAAGCGTGGGACCGCCGGCGATCAGCACCGATGCCTCAGGCCCCGCGAGCTCGTGCACGCGACCGCAGAGCATGGCGACGAACGCGGCGGCCCGATCCTTGTCCACGATTCCCGATCGCAACAACGAGCCGAAGCCCGTGTAGACCATGGCAATCAGATCGTCGGTGTGCGTTTGCAATCGAGCCGTTGCCGCTGTGTGCACGCGGAGCACCGACCGCAATGCATCGACCGAAGCGCAGGCCGCCCGACGCTCGCGGCCCGGCGGGCTCCGCAAGCGCTCCACCAGCGATTCTCCCAATACCTCGCGCAGCGCGGATTCGTTCAGCTCGCCAAACGCTTGCTCTTGTCGAGCGCTCGGCTGGTCGTCGCCGCACTCGATGCGGCACAGCCCCGAACCCGAGACTGGCAGATCGCCGTTTGAGACGTGCGCCAGTGAAGTCCCGATCACGCACGTGCTCCGGCCGTACCGCGGCCCGATCTCCCAGAGTGGAATCGCCTGGAGGTCCACGGCGTCGGGGGGCCGGAAGGCTTCCAGCACAGGATCCCAGACGGAGTCCGCGCCGATGCGATGGCGGGCGGGTTCCACACCAGTCGCCAGGTCAGCGATGAGGGCCGAATCGGTGCGGGGCGTGTCCAACGCGAGCGACCGAACGCTGCGATCCGATGAATCGGGCAGTTCTGGCAGATGCGCATGAGAAAGCCCCGGCACGCAGATGAGCACGAGCCGGGGCGGAGCAGCTTGTTGGGCGTCGGCGTCGGTCTTCAAGACCTCATCCAACGCTCAAGCCGAAAGGAGTTCAACTCTCAGCGACGCTTCCGGGACGAGACGCCGACCGCGCCGAGCGCGAGCAGGGCCGCGGTGCCCGGCGCCGGGATCGCGCCGGCGGCGATCCCGAGATCCGGCGTCGTCTCGTAGGCATACCCCGTCACGAAACCTGTCAGCGCGTCGTTGGCATCATCGAGCGCGGTGATCTGGATTCCGATCCAGCCGTAGTGCGTGTTGCCGTCGATGATGGTGCGGACACCGATGAACTCCTCGACGCCGACATCTCGGAAGTTGCCGCCGCCGTTGCTGTTGGAGATGCCGCTGGGCGACGTGCCCGCATCGGTGCGGCCCACAAACTGCCACGCACGCGTCGCAGTCTCGTTCGGGTCAATGGGCTCGCCCAGCGACAGCGCGAGCGGGTTGTTGGCGTTGCCCGCGGCGCCGGTCGGATCGACCAGGATCTCGTCGGTCACGTTGGACGTGCCCGTATCGGGGAACGCCTCGATCTTGATGTTGAGGTTGCCCGCGGCGGGCTCTTCATAAAACACCTCGACCTCACGGACGCCGTCGCCGTTGAAGTCGATCGCAACGACGTCACCGTCTCCGTCCAGCAGGCCATCGACCGGTCCGACCGGCGTGAACTCGATCTGGCCGCTCGCGGCGCCTGCGAGCACCGTGCCGCCTGCGAGCAACGACATGCGCCCAACGTTCGAAACAAATTCACTGGTTTCCATGTCTGTCTCTCCTGTCTGACTCTCTCGAGCGGGCCTCCTACGACCCTCTCACCATTCTCTTCCGGCTGCGATTCTCTTCCGGCTGTGATGATGATCAGCAGCCGGTGTTGAAGTTCAG
>JBCBMF010000320.1:0-2708 GCA_039822905.1 Planctomycetota bacterium
AGTCGTTTGTGATGTCGTCGGAGATGTCGATCGACGTCAGATCGATTGTGAACGCACGCGATCATGCCGCGTTCGTGCACGATCATGTCGGTTTCGATGCACATATCGCCAACATCGTGCAAACGGCTCACATCGTGGAGTTTGTGCGAGCATCGCTCATCAGCGCTGCGCATCGCAACAAGCGCCCCCATCGGAAAGCGCAGCAGCGCGCGTTCGTTGGTGTCATACCGGTGTGATGTTCATGCCGCGCGAATATGCCGAGCTCGCGCGATCATCATGCCGATGCGCGCCGCTCACAGCGCGCAACGTGCTGTGCAAAGTTGACAAACACCGTTGCATCGCGCAAGGTCTTGTGCATCGTGCTTGTGATGTTCCTTCAAGATGTATCAGAACCAAGCCCGATAGACGTCCTGACGCTGTAGCGGCATGCATGCAACCCGCCCCACCACGCACACGTCACGGACGAGACCGAAACTGAACCCGGGGCACGACGGAGACTCGCAGATGGCAAAGAAAGCTGCACGGAAGAAGGCCTCCAAGAAACGCGCGACTCGCAAGAAGACCGCGAAGAAGGCAACCCGGAAGAAGGCCACACGCAAGAAGGTCGCCAAGAAGGCAACCCGCAAGAAGGCATCCAAGAAGAAGGCCACTCGCAAGAAGACGGCCAAGAAGGCGACCCGCAAGAAGGCATCCAAAAAGAAGGCCACTCGCAAGAAGGCTGCCAAGAAGACGGCTCGCAAGAAGGCCGCCCGCCGCCGCTGATCAGCGAACGCACATCTCGTTTCCAACCGTCCACGGAGCCGCCAGTCGGCTCCGTGTTTTTTCGTGCCCGCTTGCCGTCGCGGCGAGATTCAGCGAGAATCGGCCATGCCCACGCCCGCGTCCGACCTCGAGTTCGCCCTCCGTGCCGACCGCCGAGCCGTCCTGATGATCGACGGCACGCCCTACGAGCGGAAGACCGTTCTGGACAACGCTGTCTCCCGCTTCGTCCTGCCCGTGCCGACC
This sequence comes from Planctomycetota bacterium, assembly GCA_039822905.1. Lineage (GTDB taxonomy): Bacteria > Planctomycetota > Phycisphaerae > Phycisphaerales > UBA1924 > JANQQZ01. Next base: position 1,006 of record JBCBMF010000320.1, read on the forward strand.
GTCGCGCTCGACGCCGACGAGGTCGTGATCCACATCCCCGAGGAGCGTGACGACTCGCTGCAGGTGCTCGTCTCGCCGTTCGAGATCGACGGCAACCTCGAAGCCGCCGCCGACCGCTGGCGGATCTACCACGGCGAGGAGCCCGATGCGCACTGGGTCGCGGCCGAGCCGATCGGCGTCCGGCTCGGGCCCATGGTCGCCGGCGGCGACGAGATCGACCTGACCAACGTGCTCGCCGACGACGAGCCGCGGCTCTGCAAGAAGTTCAACGCGGACCCCGCCAAAGTCGGTGCGCTCGCGCACAGCTTCGATGTCCGCGCTCACGGGGTGTGCACGCTCGTCGGCGTCGATCAACTCGGGCTCGACATCCGCAGCCGGTGGGACATCGTGCGTGTGCCCTTCGGCGAGGCGATCACGGACGCCGGCGAGGCCGAGCGGCGGATCGATGACCTGCTCGACACGCATGCCGGCGACGCGGCGTGAGGCCCGCCCGGCTGCGCGAAGCGCACATTCACCTCGCGTGGCACGCGCGAGCCATGCTCACAACCGGTGGCTCGCTCGCTTCGTGTACCGAACTACAGGACGTATTGGAACGCGCAGAAGAGGCCGCGAGAAGCCATCAAGGCCTCCGGGTGCTGCCCGATGCACGCCCGGACGGCTGGCGGGAAGCGCGATGGCCCACACGGGCTGAGCTCGATGCAGTGACGGGCGACATCCCGATCGTGCTGCGGCACTTCGATCACCACTCGATGATGGTGAATTCGGCAGCCCTCCGCACAGCCGGTATCGACGAGTGGACCCCGCAGCCTTCGGACGGGCGGATCGAGGATGACGGCGAGGGTCAGCCGACGGGGGTGCTGCTCGAAGGGGCGTGTCGACTAATCAACGACGCCATCGGCTTCGATCGTGTCAGGCTCGCCGACCTTTTCGATCTTATGGTCGCAGAGCCGTTCGCCGAGTACCACGACATGCTTGCCCAGCCTGAGCTTGGCGCCGTGCTCAATGATCTCGAGTCGTATGCACGTGCCAACGGTGTCTCGCGAGCAGCGCTGCCGCGGTTTGTGCTGTATGCCCCAATCGAGCGTGTCGCGCGAGACGCGGAGATCGCCGCGGATTGGCAGAGCAAGCATGTGCGGTTTGCAGGCGGCAAGATATTCGTTGATGGCACCCTCGGCTCGCGCACCGCGTGGATGCTCGCGCGATTTGCCGACGGGCATCCCGAGCACCCCGCCGGCATGGCCCTGCGATCGATCGAGCAGATCGCGCACGACATCGAAACGTGCGTGGGTCTGGGCTTGCAGCTCGCCTGTCACGCGATCGGCGACGGCGCGGTGCGGGCGGTGCTTGACGCGATCGAGCGAACAAGGCCGCCGCGATGGACGGTGCGGATCGAGCACGCGGAGGTGATCGACGTTGCCGACGTGCCGCGGTTCGTCGAGCTCGGGGTGATCGCGAGCGTGCAGCCGTGCCATTTGTTGGTCGATATCGAGGCGCTCGGTCGCGCGATCCCTGATCGCCTGGATCGCGTGCTGCCGCTGCGATCGCTGATCGATGCCGGGCTTGAGCCCGGGCGATCGCTCGTGTTCGGATCGGATGCCCCGATCGTCCGCCCGGACCCCGAAGACTCGATCCGCGCGGCGGTTCACCGGTCGCGGGTCGATTCGGTCGCCATCGCACCCGAGCAGGCGGTTTCGGAAGCCGAG
>JBCBMF010000321.1:0-2704 GCA_039822905.1 Planctomycetota bacterium
ACGGTGCCCAGCCCGCTGGTGTTGCCGCGGAACTCGCATCGGCGGAGCGTGATGTTGCGGGCCCTGATGATGTGGTCGTTTGTCCCCGGACTCATATTGCTGAACGTGCAGTCCTCGGCGGTCACGTTCCGCTGGCCGGCCGGCTCGATCAGCGTGCGGCCGGCGGTCGCGAGGTTGTCGAACGTGCAGCCGTACAGCTCATAGTCGGCGAACGAGTTGAACGGCATGGTGACCTGGCTCTCGGCGAAGATCATGTTCTCGAAGATCACCGTGTCGGCGTTGAAGTTCCAGTCGACAAAGTCCGGATCGAACGGGCTGATGCCGGTGTCATCCATGTTCTTGATGACCATGGTGTCGGTGTCGAAGTCGGTGAACTGGGCCTCGGTCCGCTCGGACCAGGTGCAGCCGTCGATGATGACGTCGGTGCTGCGGAGCGAGACGAGGTTCCCGGTGTCGCGGACGAAGTTGACGCGTTCGAGCCGCAGCACGCCGTCGGTGATCGTCAGCCTGGGCCTGGGCGTGATCAGCCCGGTCTGCGCCCGGACGGTGCAGTCGCGCACGGTCAGGTCTCTCAGCGGGCCCTGCGCGAAGCCGATCCAGTCGCGGTCGTCGACCATCGTCAGCCCGGCAAACGTGATGCCGTTGATCGAATCGAGCAGCCACCCCGAGCTGATGAACATGAACGTCGCGTCGACGACGGCCTGGTCGCCGGGATCCGCCGACCGGATTGTGATGCCGGTCGCGGCGGCGGGCTGGTAGAGCTTCTGCCACACCGAGTGCCCGCCCGGCGCGAGCACGATCTCGTCGCCCGCGGCGGCGTTCGACAAGGCATCGGCGACCGTGGCGTAGTCGCCCGGGACATTGAGCACATCGGCCCGCAGCGGCACCGCAGCGAGGGCGAGCACGGCAATTGCAACTATCCGCATATCGATCTCCGGTTCATTCACCCCGGAGGCTACCGGATATCGCCCCGGCCGGCCAGCCCGAAACGGAATCCCGTCGCAAGCCGCTGCCGACACAGCGGCCGCCGCCCGCTCAGCAGCCGGCGTTGAAGTTGAGGATCCAGGCGTTGAAGTCCGCGGGATCGCAGAGGCCGTCGCCGTTCTGGTCGCAGGAATCCAGCTGGTTGTTGAACGCGATGACCCACGCGTTGAAATCGGCCGGAGTGAGCTCGCCGTCGCCGTTGACGTCGGCGGGGCAGTCATCGCCTGTCAGGATCGCAACCCAGCCGACTGCCTCGCCGTTCGGGTTGGCACCTGCCCCGGTGAGTACGGTGCCGTCGTCCGAGACCGCGAATACGACGTCGAACGTCCATCCGGTGACATCGATCCCGAACTCATTGCTCAAGAACGAGGCGATCGAACGCATGCCGTCGGCTTGCGTCCAAACGAACCCGGTGTTGGGCCCCGAGTCAGGCGAACCATGGCCGACGATCATCGATGCGTCTGCAGTCACATCAAACGCCTCGCTAAACACTGAGTTTGCTGGGTCGCCAAGATCGCCGAGGCTCACGAGCCCGTCGGCGCTCGTCCATCGGAAGGCCTGTCGCCCCCCTCCGGCAACGTTGGCGTAGCCGACGACAACTGATCCGTCGGGTGTGACCGCGTTCGCACGCACCGTCAAGTTGCCGTCCGGCATGAGACCGAGGTCCTGGAGGCCCGTCGCCGCGGTCCATCGGAAGGCTTCGAAATCTCGCTCCGAACGACCGCGGCCCACAATCACGCTGCCATCACGGTTGACCGCAAGCGCCTGACTCACAAATCCGTTCGGGTCGCCCACCGGCCCGGGGAAGTCACCCAGTCTCACAAAGCCACCGAGCTCCGTCCAGAACACGGCCTCGGGACGCCCATCCGGATTGACGGCCTCACCAACGAGCACAAGACCATCGTTGCTGATCGCGAGTGCTCCGGTCTGGCCGCCACCCGGCAGGAAGCCCAGCGGCGTAGGCGGGCCGCCGCCGACCCAACGTGTCATCTCGAGCCCGGGGAGCAGCCCGCGTCCGGTTCCGGCGATCACACTGCCGTCACCGGAAACGCCAAAGGCGCGAGTGAAGTCGGGTCCGCCAGGCAGATCGCCGATGCCGACGATGCCCGTGTCGCGTGTCCAACGGAAGCCCTCGAGCCCGATGCCGAACCCACCGGTATCGACATCGCCGACGACGACCGATCCATCAGCGCTGATGGCTCGCGGAACGGTCCCGACACCGCCGCCGGGAAGATCGCCTACTTCGAGCAGCACCTGCCCGCTTGCAAGCGATGAAACAAACAAGCCCGCAGTAGCAGTCGCAACATCACGCATCGATCGGACCTTTCGCACAGGGCCTTTGCTGATATCAGAACCTCACCGTTCTCTGCATCGCCGAGAGACCACTTTCGGATCTACGTATGAATAACCCTTCCCTCCGAGTCCAGCGCGGCCTCGTGCACGCTCTCGTGCATCGTCGGGTGCGCGTGGACCGTATGGATCAGGTCCTCGGTCGTCGCCTCGAGCCTGCGTGCGAGCGACATCTCGGCGATGAGCTCGGTCGCCTGGTCGCCCATGATGTGCGCGCCCAGGATCTCGCCGTGCGGCAGGCCGCGGATGATCTTGCAGAAGCCGTCCGTATGGTGGCTCGCGATCGCCTTGCCGAGCGCCGTGAACGGGAACTTGCCGACCTCGTAGTCCTCGCCCTTCTTCAGGCCCTTCTCTTTCAAGGCCTGCTCGG
>JBCBMF010000322.1:0-2696 GCA_039822905.1 Planctomycetota bacterium
GGGCTGGCAGGGGCCCATCCTCACCGACTCGGGCGGCTACCAGGCGTATTCGATGGCGGATACCAACGCGATCGATGAGGACGGCGTTTCGTTCAAGTCGATCGTCGACGGCTCGACGATCCGGATGACGCCCGAATCCTCGATGCAGATCCAGAACGCTCTGGGCGCGGACATCATCATGGCGTTCGACGACTGCCCGCCGTCGGTCGACCCCAACGCGGGACCGACGAACCAGACACGGATCAAGCTCGCGGCGATCCGTGACTCGGAGAAGGGGGCGTACGACCATTCGGCCCGTGTGCGGACCTCGAATGAACGGACGGTCCGCTGGCTAGAACGCTGCAAAGCCGCGCATGGGCATGCGGACCGCCAGGCGTTGTTCGGTATTGTTCAGGGTGGAACGGATCGTGAGGCGCGGGCGTGGTCGGCCGAGCGGATCTGCGGGATTGATCTGCCCGGCTACGCGATCGGCGGGGTCGCGGTGGGGGAGATTTCGGCGGACATCCACCGCATCGTCGAGTTCACGGCACCATTGCTGCCCGAAGCCAAGCCCCGATACCTGATGGGCGTTGGCTACGAGCGGGACATCCTGGCAGCGGTGCTGTCGGGTGTGGACATGTTTGACTGCGTGCTTCCGACCCGAAACGGCCGCTCGGCGACGGCGTTCACGCGCTTTGGGCCGCTGCGGCTGAAGAACCTCGCCCACGAGCGTGACCGCACCGTGATCGAGCCGGGCTGCGACTGCCCCGCGTGCGATCCAGGGCGGCACGGGCTCACCACGCCCGGTGGACAGGGGTTCGGGCGCGGCACGATTCGGCACCTGTTCCGAGCGGAGGAGATGCTCGGGCCGATCCTCGTCAGCCTGCACAATGTGAGGCACTTTCAGCGGCTGATGTTGGACATCCGGCGGGCGCTCCGCGATGATGATTGGCTCGCGTTCGCCCGGCGGTGGCCGGTGGCGATCGAGGGCATCGATCCGGCCCTGTTCGGCCGACTTGGGATCACGGAACTCGCGTCCGACGCACACCCTGCGCCGCTCGACGACACGGAAACGAACGCCACATGATCATCGCCTTTCAAGACGCGCAGCCCTCAGTGCCAGGCATGCCAGCAGGGGCGCAGGCCCAGCCGACGATCCCCGGCGATCCGGCGGCAACGGGTGATCCGGCCGCGGCACCGGCCGGGCCTCCCCCCAGCGGCTTCGGCGGCCTCGGCCTTTTCGTCCCGCTCATCGGCGTGATGATCCTGATGATCTTCCTCTCGGGCAGCGCCCAGCAGCGGAAAGAGAAGAAGCGGAAGGCAGAGCTGCTGTCTGCGATCAAGAAGCACGACAAGGTGCAGACCGTCGGCGGACTCATCGCGACCATTAGCGAGGTCCGCGACGACGAGGTCGTGCTCATCATTGATGATCAGACCAAGACCAAGGCGATCTATTCGAAGGCGTCTGTTCAGCAGGTCCTGCGTCAGGCGCCGGGCTCGACCGAGGTCGAAGAGATGCCCGCCGACCCGCAGCTCGCCACCCAGCCAAGCTAACACCGATCTCCCGATCCTCTCAGGACCCCCGCTCCGATGCGAAACGTTGTTCGAAACCTCTGTCTTGTCGCCGGCCTGCTCGTGCTGGCCGTGTGGTCGATCAGCCCGCCCAGCGAGAAGCTCCGCCAGGGCAAGGACCTCCGCGGCGGCTTCAGCCTCGTCTACCAGCTCCAGATCGACGCGACCGAAGATGCCTCGGCCGTCATGGGCCGAACGATCACGGTTCTGAAAGACCGTGTCGACCCGCAGGGCTTGCTCGAGATATCGATCGTGCCACAGGGCCGCGACCGGATCGAGATCACGATGCCACTGCCGAGCGATGAGGTCAAGGCGCTGCGGGCGGAGTATGTCGCGAAGCTCGAAGCGATTGCAGAGACAGAGCTGTCGGCGAGAGACGTCGAGCGTCTGATGTCGACGCCCCGGGCCGAACGCCGAACCGCCGCCGAGGCGCTGATCGCTGGGGATGAGTCACGTCGCGAACTCATCGACGCGGTCATTCTCGCAACGGAAGAGGTCGAAGAGACTCGCGAACGCCTCGAAATGGCGGAGCAGGCGGGGGCGCCTGACCCCGAGAAGCTGCTCATTGTTCAGGAACTCGCGGCAGCAGAGATCCGGCGCGACCAAGCCCGCGATGCGGTGCTCGCGAGCATTCTGCGTGCCGAGCAGCTTCGGAATGCGCTGCAGCTTTCGAACGAGCCACGCTTCGTGCTCGATGACACCGCCGAGGACCCGTTCGAGATCCCGAGCCCTCGCACTCGCGCGATCGAAGAAATCAAGGAACTCCACCCGGACAAGCTGGACGTCATCGACGGCGTGATCGAGGCACTGGCGACGTACGAATCGGCTCGGACGACGCTCGATGATCCCAACGATCTGATTCGTCTGCTTCAGGGTTCGGGCGTGCTCGAGTTCCGGATCGCTCCGCGGATCGGCGAGCATCCGGACGAGCAGCAGCTGCGTGAAGAACTGCGTGAGCAGGGTCCTCGCGCGACATCGGCACCCGATGCAGCGTGGTTTGAGATCAGCGATCCCACATCGTTTGTGCAGACGATCCAGCAGGCCGAGCGGATGCTGGCTGACCCGGCGGGCTATTTCGCACAGGCTCGCGACTTCGTTGTCGAGCCATTCGAGGGCTCGTTCTACATGCTCCTGTACAGCAGCCG
>JBCBMF010000323.1:0-2691 GCA_039822905.1 Planctomycetota bacterium
CTTGTGATCGATCCCGATGCAACGGTCTCGCCTTCCGGTGCAGGCTGGACCACCGGGTCGGACAAGCCAGAGCATCACGACACGGGCTTTGATTGGACGCGCGACCTCGGTCTGGCCTTGCCCGCTGATGGCGAGGGCGAAGGCGAGGTCCGTGTCGCGGACATCCGCAACGCCGTGGCCGGCGATGTGTCACCGCGTGCCGCGGGTTCGCGTCTTGAAGCGCGGCGAGGCATCGAGGTCGGCCACATCTTCAAGCTCGGGACCATCTACTCCAAGGCCTTCGACTTCGTTGTTCTCGACGAGAACCAGAAAAAAACGGATGTCATTATGGGCTGCTACGGGATCGGCGTGAGCCGGGTGCTTGCGGCGGCCGTCGAGCAGGCCCACGACGACGCCGGAATCCGATGGCCCGCGCCGATCGCCCCGTACAAGGTCGTGATCACGGTGATGGATCCGACGAAGCCCAGCCACACGGAGGCTTGCGATCGGATTGCAGCCGAACTCCAAGCGGCGGGCCTGCACGTGCTCGTTGATGATCGGAAAGAGCGGCCCGGCGTGAAGTTTAAGGATGCGGACCTCATTGGCGTGCCGATCCGGCTGACCATCGGCGACAAAGCGCTTGAGCAGGGCGGTGTAGAGATGAAATTGCGGTCAGCGGATGGCAAAGGTGACCTGGTGCCGATGGCCGAGGTTTGCGCCAGAACCGTGGCGTCGCTGTTGTAGCTGTGCCGCGGTCAAGGCCGGTTGTCGCCGGCCAGCATGCCCGAGGCGGTGCTTTACATAACATATATTATCGGCGGTCTTTGGCTGCTGGCCTCCGCTGAAAGATGCCGCGGAAATCCGCTCGCAAAGCTCCGAAACGTCGGTTCATGCTTTAAACTACCGCGATATGCCAGAGGACGTCATTTATCTCGACAACGCGGCCACCAGTTGGCCCAAACCCGCGTGCGTTGCAGAGGCAATGACCGACTTTTTAGCTCATTCGGCGGGTAATCCGGGCCGGGGAGGCCACCAACTGGCTCGAGCCGCGGCGGCCCCAGCGGAAGGGGTGCGGTCGTTGCTCACCGCGAGGCTGGGGGCACCATGCGACGACCGTGTCGTACTGACCCACGGCTGCACAGACTCGGTCAACATCGCGATCCACGGCGTGCTCTCGGGTCTGGCTGGGCGCGTGAAATCATCTACGCCGATCCACGTGCTGGCGAGCAGTGTTGAGCACAACGCCGTGCTGCGGACGCTTCAGTGCTACGCAGAACGGCAAATGATCGAACTGGAGATCATTCCCTGCGATCTCAATGGCTGGACCGACCCGGCTCAGGTTGCGGAGATGCTCCGCGACGACACCGCGCTGGTGTGCCTCAGTCACGCGTCGAACGCCTGCGGGACGATTCAGCCCGTGCGTGAGATCGGATCGTTGATTCGCAGTCAGACCTCGCACGGGCTCTTGCTTGTCGATGCTGCGCAAACCATTGGGCACGTCGATCTGCACATGCAGGAAGATCTTGCTGATCTCGTGTCCGTCGCCGGCCATAAGGGGCTGCTCGGGCCGACGGGAACCGGCGCGCTCCTTGTCGGTGAGCGTGCGTGGCCTGAAGATCCGGAGCAGCGGCGGTTCGCGTGCGAGCGTCGCGGCGGGACCGGCGCGGCTGGTCGGGGCATGAACATGCCCGACACGCTGCCCGATGCGCTCGAGGCGGGCACGATCAACGCCGTTGGCTTTGCGGGCTTGCTCGCGGGCATGCGTTGGGAGATGCCCGGCCGGCACGAGCACGAACAGGAGCTGGCATCACAGCTTTTGAGCGGGCTTGGTGCCATCAAGGGTGTCACCTTGCAGGGCTTGCCGGGCGTCGAGGGGCGGACGGCAGTCGTGCTGTTCACCGTCGAGGGCTGGCACCCCCGCGAGGCGGCAATGGTGCTCGATGAGCAGCACGGCGTCTGTGTTCGCGGCGGGACCCACTGCGCCCCCCTGCTGCACGAGCGGTTCGGAAACGGGGAACGAGGCGGTCTCCGCGTCAGCCCCGGCTGGGCGACGAGCAGAGCCGAAATCGATCGCGTGCTCACGCTAATTGACGCGATGGCTTCCGGCCGCTCGACCGACACTCACCATCAGACCCACGCGGCGGCCCGCAGGTGAGATGAGTGATCGGGTCGTCCAGTTCGACGGCTCCGCGTTGACACCACAGAGCGTTCTTGCGCTCGCGCGCGATCGGGTGCAAGCGGTGTTTCATCCCGACGCTCGCGACCGCGTCGCTGCTTCGCGTGAGCAGCTGGAGGCAATCGCGGCCGATGGGCTGCCACACTACGGAGTGAATACGGGCTTTGGCTCGCTGGCACGGAAGCGTGTGGGCGATGCCGAGCTCGATGAGCTCCAGGTCAACCTCGTGCGCTCGCATGCTGCGGGCATCGGTCCCCCGCTTCCTCAGGAAACGGTGCGCGCAACGATGAGCATCCTTGCGGCATCGCTCGCGCGAGCACACAGCGGAGTTCGACCGGAGGTGATCGAACACCTCGTTGCGATGCTCAACGCCGACGTGACACCTGTCATGCCATCGATAGGTTCGGTCGGAGCGTCCGGAGATCTGGCACCGCTTGCACACATCGCGTGCGGGATGACGGGCACCGGTGACTGCAGCATCGGTGCCGATTGGCTGCCGGCTGAACATGCACTTGCACGAGCAAGTCTTCAGCCGA
>JBCBMF010000324.1:0-2691 GCA_039822905.1 Planctomycetota bacterium
CGGTCGCTGCATGTCTACCGGCCGTTCTGGTCTGGCAACCAAAAGATCCAGTAGGCGTGGACCGTGTGGCAGTTTGACGAGTCGTATTCGATCTGGGGCGCACGGTTCCTCGACGATCGGCTGTGGATGCTCGTCGAGACCGGCGGAAGCTTTGCTTTCGAATGGATGCCGACGCGTCCGATCGGCCCAGAGAGCGGGTTTCCCTACGAGGTCTATGGCGACCGGCAGATCGTCGCGACCGGTACACAATCTGGAACGAATACCGTGTACGACGTTTCCGCGTTCTTTACCGATGCCGACGACAGCACGATCTCACGGCTTGTCAAGGGCGATGACTTCGCTGGTAACCAGGGCGAGGTCGAAGTCGGAGGCGCCGCCAACGGATGGGTCTACAGCGGCACAAATATAACGGTCGACGAATCTGAGTTCCTCGACGGCGAAGTCATCCTTTGCAAGAACTATGAGTCATCGCTGACGCTCACACGGCCGTTCCGAACAGATCAGCGCGGTCAGAGAATCGTGGGCGACAAGCTGCTCCATGAGGAGATCACGGTCTCGTTTGCCAACTCTGGATTGTCGCTGGTTCGTATTACGCCGGGCAGCAATTTCCAAAGTCTTGAACGGGCGTTCTTTGGAGACCGTGTCCAAGACATTGTCACAGGAACAATACGAGTTCCTGTTCGGCAGGAATCCGACAGCGTTCGCGTTGGCATCGCTGCCGGTTCTGTCTACCCGATGACGGTCAACGGCGTCGAGCACGACGTGTCGGCCGAGGTCGGTATGCGAGGGAGGCAGTAGCATGGGCGGAACAGCGGCGGCGTTCGGAGCGGGGCAGGGCATCCTGTCGACCGGCCTCTCGATCACCCAGGCCGACGCGAACAACGACGCCATCGATTCGCAGATCGCACGCGAGCGGTCGGCCCTCGGCTTCGAGACAGCAGCCGTCAACCGACGGGCCGCTAATCGATCCGGCGACATCCGACGGGCCTCGGCCGAGATCGAGGGCCGGCTCCGCGTTCTTGAGGCGTTCAGCGGCGGCGGCGGGATCGGCTTCGACCGCGTCCGCGGCGTCAACGCCTTCGAGACCGGCCTGAACCTCGGCCGCATCGAGCAGGAGGCCGACGAGCAGATCGCCAGCCTGCGGATAAGCCGGCTCGGTAACGTCAGTGCGCTCCGGTCGGGACAGCAGTCGGCGATCCTGGCCGGTCTTGCGGGCGGCCTGGGCGGCTTGAGCAGCGGGTTGGCACTGGGTTCGCAGATCCAGGGGCTGCGACGATGAGCGAATCTGGACGGAATCGGGACGGAATCGAGATCGTAAGTCGTGATCGTAAGTTCGGGGAGGAGTAGACATGAGCCGGTTTCCGAGTCGCTTCGAGCGGCCGCTCCCGAACACCGCGGGACGCCGCCCAGGCGGACTCCGTTCGCTGGCGGGATCGACCATCGGCACCAACACGCCAGACGGTGCTCCCCGCGTGCGCGTGGCCGGCGTGCAGGCCGACCAGACCGCCGGAAGCCTCGCCGAGATCCTCAACCGCGGCTCGATCGCGGCGACGCAGTCGCTTGCCATCATCAATCGGAACAGGGCCGCCGCCGACGTGCAGTTCAGGCGCGAGGGCCAGCAGTTCGCAGCCGAGGCGGCACCCGAGCTTCGTGCACGCATCGCACAGTTCGGCGTCAACGATCTCGACGGCTTCGACATCGAGGCCGAGGTCGACGGCCAGCTCGGCGACGGTGTCGATCCGGCGCTGCGATCTGGCTTCCGCGACGCCTTAGCCAGGGTCGCAGCGGCTGAGACGCAGGACAGACGGACCACGCTCGACCGGGTCACACGGCAGGAGATCACCGACTCGGCCATCGCCGGCCTGTCGACGATCGACCAGTCCGATGAGCCCGACACGGCACTTGCTTCGGCGACCGAGGCGTTCTTCCAGGCCAACCCCGACGCGACCGACGCCGACTTCGCCCGTGCCGTCGTCCCCGTACTGGACGAAGCCGCGACCACCGGCAACGAGCGGCTGTTCAACCTGCTCGGGGGCGTCGTCGAATCGGCCCTGCCCGAGCAGTTCGGACAGGCGTCGCGCCGGCTCGACGCGGTTCAAGAAAGGCGGGCGTTCGAGGACGAGCAGGCCCTGCTCGGCGACATCAGCGACGCCGCGGCCCGCGTCCGTATCGGGGAGCTCTCGAAAGAAGCATTCCAGAGGCAATTTGGGGATCGGCTTGAGTCCAGGCCAACGCTCCGCGAGCAGATCGAAAACAGCTTCGCTTCGAGCGACAACCAGGAAATCATACGCCAGCGCCGCCGTCTCGAGGCCGCGGCCATCAGCGGCAGCGACGACTTCATGCAGCAGCGACAAGAGCTCGCCGCGCTCGAAGACCCCGACGGCGCCAACGAGCTGCTCATCGCCCGTGCCGACCAGCGGTTCGCCACCGAGCTCCGCCAGCGTGCGGCCCTCCGGCAGCAGCAGACCGAGGTGTTGATCGCCGAGCAGATCAAGGCTGGCCGGTTCGGCGTGGCCCGATCGATGGCGGCGTCGGCGTTCGACAGCGGCTTCCTCGACCGCGACACACGGACATCAATCGAGTCAGAGATCGGCGAGCGGGAGTTCCGTCAGACGCTGGCGGCCAATGACGCAGCGACACTTACCGACCCAACGATCCCCGGCAACGCCAGCACGTTCACGACGACGACCT
>JBCBMF010000325.1:0-2685 GCA_039822905.1 Planctomycetota bacterium
GAAGCCTGCCGCTCGTGCAGCTCGGCGAGTTCCTTCAGGGCCTCATCCAGCGCCAGAACCTGCAGCGGATCGCTGCCCGCCGGCGCTTCGAGGTTCGCGTCCGAAACGCGGGCGGCCCCGCCGCCGCGTTTCTTGCTCAGCGACTTGCGGGCGTGATCAATGGCGATGTGCCGCATGGCCTTGGCCGCGACGGAGAAGAAATGCCGCCGATCGTTCATGGTCGCGGCGTTGCTCTTGACGAGCTTGGCGAAGACCTCGTGCACGAGCGCGGTGGCGTGCATGGTGCCGTCGGGCTTGGCCGGGCCGCCCGGGCCAGCGGCGATGGCCCGCAGCCGGTCGTAGACGAACGTGAACGCCTGGTCGGCCGCGTTCCGGTCACCCGCCAGCCCGCGGTTGAGCAGCACCGTGAGGTCGTGGGGTTCGGGGTTCATCGGGGTGCCCGGCTTTTTTCAGTTTCCGTTGCGCCCGGCAACAGTGGCCCGCGTTCTCGGAGGCGGACACACCGCGGCACAGCGGGACGGGTCGGCAGAGACGACCGCCGCACGCCGCACATACACGATTTGCGAGGAACCTCCAATGAACACGCTCCGTCCGTTCGCCGTTGTCACACTGGCCGTCCTGTCGGGCCACGCCCACGGTCAGCTTATTCGAGTCGGAACGTCGGTCGATGCAGCCGGCCTGACGGGCATCGTCGATCAGTACCGCAACGACCTGGGCCAGCTGAACGCCAACGAGCCCGGCAGCGTCGGCTCGGGCCGCCGGCAGATCAACTGGGACGCCGCTCCCGATGTCGTCTCAGCCCCCAACCCGTTCGCGGGCGACTTCTTCAACGCCGACTTCTCGCCCCGCGCCCGCGGCGTCGAGTTCGAGACCCCTGGCACCGGCTTCCAGCTTTCGGCCACCAAGGCCAGCGGTGAGGGCGTCCGCTTTGCCAACATCAACCCCGCCTACGAGAACCAGTTCTCCACCTTCAGCCCCGAGCGTCTGTTCACCGCGCTCGGCAGCAACATCATCGATGTGAACTTCTTCGTGCCCGGCAGCGACCAGCCCGCGACCACCACCGGTTTCGGTGCCGTCTTTAGCGACGTTGACATTGACGGCTCGACCTTCATCGACTACTTCGACGCCGCCGGCAACTTGCTCGGCCGGTTCGACGCGCCGACAGGCACGACCGACGACGGCTCGCTCTCGTTCATCGGCGTCTCGTTCGACGAGCCGATCGTCGCCTCGGTCCGCATCTACTCGGGCAACGAGGCGCTCGGCGGGCTCGAGGGCAACGGCGTCGACCTGGTCGTCATGGACGACTTCATCTTCGGCGAGCCGATCCCCGCGCCTGGCGTGCTCGCCCTTGCCCCGGCCGCGCTGCTGGCAACCCGTCGCCGCCGCGCCTGATGGGTCTCCTTCACCCACGACCGTCCGCCGCTTCGTAGGCGACGGACGGTCTTTTACAACACCTCCCTTTGAAGTAGACAACCATGAAAGTATCACACACTACCGTTCTTGCGCTCGTAGCATCTCTCGCACACACAGCGAGCGCATAGCCCTTGCCGGGCTCCATCTTTCAGCCGACAGACGTAACGACGACATACCGAGAGGTTTTCAACGCGAACTTCGGAGCAGTCCGGGTTACGTTTGATCAATCCAGACTCTCACAGTCGTACGTCAGCGGGGAAACCGACTTCGACTCGTTCGTCTCGACAACCGGTCACAGCAATAGCGGGACCGGCATGATGCTGGTCAACAGCAACGGGCAGAACCAGCCGAACGGCGTCGTCGAACTCGGCGAGACGATCGCCATCGACGTGGGCACCACACTCGCAATCGACGCACTCGGCCTGTGGGCCGCGGGCACCAGCGAGAGCATGACAGAAATGGCGGTGTACGCTGACTCCGATGCCGACTTCAGCAACGGCGGCACGACTCTCATCGCTACATTTGATGTTGAACGCGCGCAAGGGTGCCGCGCCTACAGGTTTCCGACGGTGGAGTCCCGGTTTGTGCACATCGAGTTGCTCGGGCACGGTGGAGGAGACTTCCTGCGTCACGGCGAATTCGCCGTTTGTGCGGCCAACACCTGCCCGGCCGACACCAACGGCGACGGTGAGCTGACACCGGGCGATTTTAATGGCTGGATCATCGCCTTCAACAACCAAGACCCTGCCTGCGACCAGAACGGCGACGGCGCGTGTACGCCCGGTGACTTCAACAGCTGGATCCTGAACTTCAACGCAGGCTGCGACTGACTGGTTCGCGAAACCATACCCCGGAGCCCCGTCGTTCACTCGGCGGGGTTTTTTTGTGCCCGCGTTGCGCCCCAGTCCTCGGGCCGCCGTTCTCGGTGATGACAGAGAACCACAACCCCACGTTCATCACTGAATAGGAGACTGATCATGACACGTTCACTGACCGCACTCTGCCTCACCATTGCCGCCGGCACGTCGCTCGCCCAGGACACCATCATCGTTCCAGACGATGTCGCGTCGCTTCAGGACGCCCTCGATCCAGCCATCAGCGGCATTGATCCGGGGGACACCATCGTCCTCCGCGACAGCCTGACCCATTTCGGCACCTTCGACGTGACCGTGCCCAACCTCACCATCGAAGCCGCGGCCGGCGACAGCCCGGTGCTCGACGCGAACGGCGCGGGCAGCGTCATCAAGGTCGACTTCAGCGACGGCGGCGAGC
>JBCBMF010000326.1:0-2663 GCA_039822905.1 Planctomycetota bacterium
AGGTCACCCCGTACCGACTCGATCTTCTTCGGGTACTGGCTTTCCAGATCCCGGAGCTGCTCACGCAGCGCCACCGGGTCATCGATGTTGCTGTTGATGGCGCTCGACACGTTGTGCCCGGCCTGCTTGACGATCGCCCGGGCGCTGCCCGGCTGCGCCGCCTCGGCCACAAGGAACGCCGCGCCAACGCCGAGCGCCCCAATCACACCAACTCGTACCGCGTTGCACACGAAACCGGCCATATCAGGCCTCCTTGCTCTAAGCTGCCAACCAACTCGCTCTCTCGCCGGTCCCCCCCGCGAACGCCGCGGCCCGGACCGACGAGTCTGTGTTCCGCCACCTTCTTGGCTGACGCCCGCCGCCGATTTCACGCCTCGGCCACCAATTCCATAAATTCCAATCCCGCCTCCATTTGCAGAGGTGCGGGTACACTTGTTGGCAGGCTCAGATAGAGATAGAAACTCGGACCCGCCGACGCCGAAAGACACGCCCGGCAGGCCCGAGCACCGCTCCTCGGGACTGCCAGCAGGGCAATCGAGCGGGACAGCACAGCGGGGAATCAACGGGGATGCTCAGCAACGTCACGACAGGCTTTATCGCCAGGCTCAGGTCCGACGACCAGGAGGCCTGGTTCGAGCTCTGGGAAACCTTCGGGCCCGTGCTCCGGGCCCAGCTCACCAAGTGGGGCCAGGGCCGAATCGGCCTCGAGACCGTCCGCGACCTCTCACAGGAAACGCTCGCGCAGCTCTCCGACTGCATAGACCGCTACGACCCCGCCCGAGGCGCACGGTTCAGCACCTGGCTGCTCGCGATCGCCAAGCATGTGCTGGGCGACGAGATCGACAAGCGCATGGCCCTCAAGCGCGGCGCCGGCAACCGCGGTGCTTCGTTTGAAGAAACCTGGATGACCGCCTCCGCCGACCAAGGCGTCGACGAGGCCTACGAGGCCGCCGTGTTCCGAGCCAAGGTCGAGAAGGCCATCCGCAACGTCGAGCACAAGACCGAATTCATGGACTTTTCTATCTACCGCATGCGCGTCCTCGACGGCACGCCCGGCAAAGAAGTCGCCGAGTCTGTTGGGGTTTCAGAGCCCACCGTCAGCCGCCGGCTCGCCAAGGTCCGCGAGGTGCTGCGCGAAGAGCTCCGCGACGTCATCGGCAAGTTCAGCTTCACGAAAGAGGAACGCGACGAGGCCGAGCGAAACGGCGTGGGCCTGAATCCCACAAAGGCGGACGACGGGCTCTTCGATGAAGCCATCGCCGAGATCTACCACCAGCAGCAGGAGCTGCGCCGGCTCGACGAAGAAGCCGCCCGCCTCGGCCAGTAACACCGGGCCGAGACCAAGGACAGGAGCAGGGGGCCAGCCATGGGAACAGCGGGCATCATCCTCGGGACAATCCTTCTGGCAGTCGCGGCCGCGATCGTGGTCGTCTTCCTGATCGTCCCGCTCGCCAAGGTCTTTACCAAGGTCGTGGGCCACATCTTCACGACCATCGGCCGATGGATCACCGACATCTTCCGCCTCGTCGGCACGATCCTCGTCATCCCGGTCTTCATGATCCTCACCGTGCTCTCGGTCGTCATCGGCCGCTGGTCGGCCAGCTCGCACTACGGCCGAGCCGTATCCGGCGAGATCAAGTCCGCCGGTCTGTGTCTGTACCGCATCGCCATCGGCCACCCGCTGCGCCTCGTTGGCCTGCACGTGCTCGTCGAGGGCTTCGAGCGCCGCCTGCCAGAGGTCGTCGCCGCCGCACCGGGTCGAGACAAGCCCCGAGGCCGGCAGAACCAGTTCGACGGCTACACCGTCGTCGGCTCGCTCAAGGGCGGAGGCTCCGGCGGCAAGCTCTACATCGCTCAGCCCGACGAACTCAAGAATGCCGCGTTCATCAAGCGCGGCGTCGGCGAGGTCGACCAGGTCGTTATCAAGACCTTCAGCGTCCACGAGGGCTCGACGCTGCCGCAGATCATCCGCGAGAGCCGAGCTCTCGACGCCGCCAAACGGCTCGGCCTCATCCTTGAGCACGACCTCACGAACGAGCGGTTCTTCTACGTCATGCGTTACATCCCGGGCGAGCCGCTGAGCATCGTCACTCAACGCATGCACGCCGATGCCGACCCGGAAGGCCTCGGCGACGCCGCCCTCAAGAAGCTCCTTGGCTACGGCCGCGACGTGCTGCTCGTCCTCAACCGCTACCACACCGGCGGCCTGTGGCACAAGGACATCAAGCCCGACAACATCATCGTCGACCATGACCAGGCCGAGGCCCACATCGTCGACCTGGGCCTCATCACGCCGCTCCGCTCGGCGATGACCTTGACCACGCATGGCACCGAGTACTTCCGCGACCCCGAGCTCGTCCGCATGGCGCTCAAGGGCGCAAAGGTCAACGAGGTCAACGGCGAGAAATTCGATATCTACGCCGCCGCCGCCGTCATGTACGCCACCATCGAGGGCTCGTTCCCCGCACACGGCGGGCTCAGCCAGATCACCAAGCGCTGCCCCGAGGCGATGCGCTGGATCATCCGCCGCGGCATGACCGACTACGACAAGCGCTACGAGACGGTCGCCGACATGCTCGACGACCTGAACGTCGTGCTCGCCGCCAAGAACCCGTTCGATGTCAAGCCCGCCATGCTGCCGAGCGTGGGCCCGCCCACGCTCG
>JBCBMF010000327.1:0-2644 GCA_039822905.1 Planctomycetota bacterium
GGGGTGCCCGGTGGCGAGGTACTCCCCGTAACCCCCCGGAATGATGTGGTGATATTCCGGTTCTAAGGGAAACAGATCGACCGCACACTGGTCAGAGATAAAGGTTTGGGAGTCCGTCGATTCGGGACAGTCGGCACAACGCACCGCGACGAGCAGGTCTGTGTCCCAGAGAACTGGCGGTTGAGTGATATGTGGCGCGAAATATGCCGAGAATAACTTACACTGTCCGCCCGGTTCCCAGTCATGTGTCCCGAGAAGATCTTCGTGGCCTGAAAACTTCCACTCGTACGCCGCACAGTCGTCTGGCAGCTCGTCTGCACAAACTTCGAACGTCTCACCCAAAAGAACACGGATCGTACCTGACCATGTAGTGTAATCGTCGATGTTGACATCGACGTCACACTCACTCCGCGAGAGTGGCCCTCGCGCTTGCTTGCTGCGTGCCCGACCCTTGAGATCCGCTGCTATCTACACAAAGTCCAGTGTCGAGAAGAAGCCAGCCGTTGCTCAAGAGATCGCCGTGCGTTCGGAAGAGGCCGTCGTACCACCAGTCAGCGACACCTCGACCAAGATGCTCACGGTTCCAGAATGTTCGATTTACAGCATCATCTGGATAGAGATACATCCACTCTGCCATCACGGTACGCAGAACGGCCAATTCCACAGCAGTTAGCTCGCCAGGAGTTCGAGGCGCACCATCCACTGGAGTCGGAACACTGAGCGCGTCTCCCAGCACTTGAACGTCAGTGACGTCGACCGCATCATCATTGTTGAGGTCGCCAGCATCGGGGGTGGCTCCGCTCGTGACGGCAGTGACGAGCGTCGAGAAGTCTTGACTATTCGTCTGTGAGTCGAGGTTGACGTCTCCCCAAGCCCTTGCCGGTTGGCGGATGATGGCTGGTACGCCGGGGATATCGATTGTCTCTCGATAAACGAGGTCACCGTTCGAAGCAACGTACGTGTGCTCGCGAAGAACAGGCCGTCCGCTTAGGTCGATGGCCATTCCAGTCACAAGCAGTGTGTCGGCACCAAAGACCTGATGATTGCTTTGAAGGCTAATCCTAAACCCAAAGCGATCACCTGACTCGCCCCCGATCGTGTAGAGGACCTCGCCTGTAGCGCCCGAGTATGCGCGAACTTCGCCTACGCGATCGCGCCATCCGTATCCAAGTCCAGGAAGCGCAACTGCAAAGTCAACGACTCCATCGTTGTCGACGTCACCAAGAAACTCGATGTCATGACCAAATGCGTCATGCGGCTCCCCGCCGGCGATCTGATACACGAGGCACCGGTCACACCATCCTCAATCGTCAGCGAGCCAATCTCTGGCGAGGGAAGACCCAGGCCATAGCGAAGAGTCATGACCTCAGGGGTCGCATCTTGATTGACGTCGAGCCCGCTCAGTGGCGGCTGGCTGTTGGCGGGAGACACCCAGAGCAGCGAAAGAACGATCCAGATCCACCTCATGCGTTTGTTACTCCGATCGGATGTGTTCCGGCCAGAGTACACGACTGCAGGCTCCGTAAAACAGCTGTGCCACAGAATTCGAGTGTCGATGGTCTTGTTGTTGGTACAAAGCACTATTGAGTAATCACTTACACAAAGTTCGTGAACGGCAGATAGTGGGAGCGGGGATAGGAGAGAAGAACTTGCTGGGGCAGCGGGGAGGACGTCATACGAACCTCCCGGGTCTAGGGGGCATCGGGTCTGCGAACCGTGATTCTGTCAAGCCGGGATCGGGACGTGGCGCGAGCTGCCGGCCGGAGGTACGCTGGTGCCGATTCAGCAGCGGTCGCCGGTGATCGCTCACATCCCGCATGAGTTTTGAGAGGAGTCACCATCAAGAGGAACTGCTCCCACGACGCCCGCCCCAACGCGACGGTCCCTTGCACGTCGCCTTCATCGGAGGCCAGTTGAAACCCCCTGTTGCGGGGAGTCGCAAACTCACTGGCCCACCACGGTGGGGCATCTGGGAGCGGAACGAGCCGCATTGAGCGGCGATATCCAGTCTGAGCCTGTGAGAAACGGTGGGGCGAAACGCTCGGCGGTTCATTTCGCTACCAGCTTCGCTCGCCCGCGACTGGAGCTACGACTTCGTACAGGGCCGCACACACGACGGCCGGGCCTTCCGGATGCTGACGGTCATCGACGAGTACTCCTGCGAGTGTCTGGCGATCGACGTTTCGAGAAGCCTCAAGAGCGATGATGTGCTTGAGCGTCTGGCGTGGCTGATGGCCACACGGGGCGTGCCGGGGCACATCCGCTCAGACAACGGTGCGGAGTTTACGGCCAAGGCGGTGCGTGGCTGGCTCAAGCGTGTAGGTGTGAAGACGCTGTACATCGAGCCGGGCAGCCCATGGGAGAACGGGTACATCGAGAGCTTCAATGGCAAGCTGCGTGACGAGCTGCTCAGCGGTGAGGTCTTCACCTCGCTGCTGGAAGCCAAGGTGCTCATCGAGCGGTGGCGTCTCCACTACAACACCGCACGGCCGCACTCGTCCCTGGGCTACCGAGCCCCGGCACCCGAAGCGGTCTCACCAGAGGCCTGCTCCGCTACGCTCCGCAGCCCTCTGCTGCGCTCGTACCCGTTTCTTGGTCCACTCAGAAGGTGAGGGATTCTGGGACAATCCGGCCTCTGTACGGA
>JBCBMF010000328.1:0-2637 GCA_039822905.1 Planctomycetota bacterium
TTGTATTCGTTGCGTCACTTTGAGGAGATCGCGCGGGTGCTTGCGCCGGGGGGGGTGTATGTGGTGGGGATCAGCCTGACGGTGTACGGGCTTGAGCCGCCGAGTGAGGATGTGTGGGAGGGGGCGCGGGGGCGGTGCAGGGTGTCGCAGGTGGTTCAGTACATGCCGCCGACGGATCCGGATGGGGATCGGATGGAGCAGGTGTACAGCCACTTGACCATTGAGCGGCCGCGGGGGGAGGAGCATCGGCCGAGTCACTATGCGCTGCGGGCGTACGACCTTGATCAGTGGCGGACGCTGATTGGGCGGAGTGCGCTGCGGGAGGTTGCGGTCGCGGATCAGGAGGGGGAGGCCTGCGAGGCGACGGCTCCGGGGTATTCGCTGTGGGTGCTTGGTCGCGAGTGACTCGAGGGCTATTCGATCGGGACGCGCTTGTTGTACCGGGCGTTTCGTGCGGGGTCTTCGATGCCGACGAAGATGGAGGAGCCTGCGAGGCGTGCCATGCCGTTGGGGTAGACGAGGCGTCGGACGGTTGAAGCGCCGGGGGCGAGTTGGGCGATGCTGGCGGACTGTCGGGGGAAGCCTCGGGTTGCGCCGTGAAGGATCAGGTCGAGCGGATCGTTTGAGGTGTTGGTGACGACGGCTTCGATGGCGACGTTGACGCCGGCTCGGTCGACGACGGCACGGGCGTCGAGCTCGATGCCGTCGAGTGTGAGCGTGATGGCGGATGGTGCGCGGAGGTAGTCTTGCACCGGGCCGGAGCGGATGATGACGTCGGCGACGAAGGGCTTCTGGCCCGCGAGTTCGACGGCGGAGAACGAGAGCTCGATCGGGACTTCTGTCGTCTCGCCCGGTCCGATGCTGAAGCGGGAGACGCGTGGGGAGACATCCCAGCCGGTGCGTCGGCCTTGCTCGTTGCGCTCGGCGGGTTCGATGATGATGATGTCGCCGTCGATCGCGACCTGCCACGGGTTTGCGATGATGACGTTGCGCTGGTGCGGGCCGGGCGTGGTCTGAATGATCGGGTTGTCGACGCGGATGGACGCGATGAACATCGCGATCTCGGCGTCGACGCCTTCGACGAAGGTTGGCATGGATGACACCGGCAGCTCGTGGAGAGTGATGGTGCTGCCGCCGGTGGATTCGAGCTGGTTTGCGGTGACGGTGCCGACGGGGTTGCCCCAGATATCGAGGCGGGTGAGCGAGCCCTCGCCGAGGTTGGTGCGGACCCACGCGTTGTCTTGGGATGCGTCTTCGTTCCAGGCGACGAGCGCGCCGCCGCGCGGGTCGTCGGGGTCGGTCGGGAGCATGAGGAACGCGCGGACGCCGGGGGTGACGTCGAGCTCGGCGGCGACGGTTCGGCCCTGGAGGCGATCGATGGTGGCGCGCCACGCGGGGACGGCGGGCGCGGGGCTGAGGATGGCGTCTCGCTCGGTGATGGTCCAGGCGCTGGCGAGCTGGTGGGTGAGCTCGATGCCGAGCGGTTGTGCTTGGGCCTCGGCGAGGATCATGCGCTTGACGAGCTCGGCGCTGGTGCGGTTGGGGTTGAAGGCGTCGTTGTGCTGGATGTCGAACGCGAGCGTGAGGGCGGTACTGCTAACGAGCGGCGAGCGGGCCCAGTCGGCGACGGCGTGTTCGATGGTGTCGGTGCCGGTGTTGGGCCGGAAGACGAGCGTGAGATGGTCGGGATCGCGGGTGTGGTGGGTTGGCAGCGCGAGGTGCGGCTGCTGCGTGAGGCCGACGCGTGGTCCGGGGACGAGGGTGGCGAGTTGGTCGCGGACGCGGGCGAGGTCGCCCTGGGTCTCGGTGAAATCTGGTCTGGGTGTGATCGAGCCGATGCGCCAGCGGGTGGCGATCTGACCCAGGCGGTCGAGCATGGGATCGAGGTAGGGCTGCCAGGTTTCGCGGCTTCGGCTGAGGGCGTCGAGCACGCCTGAGGCGTCGAGGATGAGGGTTTCTTGGATCGAGGCGGGAAGGGTGTGGAGCGCGATGGCTGGTTTGGCCCAGTCGTGATCGGGGCTTGAGAGCAGGGCGACGAGCGCTTCGGTTGTTTGCGGGACGGTGTCGGTGGTTGTGGCGTTGTTCCAGCCGCCGATGGTGATGCCGTGGGTTGCGAGTGCTCGGCCGATGGTGGGCAGCGCTTGGATGACGCTGTCGTTCCAGTCGTCGACGGCGATTGAGAACCGGGTTTTGTCGGTTTGTGCGAAGCCGCCTTCGGCGACGGTTCGCGTTGACGGCGAGGGGACGAGTGCGAGGGCGCAGTCTGCGCGGCCGACGGTTTCGCCGTTGGCGAGGACGTCGAGGGTTGCGCGATACCAGCCGAAGCGTGGGAGCTCGATGGGCCACGACTGGGGGCGGGCGGCGGAGCGTGTGGGCTGTTCGTCTCGGAAGACGGGGTTGCCGAGCGCGTCGGTGATGGTGAGCCGTGCGGAGAGGCGGTCGCCGGTGAGGTCGCGGACGAGGAAGTCGAGCTCCGTGATTGCGGGGGCTTGATCGTCCGCTGTGATGACGCCGCCGGGTGTTGCGGTTTGGAGCCAGATGCGCGGGAGCTGGGAGACGGCGAGGTCGTCCATCCAGACGCGGGCGGTGAGGTCTTCGGGCCAGACCTGGTGCCGGCCGAGGGTTGGCTCTTGGTAC
>JBCBMF010000329.1:0-2629 GCA_039822905.1 Planctomycetota bacterium
CTTCAGCTCAACATCCGGGAAGTCCTTCACCAGATCGATCAGCTCACGCGCAACCTCAACGACAGAGCGCTCGCCGTACAGCAAAGCATTCTGCCCCTTCATCACCGGCCCTAATCCCTCAAGGGGAGTCCCCTCGAACGCCTTCATCGCCAGCGAGTTCTTCACAACCGTGACCTGCACCGCCTTCTCGCGAAGACCGACACGGATCGTCTCCGTGCCCTCGGCATCAACGCCACGCAGCGAGATCACCAGAGCCTCCTCGGCCCCATCAAGACGTCCCTTGTAGTCAGAGACGATCATTTCTTTCACAGGCTTCGACATGCCTCAAACCCTTTCAGCCCATCACACAGGGCAGATCGTCTCGAATCACTCGGCCTCGACGCCGTACCGGATCTTCACCGCCGGCGTCATCGTCCCGCTCACATGAATGCTCTTGATGTACGCGCTCTTCAGACCGCTCGGCTGCGCCGCCTCGATCGTCTTGAGCAGGTGCTCGTAGTTCGCGAGCAGATCGCCCTCCGGGAAGCTCATCTTCCCGATCGTCGCGTGCACGTTGCCCGACTTGTCCGCCCGGTACTCGACCTTGCCCGCCGCGTAGTCCTTCACGGCCTCGGCAACGTCCTTGGTCACCGTGCCCGCCTTCGGGCTCGGCATCAGGCCCTTCGGACCAAGCACCCGGCCGAGCTTCGAAATCACCCGCATCATGTCGGGCGTCGCCACCGCAACATCAAACTCGAACCAGCCCTTCTCGATCTTGGCGACGAGCTCCTCGCCACCCGCCTCAAGCGCGCCCGCGTCCTTCGCAGCCTGCACGTCGTCGTCCTTGCAGAACGCAACGACCCGCTTGGCCTTGCCGATGCCCTTGGGCAGGCTCACCGCGCCGCGGATCTGCTGATCCGCCTGCCGCGTGTCAACGCCAAGATGAAACACAACATCCACGGCCTGGTCGAACTTCGTGCCATCAAACCGCTTCACGTGCGACATCGCCGTCGCTGCATCAACCGGCTCCCGGCTCGCCTTCGCCGCGTTCGCCTTCGTCCGCTTGCTCGGACGGTGACGCAGCTTGCCCTTGCGGTGCTTGGGCCCGTCATCGCCCGAAGCCGCGGCCTTCTTCTCTTCGCCGCCTTCTACCGGCGCGGCAGCCTTCTCGGCCTCGTCGCCGAAGCCGAAGCCAACCTTGGGCTTGGAGAACTCTGTATCAGCCATGACTAGCCCTCCACCTCGATGCCCATCGACCGGCACTGACCAGCGATGATCCGGACAGCCGCATCAACGCTCGCCGCGTTTAGGTCTTCCTTCTTCTCTTCAGCGATCGCCTCGGCCTGAGCACGAGTGATCTTCCCAACCTTGTTCTTGTTGGGCTCGCCCGACGCCTTATCAACGCCCGCGGCCTCCTTGATCAAGACCGCCGCCGGGCTCGACTTGATGTCGAACTCGAACGACCGATCGCTGAACACGCGGACGACACAGCCGACGACCTTGCCGTTGAGCTGCCCCGTCGCCGCGTTGAACTGCTGAATGAACTGACCCGGGTTCACACCCTTGGCACCCAAAACGGGACCAAGCGGCGGCGCAGGCGTCGCCTGCCCACCCGGGGCCATGATCTTAAACGTATCGATAAGCTCTTTTTTGGCCATCGGTCTCCACCTCCCACTCCGCGTGGCATCAGCCTCGCCGGCACCGGCCAATCAGCCCCGGCTCACGCAGTGGTCTTAACGGTTCCCTAGTTATCCCAACACCCGAAACCCCACCGGCTCCGGCGCGGACGGAAGCATAGCCAAGCCGGCGAGTCGCGATCCAGTCTTGGCCTACCCGCCCCGGCGATTCACAGTGATCAGCCGGCGTTATTGTCACAAAAGTCTGCGCGAAGCGACGGGGGGCGACGGGCTTACGCATCTGTGCGAGAGACCTTCCCGAAACCAAACACACAAGGAGATCGTCATGTCCATCGCCACACTGCTCGCCCTCGCACTCAGCACACAGATCACCCAGCCGAGTGACACAGGCCACACCAGTGCCCCGGCGCAAGATGTCAACGAAGTCATCCTCACCGACTTCAACGGCGAGAAGGTCTCCGCAGAGTGGATCGTCGTGAACGACAATGTCATGGGCGGCAGATCGTCCGGAGGCCCGCAGTTCGACAGCGGCGTGCTCACGTTCACCGGCTCAACCAATACGAACGGCGGCGGGTTCTCTTCAATCCGAACCGTGCCAAGCCAGTGGGACCTCGCCGAGTACGACGGCCTCCGGCTGCGAGTCCGCGGAGACGGCCGGACCTACCTCGCCGAGATCAGAACCGACGTCACATTCCAGGGACGAGCCGTCGCATATCGGGCGGAGTTCAAGACCGAACAAGGCGACGAATGGCAGGAGATCACCGTGCCGTTCGCGAAGTTCAAGCCGTCGAGCTGGGGCCGCGACATCAGCGATCAGGTCGAAGTGCTAGACACCTCGGACATCAAGACCCTCGGATTCATGATCTATGACGGGCTCGACGGCGCATTCACGCTCGAGGCCGACTGGATCAAGGCCGTCGAGATCACCGACGAAAGCCGGGACGTCGAAGGCACGCTCTGACCGCGTCGCTCACGCCCCCACCCTATCGTCGCGATCTATGAAGCTGGTGCCA
>JBCBMF010000330.1:0-2623 GCA_039822905.1 Planctomycetota bacterium
GCGGACCGCTCGCAGTTCTACACCGACGGCACCAATCTGCGAGCGGAACGAGAGAGCAATGCGCCACGCGATGTGCTGTGGCAGCCGCCGGAAGATGTGCTCACCCAGGATGGCGCCCGCATCGACGCGCTCGATGCGCACGTCATGGCCGACGAATCGCTGATGGTCCTGACTCGTCGCTCGTCACGCGGCGACACCGATCTCTATGTGTCAACTCGCTCGGATCGCGGCTGGTCAACCCCTGAGCCGATCGACAGCGTCAACTCGCCCGACAATGAGCTTGCTCCGACGCTGAGCCCGGACGGTAAGCGGCTGCTGTTTGCGAGTGATCGGCCCGGGGGACCGGGCGGACTCGACATCTGGTCTTCGATACACACGCAAGCGGGCTGGACGCGACCAGGACCGCTTAAATGCAACTCCGACGCGGACGATAGCGATCCGCACGTCGGTGCCGATCCGATCGACGGCAGCGAATTGGTTCTCTTCCATTCCAAGCGGCCGACGAGCAACGATGACACGAGCACCCCGAGCTATTCCGTGTTTGCCTCCGACGAGAACGGTTCGGCCTTTCTGGTTCTCGAGGCTCAGGAAGGCGGGACGCTTGCCGGTGTCTCCATGACGCCAGGTGGTGACTTTCTCTACTGGACGAGCGCTCCAATCGATAATCCCGCGGCGACCCAGATAATGCGTTCGCGCTTTGCACCGAATACGTCATCGGATTCAGCGCGGCCGTATGCCCCGATCGCCCCGACACCCGTTGATTCAAGCATCGGCGCACTACCGAGAGTATCGAGCCCGTCGCTGACGCTCGAAGGATTTGCTGTGTGCTTCACCGTGCGCGATGAAGCCGGCGCGCGGCTCGTTCGGGCCGTCGCTCGCGAGGTGTATCTCGCGAGGAGCACTTCACGCGGCGATCTGTTTCGCATCATCCCGTGGGTGCTCATCGCGTTGGCGGTCGTGCTGCTGCTCAGCCTGCTTCGGCGGGGTGCCGCGAGCGTGCGTTGGCAGACCACGCTCGGAACGCTTGGACTCATGGCCCGGTGCGTGCTGGTAAGCCTGGTGCTGCATGCTGCTTTGGTGGCACTGCTCTCGATTGTTCACCTCTCCGAACTTCGACCGGAAGCACAGGTGCAGTCTGAACGACGTGTTGCGCTCCGTTCGTCATCCTTGCGGGATTCTCTCTCGAGCCAGCTCCGCGCGATCGAAGCCGGAGCAACGACCGCGATAGCCCCGGCACCGCCCCAGCCGATCGAGCTTTCGGCACTGTCGGCATCGAGGCCGGTCTCAGCTGTGCAGTTGCAGCCTGAGTTGCGACAGACTGTTCGTTTGGCTCAGAGCAACGTGGCACCGCCTGCGGCACAGCTTCGACAGTCGACTTCCGAAACGATGGCCGTGACCCCCGAGAATCAAACGCTGCTCGTGCCCGACGCTCGAACAGTGCGTTCACGCGTGCCAGAGCTCAGCCGTATCGCGTCGTCTTCGCCAGATGAACCCCGTGCTGAGATGCTCCTTCAGGCTGCCCACCAGTTTGGTCCGACCGTCTTGCCGGCCTTCGCGCCCGCATCCAGGTCGACAAGCGAAGTTGAGGCGTTTGCAAAGCTCCCCGCGTCGTCCGGCACGCCCAGACTAACTCCGATGCCAGATGCAGGACCCGGGCTCCTCGAGCAACGTGATACCGCCGATCAACACGTACCTGATCGGCCTTCGCTGCCACCGCTCCCCGCCGCATCGAGGATCTTTGCCGCGGCGGTGCCCGAGCCGGCCGGGTCAGACATGGCCGCCGCACAGAGCGAGCCGGCAGACTCTGACAGCCTTGTCGCGGCCCTCGCTCCCATAGGCGAACCACTGCCGCCCTCGCTGCGTTCGTCTGAGAACAGATTGGATACACCCGCTGTGCCCATGCCGGAAAACCACGTCTCGATCACGCCCGCCGAAAGGCCTTCGATCACCATCGATGACATCACAGCGGCTGCCCCTCGGCAGATCGCGGTCGACTCGGGGCGATCTGACATGGTCCTTCCGTCGCTGCCCCGAACTCGGCCGACCATCGCGCTGCCGGACGCAACGATCCCCGCCTTTGATCTCGTTGGCGTCGTCGTTGAGGAAGGCTCCGGCCGTCCGATCGCGGGGGCGCGGGTGAGACTCGACCGAGCGTTCAAAGCCGACCTCGTTGCGGCGACCGGCGACGACGGCATGTTCGGGCTCTCGTTCGAGCAGATCCCCGAGAACGCTGCGCTAACGACGACAAAGGACGGCTTTGCGCCGGGCGCGATCAACGTTGCCGCTGATCAGCTGGACGACGGTGATCGCCTGATCATCCGGCTGCGACGCGACGACCCGTTCGTCATTGCGCTCGAGGAGCAGCCAGAGGTTCACCACCTCGGCGACGATGCGTTCTCCGGCAGGATTAACAGCCAGTTCCAGCGCGAAAGCGAGGGCCTGTCGCTGCAGTTCGAGTTCACGCTCACGGAGTCACACGCCAAACTGCCGGCCGCGGGAGCGGAACTCCGGCTGATGGCCAAGGGCACCCAACTCAACAACCGCGTCATTGTCAACGGTACTCGCATCGGCACCTTCGAGAAGTCGCCCGCGGACGGCGGCTTCGGAGAGCAGCGCTTCGCGA
>JBCBMF010000331.1:0-2571 GCA_039822905.1 Planctomycetota bacterium
GTTGCAGTCTGACGGCGTCGGGGGCTTTACGCCCGTCATCATCGATTCTCTCGATCGCACCGGCGACGCCGCCTGCATCGACGACTGCTACCCGTCGACGAACGCCGCGTTCGTCAACAAGAACACGTTAACAACAGCGGACTTTGATCACGACGGAGACGATGATGTCGTCTTCAGCGAGGATCAGGGACTGGTGATTTACGAAAACGCATCGGGCGTATTTCTACCCACGCGTATTGAGCCCGATCTGCGCTGGGACGAATCGGTCGCGACAGACGCCGACGGAAACCGAACGCTTGACCTTGTTGTTGCGTCGACCCGCAGAAGCGCGGTGATCGGCATCACCGATCCGCTTCTCGCCTCGTCGCATCGGGTCGAGCTCGCTCGTCCGTACGACCGCGCTGCAACGATCGACACCGGTGATGTCGACGGCGATGACGACGACGACCTCATCATCGCGGGCAGCGCGTTCGATCGGTTGACGCTGCTTCGGCGCAACCCGCTCGAGAGCCTCACGCTCATCGGCTCGGCCGCCGAACTGAGCTCGCCCAGCATGATCGATCTCCGGCATGGCGGTCTCAGCCTGCAGGGTTCGACGGTCGACGCGGGCGGCGACCTGCATATCGGTCAGCAAGGGGTCCTTCAAGGAGACGGAGCAGTTGTCGGCACGGTGTTCAATGCCGGAACACTTCGTCCGCGACCTTCACTATCGATCTTCGGCAGCTACGCGCAATTCGATATCGTTGACCAGTCGAACGCGGGCTCGCTCGACGTCCTGCTGCCGACGGCGGGTCCCGATCCGCTGATCGTTGCACAGAACGTTGCCTACGCGGGCGAACTTCGAGTGGAAACGATGCCGGGTGTTGTGCTCGGCTCCGGGCCGCGACGGATCGTCACGTCGCAGGCGGTTGACCCGGGGTTCGATCGCTTCGATGCTGCGCTTGTTCCGCAGCTCGACATCGACGTTGGGAGCTCAGCGCAATCGGGCACAGCAGCCGTAAACTATGGCCAGGGACCGTCCGGTGCGTTTGTTGAAGTCGCCCCACTGCCGTACTCAGATCCGCCGCTTGCCCGGTCGGACTTCCCCTCGCTCGGTGTGCCGAGTGACGCGGTGATCGGCGACATCGGCGGCGGGGCCGAGGGCGGACCCGATGGCATCCCCGACCTCGTTATCGCGTACCCCGAGCTTCGCGACGGTGGAACCGGGGGCGTGGCGGTGCTGCTCGGTGATCAGACGGAATCCGGCTGCCGATTCCTTCCGCTCGGCGTCTACGAGGGCAAATTCGCGGACGGCCCAATCGCGGTTGAGATCGCGGATGTGGACGGCAACGGCGCACCCGAGATCGTCTTCGCGAACCGTGGCGGCTCGCAGTTGTCGAGATTCGTTTCTGTTCTTGACGTCGACTCGACATCTGCGACGCCGATCACCGACAGCCAGCTTGCGCCGCTCCTGCTCCGCGGCGATCGCGTTGTGACCGACCTTGCGGTCATCTCGCTCGCTGATCCGTCGCCGGGTGGCCGTGGTCCGCAGCCCGCGACGGTTCTTGCGTTGTCCTCAGGAGGTATCGCCGGCACCGTCACGGCGGCTACCTACCAGGTCGCGATTGATTCGTGGGAAGTCTGCGACATCGATGTTTGCGATGACCCCGACAGCTTTGACCCGATCGACCCGGACGGGGTCGCACTGACCCTCGGTGAAGGGTTCACGTCCACGTCGACCGACGATGACAAGGTGGTGGTTGCGAGTAATACGGGGGGCATGCCGGACTCGTTCCCGAAGGAGAACTTCGACGCCGGCCAGAATCCAACGGCGATCCGCGCCGCTGATCTTACGAACGATGGATTCCCGGATATCGCGGCCATCAACGAGACGAGCGGCACCGTCTCAGTGTTTGTGAACGTTGCCGATCCGGGTGGCCCGGGTGGGCGCTCCTTTGCGGAGGGCACACAGTGGTCTCTGCGCAGCAATCCAGGTGATCCGGATCCTCTTCCGAGTTCGCTCGCCCTCGCGGATCTCGATGATGATGGTGATCTGGACATCGCTGTTGTTTCAACCGATGGCGACGGCGATCGGGCGGTTCGATCGCTCGTGAACCTTGTCGTCGAAACCGGCGGCGTTTCGTTCACGCTTCCCGAGAACCTGCCGGAGCAACCCGTTGACACACCGGTCATCGTTCGCGAGTTCGATGCCGAAGCAACCGGGGGCGGTGTTATGCTCAACGACGATCTTGTCGTGCTGACAGTCGCCGAGGCCGGCGGGCTTCGCGGATCGATGGCCCGCAACGGCACCTCGATGAACGCGATCATCTGTTCCGAGGCCGCCGGGTGTCTTCCCGACGTGAACGGCGACGGCCTGCTGACGCCCGGCGACTTCAATGCGTGGGTGCTGGCCTACAACACCGGCCTCCCGTCCGCCGACCAGAACGGCGATGGCTTCATCACCCCCGGTGACTTCAATGCCTGGGTCTTGAACTACAACACGGGCTGCTAAGATCGCTGAGCTGCGTTCCCCCGCTGCGTCGGCCGGTGTATCGTGCCGGCATGAGCGAGTCGGCAGGGCAGCATCCATTG
>JBCBMF010000332.1:0-2568 GCA_039822905.1 Planctomycetota bacterium
GAACTGCCCGGCCCTGAACTCGCCCGTGAGTCATTCGACATCGACTCCGGCACACCGACGGTGCTGTTCCTGAGCCGGATCCATGTGAAGAAGGGCGTGCACGTGCTCGTGAAGGCCGCCGCACACCTGCGCGACGCGGGCGTTGAGTGCAGGACGCTCATCGCCGGTACCGGTGACCTGGCCTACGAGTCGGGCATCCGCAGCCAGATCGATGCCATGAAGCTCGGCGATCGAGTCCGCCTGCTCGGGATGGTCAAGGGACAGGAAAAGGTCAGCTTGTACCAGGCAGCAGACGTCTTCGCGCTGCCCACGAGCCAGGAGAACTTCGGCTTTGTCTTGCCCGAAGCCCTCGCCTGCGGCACGCCCGCGATCACGACCAAGGGCGTCGACATCTGGCCCGAGCTTGAAGGCTCCGGATCAACGATGATCGTCGAGCAGACGCACGAAGCCTTCGCTGAGGCGATCGCAGGCTTGCTCGTGGACGACGAACGCAAACGCGACATGGGCAACAAGGGCCGGGCGTGGGTGATCGACTACCTCGAGCCGACGTCGGTGCAGCGGATGTACGACGCGATGTACGCCGACGCGGTCGGCTGATCGATGCTCCCTCTCCCCGGCGGGGAGAGGGTGGCCGAGGCGAAGCCGAGGTCGGCAGAAGGGAGGACCAAGGCCCCTGTGTCACTTGCGACCTCCCCTCTCCCTGATCGCTTCGCGATCTGTCCCTCTCCCCGCTGGGGCGAGGGAAGCGGTCAGCGCGCGACAACGCCGCGGCGTCGAAACACCGCGGCGTTGCCGTGGAGAGAGAGAGAGATCCTGGAATCAGGCTGCGCGACGCGTCCGGCGGGAGGTCGAGCGACCACCGATCTTGCCGGCAACTGCGCGAGTTGATTTACGTGCGGTGGTGCGGGCCGTCGTCTTACGGGCGGCGGGCTTGCGGGCCGGGGTCTTGCGAGCGGTGGTCCGCTTGGCGGCCGTCTTCGGGGTCGAACGCTTGGCGGCTGTGCGCTTAGTCGGGCTGCGCTTCGTGGCCGTGCGGTTTGCAGAACGAGTCGCCGGCTTTTTGGCGGTCGAACGCTTGGCAGTTGTGGTTGTCTTCCGCGTCGCGGTGGTGCGCTTGGCCTTGGTTGCCGTGGTCTTGCGGCCGGCGGTCGAGGCCTTGCGGGCGGTCGGGCGGGTCGTCTTCTTTGCAGCCGGCTTGGCGGCTGGCTTGCGGGCAGTGGTCCGCTTGGTAGCGGTGCGGGTCGCCGCGGTGCGGGTCGCCGGCTTCTTGGCCGCGGTCCGCTTCGCGGTCGTCTTCGTTGCCGACTTCTTCGCGGGGCTGCGCTTAGTGGCGGTCTTGGTTGCGGGCTTGGTCGTCTTCTTCGCGGCCGAACGCTTGGCGGCCGGCTTCGTGGTCTTCTTCGCCGCGGGCTTGGTGGTCCTCTTTGCGGTGGTCTTGGTTGCAGTGGTGCGCTTGGCGGTGGGCTTGCGGCCGCTGGCACGGGCGGTGGTCCGTTTGCCAGCGGCGCTGCGGGTGGTGCGTTTCGTCGTCGATCGTCGGGTGGTCGAGGCCATGACATGCTCCTGGTGCGCGGACACAACACGGTCCGGCCAAAGGGGTCCCGGGAGTCTCATGCTCGTCCCGGGCGGGTTGATGCCGCGGCCGCTCGCACACGCAAGTCATCCCGCGATGCCGCATTTGTCGTCACGACCGGCCCGTGGCTTGGCTTTTTTCGGACATGCGCACAAAATTGACACCGAAGTCGCCGACAAACGCGCGTCGCTTGCGCACTACTCGCCGCCGGCGACGCAACAATCCGCGCACCGCGATTCCCGCTCAGTACCGAAAGATCCGCCCGTGACGACGCCTCTCCATCCCGCCGACTGGTCGCCCACAAGCTGGAAGACCAAGCTCGACCCGCAACAGGTCCTCTACACCGACCGCGACGCCGTGGAGCGCGCGACGGCCAAGCTCGCGAGCCTGCCGCCGCTGGTCACCAGCTGGGAGATCGACAGCCTGCGCGACAAGATCGCGGCCGCGCAGCGCGGCGAGTCCTTCCTGCTCCAGGGCGGCGACTGCGCCGAGAAACTCGACGACTGCCGGCCCGAGCCGATCACGAGTCGGCTCAAGATCCTGCTGCAGATGTCGCTCGTGCTCGTGCACGGCCTCGGCCGACCGGTCGTGCGTGTCGGCCGTTTCGCCGGGCAGTACGCCAAGCCTCGCTCGAGCAAAACCGAAACCAAACAGATCGACGGCCAGCCGGTCGAGCTGCCCAGCTACTTCGGCGACCTTGTCAACCGCGACGAGTTCACCCCCGAGGCCCGCGACCCCGACCCGCACCTGATGGTCCG
Source organism: Planctomycetota bacterium (assembly GCA_039822905.1). GTDB lineage: Bacteria > Planctomycetota > Phycisphaerae > Phycisphaerales > UBA1924 > JANQQZ01. The sequence continues at coordinate 2,332 of JBCBMF010000332.1, forward strand.
CGGCTATCAGCATGCCGCGATGACCATCAACTTCATCCGTGCGCTTATCGACGGCGGCTTCGCCGACCTGCACCACCCCGAATACTGGGACCTGAGCTTCATGGGAAGCGCCAAGCTCGAGGCGCCGCTGCGCGAGCAGTACCAGACGATGTCGCGCGAGCTGGCGGGCGCGCTCAAGTTCATGGAGAACCTCGGCGAGAAGACCGTCGACGACCTGACCCGCGTCGACTTCTACAC
>JBCBMF010000333.1:0-2560 GCA_039822905.1 Planctomycetota bacterium
TGTCGAAATGCTGCACGCTTTTTTGCAGGGAGATCGGGGAGGAACCGTACGTCGCCGTCTATCAGCGGCCGGAGCGGTACCGTCACGATGACTCGATCCGCATGAATCTGCTGACCGGTCTTGGTAGTGCAAACGACCCGCCGGCGGGTTGTGTCCACCGTCGTGATTGGGATCCCGAGCCGAATGCGCTCGCGCACTCCATCGGCAATGAGTGTGTCGAAGAAATCGAGCCAGGTGGTGTTGCTGAACCTCCAATCACCGGTCCACTCGCCTGCGACATCGTCATCGGGTGTGTAGGTCGTCCCATCCCATCGAGCTCCGGTCGTAGGGCGCCACGGCTTCGCAACAGTGGACGCATCGCTGCGACCGGATATGTTGTTCAGGACGACCGGCCCCCGCGGGTGTCTGACGTCGTGGATCCACTCTGCACCGAGACTGATCGGGAATTCGGCGAACGTCTGGTTGGTCCGGAGACGCCCTCCGATCTTCTCGCTGGCCTCAACCAACTCGAAGGAGACCCCAGCTCGGTCCAGTTCTGCGGCTGCGGTCAACCCTGCGGCACCAGCGCCGATGATGAGAACATGCTCGTCCCTTGAGTTGATCGCGGGCCTCGCACACCCGAGTACTGGGGTCGCTAAGCCGATCATCGCGCTGATCTTCAGAAACTCGCGTCGTTCCATGGGAGATTCTCGGCAAAGGCGTGATGTCGTACCGCTGCGTAGATTCGATGCTGCGGCGTTGAACAGCGACTGTATCAAAAGTTGGCTGGCTAAACCCATCGGGATGAGCCAGAATCGGATTGCTTTCAGGTGGTCCAGCCCAGAAGCCGCCGAGAACTGATCCCAGCGTTTTAAGGCGTGGTACAACAGTCTCGATTGCAACAGGATGGCCTGAGCGCCCGCTACGTCACGCAGATCTGTATCTGCGCCTGACTTTGTCGGTTCAGTTCGTACCAGCGGTGGCACGCTCTTGCTCGTTGCCCAATGGTCTCAGTCCACCGTCTATGAATGCCTGGTCATCGCGGAGTCACGACTGTGATCGTGGAAGCAATGAAGCTATCTGGACATGCTCTCGGCCTGACCGACGACCGAACCTCGCACGATGAGAACCGTAGATCAGGCGGAGGATGCTGACGGATGTACTGCTTCTCGTGCCTGCGGCCCCTCGACAGTTCAATGCATGGGAAGTGCCGCCGATGTGGGCTGGCGTTTCGGGATGAGGATCCCGAGAGCTACAAGCACACGTATTCAGCTCTTGATCACCTCCGCAGCTGGCCAGCAGGTATCGCGCTGAGTGCGGTGATCGGTCTCGTTGGGCTCTCGGTTCTCATTTTCATGCTGCGCGTGCAGTTCGGCACGAAAGAGAGCGCTTTGTTTTGGCACATCGGTGTTGGACTTGCCATCGGCGGCAGCGGTGGCCTCTACGCGGGGTGGACTCGTTCATGGATCGCCCGCGGCCTACTGCTCACAGAGTGTGTCATATTCTTCTGGGCTGCGTTCGTTGGAGGGGTTGGGGCGTGGTTTACAACTTGGCAGTCGATGCCGAACGCGCCGGATGACGCATACGACGATACGGGTATCCTTGGTGCCGTCTTGGTTGGCTGGGTGCCGGCAGCACTATTCGTCGGTGGTGTGTTTGCTACCACGCTATGGATGCGTAAGCACTTCGCTTCATCGATTCAGCAGATGTCCGAACCGTCTATCGACAGCGGTGCATACTGATGATCGTGTCTACTCGCTCGAGTGCCGCGCGACTTGACACCAAGTCCGACCGATTCTCTTGCACGACTTTTTCAGTCGATCCAGAACGACATAGATCGACCAATCGACTCGCTTTGAATCTCAGAATCAGCGTTTAAGGCTTGTGAGCGGCGATTCTGAAGAATGAAAGTCGTGCTTCTGTGCGTTGGGAAGCTGACGTTCTACCACTGAACTACACCCGCAACACACGGCATGGCGACGACCTACGGCAATAACGCTTCACCAAATCGTCGTGCAGCATCTCGGCCATGGTGCACAACATTTCGCACGCTGACCGTATGAGTGTACACTCTCACGCCCCAATAGGGCGGTTTGATCATCCAGAAAGCTAGACCATCAGCTTCAAAAGCCGGAACAGGCCCCGCCACTCAGCCCCACGAATCAGCAGCCACCCCGAAAGGCAGACACACCAGCTATCCGAGATCCGTGCGTGCCGGCAATGGCCCAACGAACCCGGCAGCGCATCGGCAGCCTCGTACTACGGATGAGAGGCTAAAGAACTTTTATCGCTCTCTAGCGGTTGGTTTCATCGGCATTGGTCAAGTTCACGCGGGCGATTCGCCGGCTCTCGAGCACTCTCAGGGAGTCCGTGAAGCGTCGTGTCGAATGCGAGTCACCCGCGGCGTTGGCAATCTGCGCCGCGGCGCGGAGCACTCTCAATGACTCGCGGTGATCCGGGCCATAAGCGCGCTCCATGGTGTCGAATGCCGCGGTGAGCGTGTCAAAGTAGTCGGATGACGTTGCAGCGATGCACACCGCCATAACCGCCTCCGCCTCCAGCACTTCTGGATGGTGTGTCG
>JBCBMF010000334.1:0-2543 GCA_039822905.1 Planctomycetota bacterium
CGGGGGGATAAGCCTTCCAAGCTGCTCGGTGCGCATCACATCATCTCGCCGGATCTCAACGGGCACGTCGGCGATGCGCTCGAACGCGGCGTACTTTGACCACAGGTCGACAGCCAGCCCGGCGACGAGAACGACAAGCAGGACAGCCCACGCCCGCGGGCTTTTCCACGTCGGGCCGAGCTGTTGGGCTTCGGTCACCGGCCGCCGCCGCGGCGCTCGGCGTCGCGGGCAGCCTCGATAGAAAGCCGCGTCCACGGCAGCTCGTTGAGCCGCTGCGTGCTGATCGGCTGCTTTGTAACCTCGCACACGCCGTAGACACCCTCATCGATGCGACGCAGGGCCTCATCGATCTCGCGGATGAGCTTGCGGTCGGCCTCCGCGAGACCGATCGACAGCGACTGGTCATACGCGTCAGAGCCCTGCTCCGCGACGTCGAGCGCGGGGTTGCCGTCGCGATCACCGAGCGACGCCATGCTGCGCTCCATCTCTTCGACGTCGCCCGCGAGCTCGCGGCGCTTCATCAACAAGATCTCGCGGAACTTGTCGAGCTCCTTCTTCTTGAAAGGCGACTTGACCTTCTTGCCCTGAGCCTTGTCGTCGCCGTCGTCGCCGAAGATGCTGAACTCGCTGGTCGGGGCGTTGGGGCCCGACGGGATCAGCGGTTGGCGCTTACGCTTTGCGAGCAGCGAGCCGAGCGTTGATGGCGGCGGCTGGAACTTCGACTCTGCCTTCTTTTTCCGCGAGCGGTTCTCCACGATGGTGATGCCCTTTCGCGCGGGCTTGCCATCGGCTTTACCGTCCGCCTTTGCGTTTGGTTTGGCATCGGCCTTTGAATCGGCCTTGGTCGGCGCGGACTTTTTCTCCGCAGCGGCCGGAGACTTGCTCGGTGCCGCCTTCTTTGCGGGTGCCTTTTTCGCGGCTGGCTTCTTTGAGACCGGCTTTGTCGTTGGAGCTTTCTTTACGGGAGCCTCTTTGGTGGCCGCGGGCTTCTTGGTTGAGACCTTCTTTGCTGGAGCCTTCTTCGAACTCGTTTTCCTAGCAGCCGCTTTCTTGGCAGCCGGCTTCTTTGGTGGGGTCTTCTTAGCGGTGGCCGAAGCGGCGACCTTCTTCGAAGTCTTTTTGGCGGTCTTCTTTGTCGCAGGCTTCTTCTTTGCCACGTGGCTCCCTCGGGCACGGCCTGGCGGCGGCGGCGGCCGGAAACGGCCTCCCGCTCGATCACCGAACTTTGGCGGGGCCAACAGTAGGGAGACCTCGGAAGCGAGTCAAAGCCCTCACCTTCGATGTTTGGATTGTGATCAGCTGGTGGCGCTCGAAGACTGAGGTGCTGCGTCTTCAACCTCGGCCTCGGTGCTCTCCGTGACCTCTCCCAGCCTGCGGAACCGCTGGTAGCGGGCTTCGAGCAGCTCGTCCGTGGGTACGCGGACCAATTCGTCCAGTTGCGAAGTGATCCACTTGGTCAAGTTCTGAGCCGCTCGCTCGCGATGGCGGTGTGCACCACCCACGGGCTCTTCTACGACGTCGTCGATGATGCCGTTGCGGAGGTTGTCTGTCGCAGTGAGGTTCAGCGCTGTCGCGGCGGCGGCGTTGGTCGTTTCGTTCGCCTGCTTCCAGAGGATCGCAGCGCAGCCCTCGGGGCTGATGACGGAATACCACGCGTACTGCATCATCGCGACCCTGTCGGCGACCGCGATGCCCAGCGCGCCGCCCGAGCCGCCCTCGCCGATGACGACCGAGACAATCGGTGTCTTGATGCGCGACATCTCGCGAAGGTTCACCGCGATTGCCTCGGCCTGGCCGCGCTCTTCCGCGCCGAGCCCGGGATACGCACCGGGCGTATCAACGAGCGTCACGATCGGGATGCCCATCTTCTCGGCCAGCTGCATCTTCAGCAGGGCCTTGCGATAGCCCTCCGGGTGTGCACAGCCGAAGTGGCACGCGATGCGTTCCTGCGTTGTACGGCCCTTCTGATGGCCCACGACCATGCACTTGTGGCTACCGATGCGACCCAGCCCCGTGATGATCGCCGGGTCGTCGCCGAAGCGGCGGTCGCCGTGCAACTCGGCGAAGTCGCGTACGAAGCTCTCGATGTAATTGCGGGACTGCGGCCGATCTGGGTGGCGGCTCACGCGCACCGTGTCCCACGGGTCGAGCTTGGCGTACAGCTCGGCGAGGATCGAGTCACGCTGCTCGCGCAGATCGGCGAGGACCGACTCGTCGACGGTGCGATCGACCTCGGCGACGCCGGCGGGTGTGCCGGGCGGCAGGGTCTCGGCATCGCGGATCCGCCGCTCGATTTCGGCGACGGGCTTCTCGAAATCGAGGGTGTAGAAGCTGCTCATGGGGCCTCCGGCCTGGGGTTCGCGTGGACGGCCTTGTCCGACCGGTATTGTACTCGGGCAGAATCGGAGGCGTGCATGACGACCACGTTTGACAGACCGTTGGCGGTGATCGGCGGCGGCGCGATGGCCGAGGCGATCGTTCTCGGGGCGCAACGGTCGGGTGCGCTCGCCGGCTCGGTGTGCGTGGCGGATCCGAGCGACGAT
>JBCBMF010000335.1:0-2514 GCA_039822905.1 Planctomycetota bacterium
GTTGCCCGTGAGTTCGTTCGTATCCGAGGGCTCGACCTCGAGATCCGAACGGTGGAGGGAGCCATCGAAGCGGATCGCGACAACGTCGCCATCGCGTCGTCGCGAGCCCGGGCCGGGCTGGCCGACGAGTTGGATGTCTCGCGTGCGCAGAGAACTCTCGACCGCAACCTCGCCTTACTGCCCGAGCTGCGCGGTCAGCGACGGAATGCCGAGATCCGTCTGGCGGTACTGCTCGGCACGACTCCAGGGGAGCTCTCCCTCAGCGCCGGTGCACTGCCGAGGCGCGATGTGATCCCGGCGACCGGTGTCCCAGCGGATCTGCTTCTGCGTCGACCCGATGTACGACGCGCCGAGCAGGCGCTGATAGCCTCGAATGCACGTATTGGTGCGCGTGAAGCTGAGTTCTTCCCCCGAGTGTCGATATCCGGCACATTTGCCTTCGAGAGCACAGACCTTGGCAACCTCGTCGACGCCGGCGCGTTCGGCTTCAGCCTGGGACCATCGGTGAGCTTTCCGATCTTCAACGGTGGCAGAATCCGAGCCCAAGTGAGGGTCGCGGAGAGCCAGCAGCGTCAGGCGGTGCTTGACCTTCAGCTCGTGCTTATCGACGCGATTGCAGAAGTCGAATCATCACTGGTGCTCCGGCACCAGGCCGAAGAGCGAGCGGGCAAGCTCAATGCAGCAGAGCAGTCAGCGTCCGACACAGAATCACTCGCGACCGCTCGGTTCGAGGCAGGCGTGGTCGACTTCCTGGATGTCACGGAGGCACGAACCCAGTTGCTGGAGATCAGGCGCGATCGAGCTGTGGCGGAGACAGAAGCACTACTCCGGCTCATCGATCTCTACGTTGCGTTGGGAGGTGGATGGGACTTTGGCGTGGTTTACTCTGCTGCAGGCCCGACGCCGTCTATCGATCAGTTACTCGCGGAGTCCAACGAATGAACGCTGTCCCTCCTGATCGGATGGTTGCCTTGTCGGCAAATGCTGGCATTAGCTGTGCGTTCGCACTATGCCTGGCGGGCTGCATCGTGCACGATGTAGATCGGATGCCAACGGCTGCGACAGAATCACCGAATCGCTTTGCGAGTGAACTCCAGCCAACACCAAGCGGAGACGAGCGGGAGGTAGGCGTGTGGTGGGACGAGCTCGGCGACGACTCGCTTTCAGGGCTCATCGATGAGGCGTTGACCTCGAACCTAACCGCGGCCGATTTCGCGGCAAGAGTGCTCGCGGCGAGGTCGATTGCTCGCCAAGCCGGTGCGGAACGGTTGCCGGCGCTGGACGCCACAGGATCGGCGGGCTTCCGTTCTGCGAACGAGGACGGTGTCGGCGAGGCCATCGAGGGCCTCGACTTCGCCGGGGACATCGGCGTTGTCGTCAGCTGGGAAGCGGATGTCTTCGGAAGGCTTCGCAGCCGTGAACAGGCGGCGGTGCTCGATGCCGTCGCGGCGCGAGATGACCTCGACGCAGTGCTGCTCGCGGTTTCGGCCGATATCGCACGCGAGTACTACAGGGCGACCGAACAGCGGCTGCTGCTTGAGCTTCTTCAGCAACAGATCGACCGCGACGACACCCTGCTCGAGCTCATCGAGCTCCGCTTTGCCCAGGGCGATGCGAACGGGCTCGACCTGCTCCGCCAGCGTGCTCAGCTCGCCGAGGCCCAAGCCCTGATCCCACCGGCTCGTGCCGCACTCCGCACGGCAGAGAACGCGCTTGATGCTCTGACAGGGACTCCCGCCGACGGCGTCGACCGCGTGTCGGCGGTGTTCCCAAGTATTCCCGACATTCCTGCCGCCGGTGTCCCCGCAGATCTGTTGGTCAATCGCCCGGATATCAGGGCCGCCCAGCGCCGGCTCGTCGCGATCGACTTTCGGATCGGGGAGGCCATCGCCGACCGACTCCCTCGGTTCAACATCGTGGGCTCGCTGGCGTACGCCGACACGCCCGAGGGAGCGGGCTTCGCGGCTTCGGTGCTGGCGGGTGTATTCGCGCCGCTGCTCGATTGGGGGCGACGCGAAGCGGTCGTCGACGAGCGCCGCGCGGAGTACGCATCGCTGCTTGCGGGATACACATCGCTGTATGTTGATGCCATCGCAGAGGTAGACACACTGCTCTACGGCGAGCAGCGGACACGCGAGCAAGTCGAAGTGCTGACGAAGCGCGTCGATCTTCTGGATCGAGCCGTCGTGGAAGCCCGCAACCGCTACGTCAACGGCATCGGGGACTACACCGACGTGTTGGTAGCGCTCGATGATCTTCAAGAAACACAGAGAGAACTGCTCGCTGCGGAAGCGCTGCTGGTTCAGCAGCGCATCGAGGTGTACCGCGCCGTAGGCGGGTCCATTGGCACCGATGTCATTCCCGTCGACGATCTCATTCTTGAGAGAGAACAAGAGGCACGATCATGAGCAGCGTTAGCACGCGAGCCGATCAGGTTGAAGCCGATCCCGTCTCGCCAAACGGGCCGGATCGATCGGCGACGCATCCGCCCGCATGTCAGATGGCGCGGGCGGA
>JBCBMF010000336.1:0-2502 GCA_039822905.1 Planctomycetota bacterium
GGAGCACAACCCAGCACACGACAAGAATCACAAGCAGAAGACCGCACGTGATGGTGAAGCCGTTTGGCGTCTCTGTGAGGGGTACGCCCCCGACGTTCATGCCGAGCAGCCCGGTCAAAACAGATAGCGGCAAGCACAGCGCGGCGAGTACGGTCAGCGTGTACACGCGACGGTTCAGCCGCTCTGATGCCTGGCTCACCAGCTCATCCCGAGCGAGCGATGCTTTGGCCTGCAGAGCGACGAGATCCTCGGCGATACGAAGCAGTCGATCAGTTGTGTCCCGGTTCACTGCTGCGGAATCGGCCTCGATCCAGTCCTCGCGTGCCGATGCCAGCTCTGCCATCTCGCTCGCGAGCGGTGCGAGGTAGCGGTGCAGCACAATCGCCCGCGAACGCAACGGCACCAGATCTGATGTCTCGATATCTTGGCGTTCGGCGATAACGCCTTCCACCAGGTCATCGAGGGACTCGGTCAGGTCGGCCATGATGGGAGCCATCCGTTGCGTCAGTCTGCGGTTGATCTGTGCAAGCACAGCGCACGGCGAGAGAGACTCAACGCCTTGCGTCTCAACCCACGACCGGACATCCTCGCATGCCTTCACGCGACGCAAAACGACTGTCACGAGACGATCCTTTGTCAGCCATGCACGGACAGAGACCATGTCTTCGGGCTCAGCCTTGGGATTCAGGTTGACGCCTCGGCCGACAAACAGCACATGGTCGCTCGCGATCTCGCAGCGTGGCCTGGTGTTCTCCGGGAGCAGCACGTCGACGATCTCCGCATCGTCACCCGCGGCCGCTGCGATCCAGTCGTGCGTCGCCTGTCGATTGCCGTCGAGATGGAGCCACTTCCACGACGACCCCGCGTCAGCATCAGGAATCATCTTGTATCCGCCAGCGGCTTCGGGGCCGCACGCGAACAGCAAGCCGGACTCATCGGCGAGCGTCGGAAATCGACCGGAGTACGGCGTGCTCGCAGCTTCCTTGTCGTTCACGACCGCGCCCCGTCATCTGCTCGACCCCGAACATGCTCCGCGATCTCAACAATCGGATCGGCCGACCGGAGGTGCAAGTCCCGCTGCGGGAAGGCGATCTCGATGTCTCTCTCACGGAATACGCGGTCGATCTCGACTCGCAGCTGATGCTGTACGGTCAGCAGGTGTTCGATGTGCGGGATGAACACGCGGAGCTCGAAGTTCAGCGTGCTGTCCGCGAAGTCGCGGAACAGAACGTAGTGCTTCGGAGTGTCCAGCACGATGGAGTTGCGCTCGCCGATCTCCATCAGCGACTTCTCCACCAGCTCGATGTTGCTGCCGTAGGCAACGCCGACCGGCACGATGACGCGGAGGATCGGATCGGACAGCGTCCAGTTGATGACCTGATCCGTGATGAACTGCCGGTTGGGGATGACGAGCTCTTTGCGATCCCAGTCGGTCACCGTCGTCGCGCGCATGCGGATCTTGGTGACCGTGCCGGACACGTTGCCGACGGTCACGGTGTCGCCGATGCGCACCGGACGTTCCGCGAGAATGATCAGGCCCGAGACGAAGTTGGCGAAGATCTCCTGCAAGCCGAACGCGAGACCGAAGGTGAGCGCGGCCGCGAGCCACTGGACCTTGTCCCATGAGATGCCGATGACCGCCGCGGTCGCCAGCACACCGGCGAAGCCGATCGCGTACCGCAGGACCGTCGCAAGAGCGAACCGGCTCGCGGCGTCCAACGGCAGACGCTGGAGCACGAAGATCTCGGCGAGACCCGGCACGTTCCGGAACGCCACGATCGCAATGAAACCTATGACAATCGCGAGCCCGATGTCGGCCAGCGTGACAACGGTTGGTGCATCCGAGCCGCCCGGCGCATCGCCGGATGAACCCGTCGCGAGCGATAGACCGGTTGGATCGAACGATGATGAGCTTGGAGGTGGCGCAGCCGTCTCTTCGCTGGCTCCGACGCCGGGCGCGTCTTCGACACCGCCGGTCAGCACCTTGAGATCGAGCGATTCGATTCCCGGATCGGTCGCGGCCTCGGTGATCTGCACCGAAGGCCATATCTGGACCTGATCGAGCGCACGGAGCGCCGGCAGGACGCTCGACCAGATCCCGAGCAGTCCGAGGGCGAGCGTGACCGCGACGCAAGCCCGGAAGAGCTGCGTTGTCTGACCGCTGATCGCCGGCAGGTCGAGCTTCTCTTCGTCGATCGGCGGCAGCGACGATTCGGTCGGGCCGTCCTCCTCGGCCTGATCCTCTTCGGCCTCGGCGAGCGCCTGTTCCCTGCGTCGCTTGGCGTCCTCGATCGCGACACGCCGCCTTGCGATGAACAGCCACCGCATGAGCATCGCGTTCGCGAGCACGAGCAGCAGAATGAGACCGATGGTCAAGCCGAGGCGACGCGAGAGCTCAAGAGCCGTGTAGTGGTACCCGGCCCACGACATCGCCGCCAACGTGAGCGGCACGGCGATCGCCGCGATGCACGCGAAAACCAAGAGCCGGTGCCACCGGCTCTT
>JBCBMF010000337.1:0-2490 GCA_039822905.1 Planctomycetota bacterium
GGCGAGAGAACGATCCGGCGACCATCCAGCTTCTTGATCTGAATCTCCAACTCGAGATCGATCCACCGGCCGCTTTCGACGGCTCGCGGCCTGCGTGGGCAGTTGGGAATGGAGTCGGAGTGCCCATCTGACGTCCCGAAGCGCTTTGCTCTAAGTTGGACGATCTGATCGGTATCGAGTCGAACTGCAAGCCGCTCTGCATCGATCGTCGCGCCGTCGATGACGGCACGAATCCAGTGGTCGCGCACATCCCTTGGCTGTTCGTTCAGCCGCTCGTCCGCAAGCTGATCGAGCACCATGGCGCGAACGAGGTCATCCAGATGCTCCGCATTGATCGACTTGATCGGACGATTCTTGAAACCGTGCTTGAGTGCTTTCTGGCTCACGTAGTAGCGGACCAGTCGCTTTTGCCCTCGGCCTCGGGCGGTTGCCCCTCGCTTCGTCAGCGGTCGGTGTGTGCTGGTGGGACTAACTGCGAAACCGTCCTCTGTCCTCAGCTTGCCCTTGAGCAGATGCGGATGCGTCCACCGATGCAGCGACTTCGTGTCTCGATGTCCTATCAGTTGATGGGCATGGTCCCAGACTGACTGATCGATGATCGGTTCGTGCCGCCCGTCGTAGATCTCGGTCCTGCCATCCCGCGAGTGCGTGATCTTGCCGATGTAGACCGGGTTGGTGAGGATGCCGTGGATGTACTTCTGTGACAGCGGCTTGCCGCCATGCTCTCGCCCGGTGCTGCTGACCCAGTGCTTGGTGGTGTAGCCTGCCTCGTCGAGTGCGTTCGCTACCCCGATCAATGACTTCAGCTCAATGAACCGCCCGAAGACTAGTCGAACCATCTCGGCTTCGTCGGGCACGACATACAGCCCCCTTGGCTCGTCCTCTCGTTGCACGCGGTAGCCCAGCGGCGGCTGCCCGCAGACCCAGTAGCCCTGCTTCTTGGTCGCCGCAATCTTGTCTCGGATCCGCTCGCTGGCGACCTCGCGCTCGAACTGCGCGAAGCTCAGCAGCATGTTCATCGTGAGCCGGCCCATCGATGTGCTCGTGTTGAACTGCTGGGTGACCGAGACGAACGAGACCTGCTTGTCGTCGAAGAGCTGCATTATGCGGGCAAATTCGTTGAGCGAGCGGCTAAGCCGGTCGACCTTGTAGACCACGACCACGTCGATCCGCCCCTTGTCGATGTCGTCGAGCAGCTTCTCCAAGCCGGGACGCTTCATCGTGCCGCCTGAGAAGCCGCCGTCGTCATAGGTCGCGTCAACAGCTAGCCAGCCCTCGTGCTTCTGGCTCTTGATGTAGTCGAGCCCGGCTTCCCGCTGGGCGTCGAGCGAATTGAACGCCTGATCGAGGCCCTCCTCGTTCGACTTGCGGGTGTAGATCGCGCAGCGGATCGTTTTCATACAGAGCCCTTCATGCCGACCCATTCAGCCTCTTGAGCCCGAAGAACCTCGGCCCCGACCAGCGGGCTCCGGTGATCTCCCGGGCGATCTCCGAGAGGCTCGCGTACTCGGTCTCGCGGTAACGGAAGCGTTTGCCTTCGTCGAGGACGACGACCTCGTGCTTGCGCCCGCGCCAGGTGCGGATGAGCGTCGAGCCTGATCGGAGCTGGACGTCATCGCGCCGCGTCCGACGCGTTTTGGTCTGCTGCGGATCGGGGGCGTGCCGGATCGCCGCCTTGAGTAGGCGACGTGTTTCGGCATCGAGACCACCGTGCGACTTGGTCTGGGTGTGCCACGCGATGCCTCGGACCAATGCCTGCTTGAAGTGAGGTGGCTCGCCCCGGATGCCGAACTCGGTCCATGCGGCTATCAGGTCCGATCGGGCTAGCTGGGGAAGCGAGTCGAGGTCGATGGGCATGAGGCTGCTCACTCCCCCTCGCGAGGGCCTTGGAGCGGTGTCAGCTGAGTGCCGCCCCAAGGCCTGCGAGGGGCCTGGCGGGGGTCCACCGGGCTCCGGCCCGGCGGACACATACACCCATGACAGGCCCCGAATAGCAAGTCGATTCCGGCTGATATCCGCCCATCTCGGCACTACTTTTTCGGGTTCGCACTCGTCGTGCCCGCGAGCCGCGGATCGTCGCGGCGGAGCCCGAAGCCGCCGAGCATTCGCTCGACGAATCCCGCGTCGAGCACCCGCTGGGCGGTTGCGCGGCGAGGTGGGCCCTCGACGGCCTTCGCAGCGTCGACGGCCTCAATCCAGTCGACCCGTACGCAGTGCTCGTGGAGGCTGGAATCAGCGGCAGGACCCGGCTGCGGCTTGTCGGGGAGGTCTGCGAGCGTCTTGCCGGTCTCATCGAATGTGAATGAACCCCACGGCACCATGGCTTCGGTCACAATGCCGACGCCGACGTAGCCGCGTCCCTTGCGGTAGGCCAGGATCTTGTCGCCCCGTGCGATGTCCTGGATCTGAATGACGGCGAGCGTAAGAACCGAGATCCGCACCGGACCTGGGCTGACTGTCGACGGTACGGCTATGTGTCCGCTGGTGGGC
>JBCBMF010000338.1:0-2489 GCA_039822905.1 Planctomycetota bacterium
GGCTGATTAATCCCCGCCGATGTCCGGCATTCGCCGATCCGCGTCGAAGCACGCCCAGGCCTCGGCTTCCGAAACCGCCTGCTCGGGTGCGATGGCGACCGAATCGACGAATGCCGGACATCGGCGGGGATTAATCAGCCGCTGCTTCTCGGACAACGGCGTGCAGGAATTCGAGCGTTCGGCTCGACTGGCCCACGCCGATCGGTATCGTTCGATTGTGGCGATGGCCGAGCGATCATCTGAGGCAGCGTTTCTCGCGACGGTGAACCCGGCGAGGACTGCCGCGGAACAGCCTGCGGTCGCGGCGGTTGCTCTTTCGATGACGCCCGATGTGGATTCCCCAGACGCCGACGGATTCGATGAGCCGCTCGCCGAAGCGGGCGTTACCCGGTGTCCGCCGAAGCGATTGCTGTTTGTCGCGCTCGGCTCGATCTGCTTCGCGATCGCCACGGTCGGCGTGCTGCTCCCGATCGTGCCGACAACGTTCCCGCTGATGCTCTCGCTGATGTTCTTCGCGCGTTCGAGCGTGACGCTGGAACGCAAGGTCCGCGGGTTCCCGCTGTTTAAGCCTTACATCAAGTACATCGATGGCTCCACGCCCATGCCGATGCGGGCCAAGCTGATCTCGTGCGTCATGATGTGGACGCCGGTGCTCATCACGGCCTGGCTGCTCGCCACGCGGACCGAGGCGCCGCCGGCGGCGTGGATCGGCACGATCATGCTCGCGGTCATCGGCACGCCCGTGATCTTTTTCTGGCGACCCAAGCTCGTCGGATAGCGTTTCGCAGGTTACGGCATCGCTGTATACAATGAGGTCGACCCGTTCAGGAGCACGAACATGCGAGCGGACATCAACTACTCGGACATCATCGACAGCGACGAGGCACGCATCGCCCAGGCGGCGGCCGACCTCGCGCCCAAGCAGCACTCGTCCGAGATCGATCCGACCAAGTTCTTCGTCAGCCAGGACGAGACCAAGTACACGCCGGAGAACCAGGAGGTCTGGCAGACGCTCTTCGACAAGCGGATGGAGAGCCTCGACCGCCAGGCGTCGGACGTGTTCCTCGACGGCATGCGCGCGATCGGCCTGACGCGCGATAAGGTCCCGCAGGTCACGAGCATCAACGGGCGGCTCGCGTCGCTCACAGGCTGGGAGTCGCACCCAGTTCCGGGCTACCTGCCGGCCAAGGCCTTCTTCGCGTGCCTCGCGCACCGCAAGTTCCCGACAACGATCACGGTTCGGCCCAAGGTGCTGATGGACTACCTGCCTGAGCCGGACATCTTCCACGACATCTTCGGCCACGTGCCGCTGCACGCCGACCCGGTCTTCGCCGACTTTCTGCAGACCTACGGCCAGGCCGCGCTGCACGCCGAGACCGAGCACCACGTCGAGCGCCTCGCCCGGCTGTTCTGGTTCACGGTCGAGTTCGGACTGATCGCCGAGGGCGGCCGAACCAAGCTGTATGGGTCTGGCCTGATCTCGAGCCTCGGCGAGAGCGAGTTTGCGCTGAACAGCCCACACGTCGACCGTCGGCCGTTCGATATGGATCTGGTGTGCGACACGCCGTTCGAGATCGATCACTATCAGCCGATCCTGTACGTGCTTGAGAGCTTCGAGCAGCTGCGCGACGCGATGAACAGCTACGCGGAGCGGGTGCTGGAGGAATCGGGCGTGAAGCCCGAGGCGGTGCTGGCGTGAGACTCGTGGCTTTCGTTGTGGCAGTCGGCGTTCTGACAGCCGTTGGCTGCAGCAAGCCGAGCGAATTTCTCACGCATCCGTACACGCTGACCGAGCATCCCGAGTTGGCACTGGATGATCCAGCGTGGGCGGGGAATGTGGTCACGGTCACCGAGGTCGCTGGCGCTGTGATTCGTGAGCGGATCGTGATGCCGTCGATCATTGCGACCGACCCCGGGGCAAGGATCTGGATGACCCAAGGTTCGGGCGAGCCGGTGCATACCTGCTACGCGGCCGTTGCGTCTGGCGACGGTGGGACCGCCGATGGGTTCAAGACGGTCGGCTTTGATATTCTCGATATCGCTTCAGGAGATGTTCGCTTCATACCGGCAGATGATGCTGAGGCTCTTCGGTCACTTGCTGAAGACAACATGGGATTTGGAGTGATGCTCACATTCAGCGGGTTTGACCCGGACACTGGCGAGCGACGTAGCCGCGGGGTGCAGCCTGCGGACGATGGTTGATCTGTCGTCCTAGACCTGCGGTCCCCGGCTCTCCGGATCTGGTTCCAAGGATCGCATCCGCGCTATCGTTTCTTTGTGACCACCTTCGACACCCCCACTACCCCCGACACCGCCCCGGCCGCACCCGTCTGGACCCCCGCCGACGCGGCGGAGCTCTACGGGCTCGACGCCTGGGGCCAGGGCAGCTTCGGCGTCTCTGATCGCGGAACACTCCAGGTCTTGCCGACGCGGGATCCGACGTCCGCCGTGGATCTGCACGAGCTGGTCGAGGGGCTGGCCGAGCGGGG
>JBCBMF010000339.1:0-2485 GCA_039822905.1 Planctomycetota bacterium
CGGGCGTTCTGCTCGCCCTCCGCGCCCCCGGCGCACAGCCGACACGCTTCGCCATCGCGGCCGGCCTCGGCCTGCTCGCCGCGCTGCTCATCCATTTCGGCGGCGGCCGCACCGAGTTCCACTTCGGCATCTTCGTCCTGCTCGCCACGCTCGCGATCTACCGCGACATCCGCGTGCCGATCACAATGGCCGGCGTCGTCGCCGTCGACCACGTCCTCCGGGGCCTGTTCTGGCCCGAGTCGATCTTCACCGCAGGCGTCGGCGGCTTCCTCCGCATCGTTGAGCACGCCCTGTATGTTGTCGTCGAGGTCGGAGCACTGGCCTACATCGCAAAAGCAATGCGCAGTGATCTCCGAGATAGTGTTACCCGACAGCTCGAAGCCGAGCAGCACAACCAGCAACTCACTGACATCGTCGATGCTGTGAGCGGCGAACTCAACCACATTCAGGACCGAGGCGACTTCTCACGGAAAGTGGTATCTCCAGACAACGAGCAGCTGGCGAAGCTTACAGCCGCGATCAATCAGCTGCTGGCAAGCATCGCCGACCTCGCGGCCGAGGTATCAACAACATCAAACGCGTGCGTCGATGCCGCTGGACGAATGGCCGCTGCATCAGAGCAGATGAGTGCTTCGGTCGGCTCCGTCGGAGACGTAATGACCCAAACAAGCGAGCTGTCCGCGTCGTCCACCGAACGCGCCCAAGAGGGCGGCCGCGTGATCCGGACAAGTATCGAGGGCCTCCGAGCAATCGCCGAAGCCGTCAATGTCGGTGCCGACCAGGTCGAGTCCCTCACCTCACTCTGTGATCAGGTCGGATCGTCTGTCCAGATGATCGACGATATCTCAGACCAGACGAACCTGCTCGCGCTCAACGCGGCTATCGAAGCCGCTCGCGCCGGTGAGCACGGCCGAGGCTTCGCCGTCGTCGCCGACGAAGTCCGGAAGCTCGCCGAGCGCACGACCCAAGTCACAGCCGAGGTCGCCGAGTCCATCCAGGCCATCGGCCGCCAGTCCTCGGCCGCAGCCGAGCAGATGCGCACCACCCGCGACCGAACAGAATCGGCGGTCGAATCATCATCGGAAGCCGGCGCATCGCTCGACCGCATCGTCGCCGACGCCGGCTCGATCACCGACCGCATCGGCGAGGTCGCGATGTCAATCACGGAGATGAACACCGCGGCCCAGCAGCTGGTCGACGACACAGGCAGCGTGCGAGCCTCGGCCGTCAACCTCGAGCAGGCGCTCGCCCGGCTGCATCACTCCGACCGCTGAACACTCACGGGCGTCGCGTCATAAAACTCAACGAGGTCCTTGCTCAGCTCCGCAAGCACCGGCTCAAGCAGGTACATCATGTGCCCGCCGTAGTAGTACTTCCGCGTGATGTTCCCGCGAAGCTCGGGCCGAAGCTGCATGTGATCAAGAGCGTAATCCGCCCCAAGCGGCGGCGTCGCAAGATCGTGATACCCCGCCGCATTGAACACCCGGATATGCGGCTGCTGATGCATCACCCGCCGAAGCCGCTCCGAGACATTCACGAACCGCCCGTTGCCCGCGTTCCCGAAGTCCCAAGGCCAGACGTTCGTCAGAATCTCATAACTCAGATCGCTCTCGAAGCCAAGCTCCTCACGGATGTACGAGTTGAAGCTTCCAGTAAAGTTTGCGCGGATCGCCGCGTACGAAGCATCAAACTCGTACGACTCGCCGGCATCATCCCGGTCCTGCCCCGTGAATCGCGAGTCAAACCGGCCAACCGTCAGCCCCTCGGTCCGGAGAAGCTCCTTGCTGAACCGACGCTGCGACACCCGCAGGTTGGACCGGCGAACAAACTCCTCGCTCAGCCCCGTCAGCTCGCTCATGCGCCTCACCACTGCCGCCTCGCTGATCTCCCCGAGCGCAGTCCCCTGCATAAGCGCCGTCGCATAGTCCCCCAACGCAAACTCCATCGCCTCCGCGTACAGCTCATCCGGCGACATCGCCTGCAGCTCGTCCGACAGCACACCATGGTGGTGCGCCGTCGCCGCATACGTCGGCAAGAAGCACACGTACGGCAGATCATGCCCGTCATTGAACCGAATCGTGGCAAAGTCGATCACCGTCGACACCAGAATCACGCCGTTCACGCTAATCCCGTGCGAGTTGTGCAGCCGCTCGGCAAGCGCCGCGGCGCGCGTCGTCCCGTAGCTCTCGCCGGCGACAAACAGTGGGCTCGACCACCGCCCATGCCGCGTGATGTACCGCTTGATGAAGCCCGCGACCGAGTCAAGGTCTTCTTCAAGACCATGAAACTCTTTCTCGCTCGTCCCCTCCTCAGCCCGGCTAAACCCCGTCGATACCGGATCGATGAACACAAAGTCACTCGCACCGAGCAGCGAGTACTCGTTCGGCACAACCGTGTATGGCGGAGGCCCGGGGTTACCCTCGTCATCGATGTACGCCGTTCGCATCGGACCGAACACACCGAGGTGCAGCCACACCGAACTCGA
>JBCBMF010000340.1:0-2456 GCA_039822905.1 Planctomycetota bacterium
CACCGGGCGCATTGATGCGCCCGGTGCTGATCGCCATCGCTGCCCGCCGAACGCCGCCGTTAGCCTTCCTGATCGGATAGCCCACACTATCCCGATCGGAGCACGCACCCCCGCTCGCATTTGCGCTTGAGGGGGTGTTGTGATTTCGCAAACGACCCTGCAGCGGCCCTAGCAGCCTGTGTTGAAGTTCAGGATCCAGGCGTTGAAGTCAGCCGGGCCGCAGCTGTCGTCGCCGTTCTGATCGCACGCCGGATCGTTGTTGTTGAAGGCCAGCACCCAGGCATTGAAGTCGCCCGGATCGGCGACGCCGTTGCCGTTGGTGTCCGCGAGGCACGGCTCATCGAGTTCGATGACGTCGATCTGGCCGGTCATGCCCGGGTGCCCGGTGATGGTGCACGTGTAGTAATACGTTCCAACGTCGGCCGACGTTGGCGTCCACGTGATCAGGTCGGTCGTTGGCCCAGGATCCGCCGTGAAGTCGGCGATCGGCTGGAGCGTAGCGGCGTTGATCAAAGCAATGCTAAACGTCGTCCGGAAGATGCTGCCGTCGTCGCCGTCGACCGGCAACGTGTCGTCGCAGATCGCAAACGGGTGCGAGCCGCTGAACCGCTGAAACGTGTAGGTCTCGCCGACGACCAGCTCCAGCGTCGGGTCGATCTCGTTGGTGAACGTCCCGGAGCTGTCCGTCCAGGTGAACAGGTAGTTGCTCGCGCCCTGATTGCGCAGCTCGAAGGCGACGCCAGACTCAACACGGAAGCGGCTCGGGCTGATCTCTGTGGTCTGGGCGGCAGCGGTGCCGGTGATGATGAGGGCGAGGGCGGTGGTGATTGTCTTGGGCATGGTTCTCTCTCGGAAATGGGATGTTGCTTGAAAGACGCAGTGTATCCCAACTTGAGGCATGCCCCAAGGCCCGCTCCGGCAACAAATGAGACGGAAGTACCTACTCCGCGACGAGGTTGCAGACTGTATCGAGTCGTTGCATGAACGTTTTGCTCGCCCGATACGGTATCGCGAATCGTCCCTGGGGAGTGTCCAGATACAGCACGGTCATCCCGAAGCGGTACTCACTGGAAATCGTATTGTGCGTCGAGGCCGGCAGCCGAACGAGCCGTACACGATCGGATTTAGAGTAACGCTCCCAGGGAGCGATCCGACACTCAACGACCACGCTTCGATGTAACCAATCAATTGACATGCTGAGCACACGGTCGTGACGCCACAGCCACACGCCGATGATGACCGTTAACGGAAGCATGACCGCTGACGCAATGCCCGCGCTAAGCCAGAAACCAAAGCGGTCCACATCCCAGAGGTATATCCAGCTCACACATATGGTCATGGCGAGAACCACGAGGGTCACGACAACGTTCAGAGCCGCCAGTGATAGACGACGAACAGCGCGATCATCAGCACTGGACCCCGCGTAGTACATGGCCCCGCACTCAGGGCATGTGCTGTAAAGCTGCAGGCCTTCGAGCGAGGGGCCGCAAGATGCGCACGCAGATGCAGACGCAGCCTTGATCGCACTCGATTCATTTCTGCGGAGGCTTCCCCGGCGTTCCCGTCCCATCGGACCTTAGTCCCACGTATTGACCGTCTCCGCGTCCGCCTTCGCCTGCCCGTTCTGGCCGTTGTTCTGCAGCGGCGCATGATGATCCGCCCGCCACGAGTCCGGGTACTTCGGATCATCCAACTGCAACGCGGCCTTCGTCGGGAACATGGGCCGAAACGTGTCGCACATGACCGCCAGCTCGTCGGTGAACGTCTTGCCGAGTGATTTTTCGACCGTCCCCGGGTGCGGCCCGTGCGGGATGCCCTGGGGGTGGACCGAGATCGAGCCCGAGCTAATGCCCTTGCGGGCCTTATAGTTGCCTTCGACGTAGTACAGGATCTCGTCCGAGTCGATGTTGCTGTGGTTGTACGGCACCGGGATCGCCTCGGGGTGGTAATCCAGCATCCGCGGGCAGAACGAGCAGATCACGAAGTTGTGGCCCTCGAACGTCTGATGGATCGGCGGCGGCATGTGCAGCTTGCCGGTGATCGGCGCGAACTCGTCGATGTTAAAGGTGTACGGGTAGTAGCAGCCGTCCCAGCCAACGACATCGAGCGGGTGGTAGTGGTACATGTAGCTGTGCACGGTGTCGCGGGCCTTGATGCGGACTTCGTACTGGCCCGTGTCCGAGCCGTCGAGCGCCGCTCGGCAGAGCGGCTCGCTCTCATCGGCGAACGGGATCTCAAGATCGCGCTCGCAATAGGGCGCGTGCTCAAGGAACTGGCTGGTTTTCTTCGAGATGTAGCCGGGCGGCGGGAGAATATGACTGCCGTTGGCGGTCTCGAACGTGACCATCTTGCCACAAGGCATCTCGGCCTTCGAGTACCCGCCGAAGGTCTCGTCATCGGAGCCATCGTCCGGCCGCTCCTCGAACTCCATCTGGTAGATGGTCCCCTTGGGGATG
>JBCBMF010000341.1:0-2453 GCA_039822905.1 Planctomycetota bacterium
CTCGCCCGGTCCGCCCCTCTACGTGCCAGCACGAGCGATAAGCCCAGATGAACGTGCTTTCATGCTGCCCTCATCGCACAGCAATAACCGGATCGGAAGCACCAATGAGTTCAGTACTACATCATTGAAAAGGGTGATGCCATGATCCGGGAAGGTACACGAGTAAAGTGGAAGTGGGGAAACGGTGTGGCGGAGGGAACGGTCGAGGAGCGCTGCACCGGTTCCATCACCCGAACTGTTGACAACTCTGAGATCACGCGAAACGGATCTGAAGACGATCCCGCACTCATCGTCAAGCAAGACGATGGTCAGACC
The DNA here is from genome assembly GCA_039822905.1 of Planctomycetota bacterium. Taxonomy (GTDB): domain Bacteria; phylum Planctomycetota; class Phycisphaerae; order Phycisphaerales; family UBA1924; genus JANQQZ01. The sequence goes on from JBCBMF010000341.1 coordinate 316, forward strand.
GTGCTCAAGCTGGTGAGCGAGGTGGAGCGGGTAGACGGTTCCTAGGTCGCTCGATGGCAAGCAGCGAAGCAACGGAACGGGCGGTGCGAGATGCCGGCCGTGTTGCCCGGTTGATGGACACACGCTTCCGTGTGCCGGGCACCGAGTTCCGATTCGGCTACGATGCCGTCATCGGCATCGTGCCGGGCATCGGCGACACGCTCACAACCGTCATTGGTCTCGTCCCGGTGCTCGCAGCCATCCGCGGAAAGGCTCCACCGGGGCTCGTAGCGCGCATGCTGTGGAATCTCTTCGTCGACTGGCTTCTCGGGATCATCCCGATCATCGGCTTCGTTCTAGACTCGACATACAAAGCTCACACAAAGAACGCCACGCTGCTCGATGAGTGGATATCGCGGCGAGCAGCAACGATACATGCTCTATGACAGGTCTGCTGCTTCAGCTGCCTGCGGCGAGATGGCAAGGCTCGCAACACACGCGTCAAGTGCTGTTTCAGGTACGACCGGTCCGCCACCGTCTGTGCCGAACACTGCGTGCGGCAAACCAGCTACCGCGTCGTCTCGAAAATGTCGGAGCACCTTTAGGCTGAATCGATCGAAGGTCCGCAGGATCAGCTTCCTGCATCGCACAACGCGGACCGCTGTGTGGCGAGGGTCGGCCTGAATCTTCGCAACCAGCGATTCCACGGCTTCGCGCGGCCCCTCCAGCACCTGCACGAAGTGGACCGGATCAAACCAGAGACAACCTGTGATGTCTTGAGTGCGGTTCGACCGGATCGACGGCAGGGCAATCTCGTCAACGAGCTGATCATCGGGGATGCTGCGGAGTCGTCGGCTCACATAAAGCACTTCAATCAACTGCTCGGGCATTACAGCTCCTCCAGCGTGCAAACGAAAGCGTGCGCCCAGCGGTACCATTGCCGGGGATGCTCCCTTTGGAGGCTGCGATCATGCCGCGCGAACTTCGACTGGTGCTCGCCCACGGGAGCGATCAACTGCTTTCCATGCTGTCGGAGTCGCTCGACAAGCGACACTCGGTGATCGCGACCTGCGGCACGGTCGGCGGCCTTCGCTCCACAATCCTTCGTGAGCGGCCTGATCTCGTCGTCACCGGCATCGAGTTCGCCGACGGAGATGGGCTCGAGTTGATGATCGAGTTGGGCGAGACCGATCCGGTTCCTTCGGTGATCGTCACCGCGAAACGGTCCATCGGTCTCGTCGAGAAGGCCATGCAGGACCATGTGATGGCCTACCTGCTTGAACCCGTGCGGCCGGACGACCTGGAAGCTGCGATCATCGTCGCCGAGGCCCGTTTCGAACAGCTCGAAGCGCTCAATCAGGAAGTCAATGACCTGCGCCAAGCGTTGCAAGACCGGAAGGTCATCGAGCGTGCAAAGGGCGTGGTGATGGCGTCGGAAGGCCTGTCCGAGCTCGACGCGTTCATTAGGATCCGATCCGACGCGCAGAGCCGCCGCGTGCGGATGATCGATGTGGCTCAAGAGTTGCTGGACGCAGCGGGGAATTGACGGCCGGTCACCTGCCGCCGACAGGCACGGCATGGACCGCTCATATCGTTCCGTGTGCATGACGACGCTCCGCAAGGCACGGGTGTTGTCCACCACGGTGGCGGGCAACGTCGCTCGGCGTCGTCGGCGAGCTGTCCGCAGTATAGACATCAAAGTCTGAAAGGCAGCCCGTCGGCTGCTGTCGCGACTCCGAGACACTTAGGTGGCGCGAAGAATCTGACACGGGTCGCCATTGGAATTCCGTGGCAGCAGGGGGCTGTTGAAATAGACGCACACGCCTGCGTGTGTCTGAGCGTGAATCTGACTAACCGCCTACGGCGTCTTCAACCTCGTCGACGGCGTCTTCTGCCGCATCCTGTGTCTCATCGGCGGCACTCTCAACCGCATCGGTCGTGTCATCCGCAGCATCTTCCACGGCGTTCTGCTCGCAGCCGAGGCATACGAGCAGAGCAAGGGTGCCTCCAAACGCAACGGCTTGTCTCTTTCGAAGTGTCATGTTTGTTTCCTTTCTTAACGAACCATGTCCCAAAGTCCGTCGCGTGCCTTCAGATCTTCGTGGAGGCTGCGAAGGACATCACACGATTTGGCACGGGGTATTTCTTTGGCGGGGGGC
>JBCBMF010000342.1:0-2452 GCA_039822905.1 Planctomycetota bacterium
CCACCGTTCGCCGGTGCGTTCTGAGACATCCAGCAGCTTCGCCGCGTCTCCCATCGTCATGCCGGCGAAGTACCGCAACTCGACCAACCGCGCATGATCCGGGTACTGGCGGGCTAGTCGGACCAGCGCTTCATCGAGTGCGACAAGATCCGGCTGTTCCGCAAAGCCAAACCCATCGATCGCCTCGTCAAGCGGTGCGTGCGGCGTCTTACCGCCACGCTTGAGGCGCTGACGCGACCGCGCGTGGTCGACGAGCACCCGCCGCATCGCCGTGGCAGCAACCGCGAAGAAGTGCGTTCGGCCGACCCACTGCACCCGCGTCTGGTCCACGAGCCTCAGCCACGCCTCGTTCACCAGCCCCGTCGCATCGAGCGTGTGCCCTTCTCGCTCTCGCGACATGTGACGCGACGCGATCGATCGCAGCTCGTCATAGACGATCGGCATCAGCTCGGTCTGCACACCCTCGTCGCCCCGCTCGAGCCGTTGCAGCAGACTAGTCACATCTGGTTCACTCACCCCGATACTCATCGTCGTCTCCCGCCGCCAGCGTAGCAGATTTCTGGTCGCATTCCGAGATCCGGTGTCGGGCAACGGGTCGGCTTGACGCGTTTCAATCACCAGAACCACCGTGCCGGCCCAACAGACCGGCCTGACGACAAAGGGAGAAACCCGCCATGAAACGTCAACTCATTCCTTCACTCCTCGCCGCCGCCGCGGCGGGCATCGCACCGGCGCAGCCCCTTACCGAGCAGTTCCTCTACCAGGGCGAGCTGACCGATAACGGCACCCCGGCCGATGGAAACTTTGACTTCCAGTTCCGGCTCTTCGGCCAAGCGGCGGGCGGCAGCCAGATCGGCAACGTCATCACCCGCAGCAACATCCCGGTCGATGACGGCTACGTGCAGACACCGGTCAACTTTGGTGGCGTCGGCGTGCTCTTTACCGGCGAACGCCGCTGGCTCGACATCTCCGTCCGGCCCGCTGGTGCAGGCTCCTACACCAGCCTGGGCCGCGTCGAACTCACCGCTACCCCCTACTCGAGCTTTGCGCTCAACGCCGAGATCGCTGATTTCGCCGAATTCTCGGGCACGACGCTCGACGACGCCTACGAGAACGGCTCGACGATTGATGCCGATACCGGGCGGGTCAGCATCATCAACACCGACACGACGTTCGGCACGTTCGCAGAACTCGAGCTCGGCGGCCCCGGATCGCGACAAGGCCTCCTCCAGATGAACAACTTCGCAGGCATCCGCACTCTCGAAGCAGGCAGCTCGAACCCGGGTGGCTATGTGCATGGTTTCGGCGCAACCGGTGACACGATCTGGCAGATGGCCGCGGACAACAGCTCTTTCGGTGGCGGTTTGGGTCTGATCTATCGGCGCACTGGCGCGGGTTCGGGCGGCGGCGGAACCTCAATCGGTTTCACTCTCGAAGGAAATTTCGCCGGTACCGAGAAGCCCCGATTCACGATGAGCAACGACCCGATGGAGCCCGTCATCGTGCTTTCCCTCGACAGCGTGGGTGACAGCACGGTGCGGTTCCCGAACAATGCAATCAACGCTCTTGAGACCAAGGACGAAGCGGGAATCGCCAGTAACGTATCGACCCCGGAATTCACGCTCTCGACGTCCGCGTCAACAATCGATAACATTGCGTCCGCAACGATCGCTTGTCCAACAGACGGCTTTGTTCTTGCCATCGCGACCGCAGAGGCGAGCTTCGGCCACAGCGGCGGCCAGCGCACGAACGCCGAATTTGGTATCTCCGATACACCGAATACCCGAAGCGGGTCGCAGGATATCGAACTGCGCATTGATTCCGGCCAGGCTTCCGGGCAGTATGATTTCCCAGTAACGGTTCACGGCGTATTCCCGGTTAATGCCGGCTCGCGCACGTTCTACTTCGTTGGTGATCGGAACTCAGGCGGCACCGTGAGTGTCCTCGACAGCACGCTGTCGCTTATTTTCGTTCCGACCAGCTACGGCATAGTCGAGCCCTCTCGCACAGAGCCGGGCGGCGGTATGCCCGACTCGCTCATACCCCAGCAGTACGGCGGGCTCACGCCCGATCAGATTCTTCGCGAGCGGCAGGAGGCCGAGCTCGTGAATTCCCAGCGGTTGGAACGCGAGCTCGACGCCATGAAACGTCAGATTGCGAGGATCGAACGTGAGATGGTTTCGGAGAACCTGAGCGCAGGAGCAAACCAGTGAACTACGCCTTTCTTATCGTCGTGATGTTTGTCGCTGTTTCCGAGGCCGCCGCACAGCCGTTCGAGATCGAGCAGCCCACGATCGCCGGCGGGGGTGGCGAGGTGTCTGGTGGCGGCTACACACTCCGCGGCGTCGTGAACCCGCAGGCCGGCGGCCGCCTCCAGGGCGGGGCCTTTACGCTTACCGGAGGGCTGTTCCCTCTCGATCGCCGTGACATCGGCTGCCTCGCCGATACCAAC
>JBCBMF010000343.1:0-2441 GCA_039822905.1 Planctomycetota bacterium
GAGATCCGTGTCCTCCGGGTACGACGAGAAGCCGTTGTTGCCATCATCGATGGAGTACCCAACGAACACAGCATCGCCCGACATTTCACCCTCGCCGCCGAGCCCGGTCACGACGAAGTCCCGCTCGTGAGCGAACTTCATGCCGTTGGCTTCGAACTCGGCGAGCTTGACCTCGACGCGTCCGCCCAGCGCAAACGGCTGCCGCCACGACGAGAACTCGCGTTCGACCTCGGAACCGTCCTCTGCCGTGGTGGTCTCAGCGAAGGCCGGGCTTAGGCCCGATCGCTCGAACGCTGTCTCGGCGTACTGCCGAGCGATCTCGGCCCCGCGCGACCCGGGCACGCGGCCTTCCATGAAGTCGTTTGCGAGGTAATAGATGTGCTGCGTAAAGACGCGGTGGTCGGCTTCGAAGTCGAGCACACTGCTCGCGGGCTCAGCGGCGGCGGGCATCGCCGCGGCGGTGATCAGTCCGAGCATCAACGTTGTGCGCATGGCAGCTATCTCCTCATCGGTCCGCGTCGCGGGCGGTCACTGGTGCCGCACCGCGTGGCTGTATACCGTTTGAACGGTCCGCAGATGCTAGCATCATGACAGGATGGACCGCTTCACGCTGTACGGAACATGGTGCAGGCTCATGGTCTTGGCCTTGGCGGCCGTGATCGCCCAGGCGACACCCGGCGAACACCCTCAGGACGGCCCGCACGTCGACATCCGCCTCGTCGTGTCCGACCAGGATGTCCGGATGACCCTGGGCCTCAACCTGCCGTTCCTCGATGCCGCGTTGCCGACCAGCCGAGAACTCGCTTCCGACGTCGCGCCATCGGAGGAAGCCCTCGTCTTGGGTGCTGTGCGTCGCCTCGTAGCTGAGGACACGCGCATCACAATCGATGGCACGCCGGTTGAGCCGAGCTTTGAACGGCTCGACATCGAGCGGATGTCGGAAGACAGCATCTATCTCTTCCCGAACTCAGGGCGGTCCGCACTCACTCGGTTCAACGTCGTCGCCGTCTACCCCTGCCAGTCGCCGCCGCAGCAGATCGATATCGAGTGGTCGCACTACCCGCCGAGTGTTCTTAGTGAAGCATTCGAGGAGGTTGGCGATTCTCCGCCGCCGATGGTGATCGATGCGCAGCTGCGCGCCCAAGGCCGGGCCCGTGTGATCCGATTCAGCGAGACCGACCGCATCGCAACCTGGCGGGCCGGCGGCGACACCCCGGAGACCGCTGTCGAACGCCTGCCCGAGATCGACGTGCACGCGGGGACGGCGATCCCGATTGTCTCGCTTGGGATTCTGGTGTTGACACTTGGCGCGGCGGGGCTTGCCGCGCTCTCCCGCAAGTGGCTCGCAGCCATTATCGTCGCGGTCATCGGTCTCGCCGGAGCGGCGGCCGCCAGCCAGTCGTTCGTGCGGTACGTCGATCAGCCCGATGTGCCGGACGAGCAGGCGATCAGGCTCTTCGCGATCCTGCATTCCAACATCTACCGCGCGTTCGATTTCACCGCCGAGAACGACATCTACGACACGCTCGCGATCAGCGTCACGGGCGACCTGCTCGATTCGCTCTACCGCCAGATCCGGCTCGGGCTTGTTCAGGCCGAGAACGGCGGGGGGGTCGGACGCGTGACCGCGCTCGACCTGCGTTCTGCCGAGGTGATCTCGGAGGTGCACACGATCAACGGCGTCGCCTTCGAGATCCTCGCCGAGTGGGATGTCGAAGGCACCGTTTACCACTTCGGCCACTCGCACGCCAAGCAGACGCCCTACGCCGGGATCTTTCGTGTTGCGCAAACGCCTGAAGGATGGCGCATCGATCAGGCGGAGCCGCGAGAGCGAGACGGGTTGTTCGTGACTCCGGGCGACCTGTGATGGGCAGCTCAGGCCCGCTCGAACTCCGCGACGTCGCCTTCCGTCGGCCCGGGCCCGATGCCTTCTCGATCACGATGCCGTTGCTCGAGGTTGCGTCGGGCGAAGTCGTCGCACTCGTCGGTCCCAGCGGCTCGGGCAAGAGCACGCTCCTGGGACTTATCGGAGGCGAGCTCTTGCCGGCCGCGGGCTCGGTGCACGTCGCGGGCAAACGCATGGACGCCCTCGATGAGCCAGGACGCCGGTCGCTCCGCCGAGAGTCGATCGGCGTCGTCGCGCAGACGCTCTCGCTGATCGACTACCTCAGCGGGCTCGAGAACATCCTTCTCGTTGCGATGATGCAGGGCACCGCCCGCTCGGCCCGCGATCGCGCGCGCGAGCTCGCCCGAGCATTGGAAGTCGAGCACGTGCTCAAGCGTCGGCCCGCGAGGATGTCACAGGGCGAGCGGCAGCGGATCGCCATCTGCCGCGCGCTGCTGCTCAGGCCTCCCGTGCTTCTGTGCGACGAGCACGGCGGCGTTGTCATTTCTGGCCGCGTCGAGCATGAGCCGCGTCGCGAGTTCTCCTCTCGCGGCGT
>JBCBMF010000344.1:0-2432 GCA_039822905.1 Planctomycetota bacterium
AACTCGGACCGCTGCGCGAACATCTCGAGCAGGTTGAAGACGATGTCGGGCTTCGCGTCGTCGAGCTCGGCTCGGAGCTGGTCGAGCGAGGCGTCGGCGCCGGACACGATGACCTCGTGACCGAGCTCACGGAGCGCGTTGCGCACGTCGTAGTCTGTGCGCCACGGCGCGCGGTTGATCTGCTCTTCGTTCTCGGCCTCTTCGGGAGGGACGAGGTCGGCCTGGGTCAGCATGAGGACGCGGAACGGCTTCACAGCGTGACCCATCTGCCGCCGCGTTGCAGGTGTGACATCGTCTGTACGGCGAGCATGACCGCGACTTCGCGTTCAAGCTCTGCCGCCGGCCGACCTTCGGGCACGCGGAGCTTCATCTCGCTCGCGCGTGCGATCATGACGTTGATGATGTCGTTGACGGTGTACGGGAACTGCTCCGTCCATTCGCCGACGACGCTGATCAGGACCCGCCGGTGTTTCCGAAGCCACGACGAGGCTCGGTCGCGGGTGTCGTTCGGCGTTGATGTCTCGAAGAGCTTGCGGAGGTCGCGGTCGTAGACGTCGGCGTTGTCGAGGCCGTAGCGTCGCCGCCGGGCGTCGTAGTGCTCGCCGAGTGTCTGCTTGATCGACGAGAGGCGTTGGTCGGCGCTCCGAGAACGAACCGTTGGCGCCTGTCGGCCGATTTCTTTCATCAGGCGGTCGACATACTCGAGCTTTCGCAGCGCGGGCCAACCCGCGTAGCGCGTCTGCCAGCGCGATCCTGGCCTGAGCCAGACGGCGAAGGTTTCCGCGAAGTCTTCGTCGGGGTGCGCCTGCGCGTAGTAGTTATCGAGGTGCAGGACGTAGTCCCGCGAGTACGATTTGGGCTTGTAGGCGTCGGGGTACGGTGTCGACGATCGGCCGAAGAGCCGCTGCCATTCGCGACGGAGGTGGAGCCGAAACGCGAACTGGATCGCGTGCCCGGCCTCGTGACGGAGCAGTTTCATGCACGACTGCCGCGTACCGCCTTCGACCTCGAACATCAGCCGGCGTTCGAGCTTCATAAGCCGCGGGTGCGCGAGGTAGAAGGGCACCGCGATGCCCGGGCGGTCGGGCGGGGTGTACCACTCCTCGCCGAGCCACACGGATGGCATGTACCGCACGCCGGCGAGGCCGAGTTCTTTTCGTAAAGCTTCGATCGCCGAAGCCACGGGCGTGCCTTCGAGGGTCAGTCCGAGGTCGCAGATGCGTAGATCGAGCAGGCGTTTGGTCGGCCAGGTCGACCACGCCGGCTTTCCGGATGTTCGGCGTCCGCCCGTGCCCATGCTGACAGCCTACCCGGGAGCATGCCGGGCTGAGAGCTGAGAGTTGGGCCTCGGGAAGGACACGGCGCGATCACGATCGAAATCTGAGAGCTGTGTTGATTATCGAACGTCACAGTTGGGGTTCGGAATGCGGTACACTTCCCGTTCGGCCTGCACGGGCCGCTCGCAGGGGAGGAAGTCACGCATGCGTTTGTTTCTAAGTCAGGAATCGTGGGGCCTGCGGATCGTCGCTGTGCTCGTTGCCGCTTTGAGCTTTGCACCGATGGCGTCGGCGGATGTTGACAAGGTCAACAGCCTGCTCCGACGGGCTGAGGCAAATCTTCAGTCGGTGTCGTCGAGCCTGGGCAACCGGACTACGCCGCCGCGCGGGTCGGCCGGCAAGCTGCTGGCGAATCGGCTGCAACAAGCGTTGGACGACCTGACGCCGGCGCAGCAGCTGCTCCAGAGCATCCCGGCCGGGACAAGTGGTCGTGACGAGGCCGCGGCTAGGTACACCGCCGCGGCGAACGAGTTCAACCGGCTTCGTGCGATCATCACCGGCTCGGACGCGCCGGCCGAGCCCGCGCCTGAGGGAGTCCGCCTGAACTATCAGCAGGAAGAGCTGCTGAGAAACGCAACGTTTCACCTTCGCGAGGTCGAGGGCAACGCGCAGCAGCTCACCGATGCGACCGAGCGGCTGCGGGCCATCGAGGATCAGCTCGCGATCGACTACCGCGAGGTCTTGGCGCTCCGCGGAACCCTTGAGAACGCTCGGCGAAAGTCTGGCTTCGCTGACGAGAACCTGTCAAAGATCCCGGCCGATGGACGCGGGGTCGCAGAGACGCGGCAGCGGCTGGTCAACGCCGACGCCAAGGTTGTCATCGCGGCCGACTACCTTAACCCGCTCCACGCGAGGCTTCAGGACCTGATCAATCCGGCGAACTATCCGGAGTTTGACGCGGACCGTGATCGGCTGCGCGAGCTTTCGGCGATGTTCGGACGGACGGATGCGTTCCAGATGGATCGTGCTTTCGCTGCCGATGTGATGCAGCAGAGCGAGGCCGCCAAGGCAGAGTGCATGCGGATCGCACAGAAGTACGCCCGGCTTATGCAGCAGCAGACCGATCAGGGGAAAGCGATCGAGGGGATCGGCAAC
>JBCBMF010000345.1:0-2425 GCA_039822905.1 Planctomycetota bacterium
CAAGGACCTGATCGCCCAGGGCAAGACCACCAGCCTCCGCGGCATGTTCTACCAGGGCCTGCACACCATCCAGGGCACCAAAGAGAAGACCTTCAACGAGCAGAGCGAGTCCGACGCGATTCTCGAAGATCTCGAAGTCACGATCGGCGCGCTCCGTGAAGAGCTGCACGTGTTTGCGAAGAAGCGCGGCACGCTCGTCGGCAACATCACCATCATCGACTCGGGCGACACCATCGACTGCCGACGCATGGGCTCCGGCGGCTACGCCATCCCCAGCATCTGCGAGCCGGACGTGATCCAGTTCGACTCCGTCGAAGCCGACTTCGTCCTGCACGTCGAGAAGGACACCGTTTGGCAGCGGTTCAACGAGGACAAGTTCTGGAAGGAGCACAACTGCATCCTCACCGAGGGCTCGGGCCAGCCGACCCGCGGCGTGCGACGCATGCTCCACCGCCTCAACAAGGAGCACGGCCTGCCCATCATCTGCCTGCTCGACTGCGATCCTTGGGGGCACTACATCTACAGCGTCATCAAGCAGGGCTCGATCTCGCTCGCCTTCGAGTCAGAGCGCCTCGCCATCCCCGAGGCCAAGTTCATGGGCATCCGCTCGAGCGACTACCAACGCTGCGACCTGTCCGACGACGTGAAGATCACGCTCAACGACCGCGACATCACGCGGGCGAAGCAGATCGCCGAGTACCCCTGGTTCGCGGACAACAAGCCGTGGCAGAAAGAGATCAAGGGGATGCTGAACAACGGCTTCAAGATGGAGGTCGAAGGCCTGATCACCAAGGACATCAGCTATGTGACGGAGACGTACGTCCCCGAGCGGCTGGCGGCTGAGGACTGGTTGGGGTGACTTGGCCCGACCGGTTAGGCAGTGCGCGACCATGGACAGAAGGAACGAGCGTGTGAACATGAAGCAACGACCGCTGAACTGCACTTTACTCATTGCCGCATTCGCGTTGCATTCGTGTCTCACCAGTTGCGGTTCGACATCGCAGATGCCACCGATCCGCGATCATGTGGTGTCAAGCGAAGATGCGTCGGCACAGGTCACGCCAATCGAAGAGGTCCGGTGGTCCCCGCTGAACCCCGCTCGCGGAGATGCGGGCCCCCGCGCCGCGGATCTGTGGGGCGACCGATCGACGGCATCCGCGACGGGTTTCCTCGTCCGCTTCGCAGACGGCTTCTCTTCGCCGCCTCACATTCACAACGTGACCTACCGCGGCGTTGTCATCGATGGTTTGATCCACAACGACGACCCGGGTGCGGAGCCGATGTGGATGCCGACGGGCTCCTACTGGACACAACCGGCGGGCGAGGTCCACATCACCTCAGCGAAGGGCGAAGGCCGCCTCGCGTACATCGAGATCGAGAGCGGTCCGTACCTTGTGAGACCGAGCGAAGAGGCCTCAGACAACGGCGAACGCGCGCTGAACGTGCACGCCGCCAACATCGTCTGGATGAACGCGGCGACCACGCGGCAGATCGAAACACCGACGGCAACGGAAATCGAACTCGCGCGCCTGTGGGGAAGCACCGACACCAACGAGCTCAACGGTTCGTTCGTACGGCTCGGCGAGGGGACAACCGTTTATCTGGACTCGCCCGACGCACGCCTGATTGTCGTGGTGGTGCGGGGCGAAGCCACGCTGCATGGCATTGAGGATGCACGCCGTCTGGAACCGGGCAGCGTGGTGGATGCAGCGCAAGACCGTGGCGCACCGCTCAAATGGTCAACAGATACGGGCACGACCCTGTACGTTCGCACGAGCGGCATGCTGACTCTGCGCGACGCCCCCGGCTGATCGGGGCCGATGACCAGGATCGGAGCGTCAAGACCGAAGGCCTGATCACCAAGGACATCAGCTACGTGACGGAGACGTACGTCCCCGAACGGCTAGCGGCGGAGGATTGGTTGGGCTAACGATCAACGCCGGCGAGGCCAAGCCGGGTTTCCAGCACCGGCTTTGGGTCGGACCATGTGCTGGTCACAGATCGCCTTTGACCCGTGGTAAAGTCGCTCGGCCGAAGAGATTCGACTGAGCCATCAACGAAGGTGGCAAGAAAGCGTCTATCCGTACTCGAATTCGACGTCAGAGCATGGCTTGTACGGGTCTGGTCGCTGCTGTAGGGCGACCCCCCCTTCGCGATCGACTCGATCAGAATTCCCTTCCCCGACGGAGATCGGACCTCATCGATTCGTCGGCTTGCGAAGTATCCCGGATCATCGTGTGCTTGCGAAGGACGGTCGTCTTTCCATAAGTTGTTTGTCGTGAAAAAGCCCCACCCCATCCAATACGTCGATGAACTGTCGGTCGGCATGATCTCTGTGCCGATGTTCTCGGCCATGCGACGGTGCTCTTGCGCTACACCTGGGGGGTGAATCGACTCAAAGATCAGTTGTGGGCTTGTGGCGATG
>JBCBMF010000346.1:0-2402 GCA_039822905.1 Planctomycetota bacterium
CGCGACAAGATCACGCGCTGTATCGAGATCTACGACGACACGTTCAAGCTCGCCGATGACGAGGTCGCTCGGCGCGCCGGGCATTTCGAAGGCGTGACTCGTGCGTGGCATCCGACGCTCGCCGCCGAGATCGACGCGATCGCCGACCAGACAAATCTGTTGGCATTGAACGCATCGATCGAGGCGGCACGGGCGGGCGAGCACGGCCGAGGGTTTGCCGTCGTCGCCGACGAAGTCCGCAAGCTCGCCGAGCGCTCGTCGGATGCAACCGAGCGCGTCCGCGTGACAGTTCGTCAGCTGCGAAGCGAAACGGAACGCGCATCGGAGCTTCTCGGTCAAGCCGGTGATCCCGCCGGGCAACCTGCGTTCGGTCATGCCACACTCGTCGAAGTCAGTGCGCTTGTCACCAAGGCCGTGAAGTCACTCGAAGACTCGGGCTCCGAGTCGCGGGCGAACACGAGGCGCAGTCTCTTAGTGCTTGCGGCCGAGGTTGTTCGGCTCGCCGATGAAGCACGGTCACATGCGGTCAAGCGTTCGGATGCCGAGGGCGTCGAGCCCGTCGGTGAGCACGCGTGACGTCAGGTCGCACAGCCGCAGCCGGCCGAGCCGGGTCGCGTCGTCCTGCGCCTTGAGAACGGGGCATGCTTCAAAGAAACTGCTGAAGGCGCCGGCAAGCTCGTACAGGTAGCCGCAGAGGTGGTGGGGCTGCAGCGAGGCCGCGACCGAGTACATCGTGCCCGGGTAGCGTAGGAGCATCAACGCGAGCTGCTTCTCGGCGGGCTCGTTGATCGAGAGGGCCGCCGACGCGAAGCCGTCGGCAAGACCTTGATCCGTCGCCTTGCGGAAGATGCTCTTGATACGAACACCCGCGTAGAGCAGGTACGGCCCAGTGTTGCCCTCGAAGCTGACCATGCGGTCGTAGCTAAAGACGTAGTCCTTCACTCGGTCGCTCGACAGGTCGGCGTACTTGAGTGCTGCGATCGCCACGGTTTCGGCAATCGCGTGCCGCTCAGAGGAATCGAGGTCGGGCGATCGGTCCGCGACGACGGTATTCGCTCGTTCAATCGCTTGATCGATGACATCGGTGAGCTTCACGTTCTCACCCGACCGCGTCTTGAACGGCCGGCCGTCCTCACCCAGCACCATGCCGAAGGGCGCGTGCTCAAGCGTTGCGTCGCGACCCTCACGCCATGTAAATCGTGCTTTGTGCGCCGTTGCGAAGACCTGTTTGAAGTGCAGCGCCTGTCGGGCGTCCACGCAGTAGATTACGCGGTCGGCCCCAAGCTTCTGCACGCGTCGGCGAACACCGGCAAGGTCCGTCGTGGCGTACAAGAACCCGCCGTCGCTCTTTCGGACCAGGGTGGGGTCGAGCCCTTCGTTGCGCACGATCAGTGCGCCGTCGTCTTCCTCTGCGAGTCCCGATCCGATCAGCGTCTCGACGATGCTCGCGAGCTCGTCGCGGTAGGTGCTCTCGCCCGCGGTCGCCTCGTCGGTGACATTCGCGTGCAAGCGTGCGCACGTTTCGAGGCACGCCGACATCGTGACGTCGTAGAGCCGCTGCCAGACCGCGACCATCTCGCGGTCGCCGGCCTGGAGCTTCACCAGCGCGTCCTTCGCCTTTGCGAGCGATTCGTCCGCACCCGCGACCTGCTCTTCAAGCTCGGCCTGCGCCTTCGGTCCGAGCTTGAACCGCTCGACGGCGGCCAGTCCCTTGCGGTCGGCCGAGGACTCCATCTTTGCGACGCGATAGAGGCGATCGAGATCGTCGAGCGTCACCGCATCCATCGAGATCCGCCCCGCGTCGGCCTCGGACCGCAGCTTTGCAGCGACCATCGCGATGGGCAGGCCCCAGTCCCCCACGTGGTTCTGGCGCACAACGTTGTGGCCGAGCTTCTCGAAGACCCGCGCGATCGCGTCGCCGATCACCGTTGCGCGGAGGTGTCCGACGTGCATCTGCTTCGCGAGGTTGACGCCGCAGAGGTCGACAACGATCGTCTCGCCGCCCACCCGGTCGATACCGAGTTCGGGCGTGTCCATCGCTCCGAGCAGCGTGGCGAGTGCTTTGCTTCGGAGGCGGATGTTGATAAACCCTGGCCCGGCGATCGACTCGTCCGAGAGCGGCTCGGCGAGGTCCCCGAGGTCGAGCTTGGCCACGATCCTTTCAGCAACGTCGCGGGGCTTCATGCCTACACGCTTGGCGAGCGCCATGGCCGCGTTTGATTGATAGTCGGCGAGCTGCTGCTGCTTGCTCGGGGCGATGAGCGGGTCGATCGGCCCATCGCCGAGCTGATCTCTGAACGCCGCGCGGATGGCGGTCGTGAAGTGCTCGCCGAGGAGCGCCACAGGGTCGATTAGCCCCGCCGGGAAGTTGTCGCTTGCATCTGTCATGGCGGCGATTGTAG
>JBCBMF010000347.1:0-2398 GCA_039822905.1 Planctomycetota bacterium
GATACGTGTTCACCAGCTTGGTCAGCTGCCGATAGTCCAGCACCAGCGACGGGATCGGCAGCTGACCAAGCTGGTGAACACGTATCTGTCGTCGCTTGTCGAGGACATCGATCCGGATACGGGGCGGATCCATGCAAGCTTCAATCAGACGGTGGCGGCGACGGGCCGCCTGTCGTCGAGCGATCCGAACCTGCAGAATATCCCGATTCGGACCGATGTTGGCCGCGAGATCCGGCGGGCGTTTGTCGCGCCCGAGGGCCGGGTGCTGATTAGCGCGGACTACTCGCAGATCGAGCTGCGGATCCTGGCGCATTTGTCGCAGGACCCGGCATTGATCGAGGCGTTTCGAAACGACCAAGACATCCACGCGGCGGTCGCAGCGCAGATCCACGGCGTGAAGCTCGACGAGGTGACTCGCGAGCAGCGGTCGGGCGCGAAGATGGTCAACTTCGGGATTGTCTATGGCATCACGCCGTTCGGCTTGGCGCGTCGGCTGGGCGTTTCCAACACCGAAGCTACCGAGATCATCGACGGGTACAAGCGGAAGTTCGCGGGGATTACGACGTTCCTGCAGGAGTGTGTCGAGCAGGCGCAGGCGAACGGGTACGTCGAGACGATGCTCAAGCGGCGTCGGCCGATCGGGGATATCGACTCGAACAATCCGAACCGGCGTTCGCTCGCGGAACGGATGGCGATCAACAGCGTGGTGCAGGGCTCGGCCGCGGATCTGATCAAGCTGGCGATGCTCGACCTGCACAGGCGACTGAGCCCGCACGCGGGGCACTGGCGGGAGGGCAGGGAACCCGAGATCGCGGGCGTGCGGATGCTGCTGCAGATCCATGACGAGCTGGTGTTCGAGGCGAACGAGGCCGCGGCCGAGGACGCGAAGGCGTTGATCGTGGAACGAATGGCTTCGGCAATGGAGCTTGATGTGCCGCTCAAGGTGGACGCATCGATCAGTTCGAACTGGTTCGATGGTCATTAGCCGCAGCTTCGGCCGCTAGACTCTGATGTGTCACGAACAAGGCCCGAAGTGTGGACGACGCGGCGGCTGCTGGCGTGGATGAATGAGGCGTTTACGCAGAAGGGGCTTGATGCGCCCCGGCTGTCGGCGGAGGTCCTGCTCGCGCACGTGATCGGGTGTGAGCGGCTGCGGTTGTACATGGACGTTGATCGGCCGGCGAATGACATCGAGCGGGCGGCGTTGCGTGACCTCGTCAAGCGGGCGATGGATGACGAGCCGGTGCAGTATCTGACGGGCGAGGCGTGGTTCTATGGGCTTCGGCTCGCGGTTGACTCCCGGGTGCTGATTCCGAGACCCTGCACCGAAGTGATCGTCGAGCAGGTGTTGCACCACTGCAAGAGTCGGCCGGGCTTTGGGGGCAAGACCGGCGAGGGATCGCTGATCGCCGATATGTGCACGGGATCTGGGGCGATCGCGCTCGCGTTAGCCAAGAACCTCAACGGCTCGAGAATCGTGGCGACCGACATCTCGGCGGATGCGCTCGCAGTGGCACGCGAGAACGCGGAGTCGCTTGAGCTCTCGGAACGGGTCGAGTTTGTCGAGGGTGACCTGCTGAAGGCGCTCGCTGAGCATCCGGCCGCGGGGCAGGACGGGGAACTCTCGTTTCTTGTTTCAAATCCGCCGTACATTCCGGATGATGAGTGGGAAGCGGTGCCGGCAAATGTGCGCGAGCATGAACCATCGCTTGCGTTGCGTGGCGGGATGGATGGGTTGGCGCTTGTGCGTCCATTGCTGACCGAAGGGCCGCGGCTTGTGAAGCCCGGCGGCTTGGTGCTCGTCGAGGTCGCAGCAAGCCGAGCGGGCGAGGCGCTTGCGATTGCTGAGCAGAACGTGCGCATCAAAAAGGCAGAGGTTCTGCGGGATCTCGATAGGTTGGATCGGGTGATCCGAGCGGAGGTAGGCTGACATCAGCCGCCAGCGTCGACGGCGCGGTGGACCTCGTCGAGCAGGCGCGTGGCCTGGAAGGGCTTGTAGAGCACGTGCTGCATGCCCTGCTGGCTCGCGCGGACGATCGAGTGGTGCGGGTCGTAACCGAAGCCGGTCATGAGAATGATGGCCTCGTCGGCGATGACGCCGCGGGCGACGGCGAAGACCTCGTAGCCGTTGCGGTCGGGCATGGAGATATCGGAAATCAGCACGTCGAACTGGTTCGCGCCGTCGGCGGCGGAGGCCTCGAGTTCGTTGATCGCGGCCTGGCCCGAGTCGCAGGCGACGACGTCGCAGCCACGGCGGCGAAGGACGTCGGCGATCATCTGGCGGATGCGGGGCTGATCATCCGCGACCAAAATGCGCTTGCCGACGAGTCGGGGGTCGGTCTTGTCGCCGCCGCCAGCAATCGCGATCCGGCCCTCGTAAAAGCGCGGGTCGGTGCCA
>JBCBMF010000348.1:0-2386 GCA_039822905.1 Planctomycetota bacterium
CGCCGTAGGGCTCGATGGCGCTCGGGCGGTTGTGGGTTTCGACCTTGACGCACACGGCGGTGTTGGAGTCGAACTGGATAATCCCCGCGTTGTCGACGAACACGGACAAGGTCCAGTCGAGTCCTTGTTCGATGAGTTCAAACGTCGCTGCGGCGACCGTGGACTTGAGCAGGTTGTTGATGATGATACTGCCATCGGTGTTGATGTCGACGCCCGGGCGGCCTGTCCAGTCGATGGCGTCGTCACCCTCGGCGCGATAGCGGACGGTGCTCTTCAGCGTCTTGTGGACGCAGTGCTCGGACCAGGTCTGGGCGATGGTTTCGAGCTCGATGTTCGTTGGCTCGCGGCCGAGCGTTTGATACTCCGTCTGGATCGACTTCATCTCGGTGAGATCAAGAAAGAGGTGTCCGTGCTTGCTGAGGTCCATGAGCCCGGCGTCGTCGAGTTCTCGGATCGGGACGTGCGTCAGTTCGAAGGCGGTGGGGGAGCCCTTCGGGAGTTCGGCTGGGTGGAATGTGCCGGCGTGGATGCGGTGGACGACGGTGTTGGCGAGCAGGCGCGTTGCGAGCGACTCGGCTTCGGCTTGCGTGACGCCCACCAGTTCGTAGCGTCGGCCTGTCTGCACCGCGACGCGAATGCCGAGCAGCGATTCGATCGCGTCGGCGACGGACGCGGCGGCGGGGTCTGTAACGCCGGGCAGCGGGTGGACCTCGATGATCACTGCATCGCTGGGACTTTCGGACGTGTCAGCTTCGGTGACCGGATCGATGAGCAGTTCGTCGCGGATGGTACTGAGCTGAGAGTCGCTGATGTCGCCCTCGATGAGGTAGACCTTGGCGGTGCGTGCGGATTCCAGCTTCGTACCGAGGTTTTGGGCGTCTGCGATGAGACGGGCGGCTGCAGGGTCGCGCAGGTTTTGCCGAACGGCGACGGCGATGCGGTGCACGGTTGGAGCGTCGGCGGCCTGAGCTGTTGTCATGCGCGATCGTAGGTGCGTGGATCGGATCGCTTGCCTGTCGGTTGCGCGATACAGTGGTGGCATGCCCCGTGACCGAGCCGACGAGACCGAAGCCGCCGTTCGTACGGAGCGTGCGCGTCCGGGCGAGGACCGTGCCTCGGCGGAGCGAGTGAAGGTCGAGCCCAAAGCGCCGGCGCGTGTCGCGCCTGCTTCGCCCAAGCCCGATGTTGATCCGAAGCCCGCTCCGTCGCCCGACCCGGCGATGCTCTTCGAGTGCGCGTGGGAGGTGTGCAACCAGCTCGGCGGCATCTATCAGGTGCTGCGTTCGAAGTGCGCGGCGATGGTCAGGGCATGGGGCGATCGGTACACGGTCATCGGACCGTGGGAGCCCGAGCAAGCCGCGGTGGAGTTCAGCGAGACGGTGCCGGATGCGTCGTTCAAGCGTGCCATCGAGTCGCTCGCGGCCGAGGGCATCCGTGTGCACCACGGGCGGTGGCTGGTCGACGGCCGACCTCGCGCGTTGCTTATCGAGCACTGGCGAGGCAGCGAGCATCTCGACAGGGTGAAGTATCGGCTGTGGGACCATCACCGGATTCCGTCGCCGGTGGGTGACCCGATGCTCGATGGTGTGATCTCGTTCGCAGATGCCGTGCGTCGGCTGATCGAGCGGCTGTCGGAGTGCATCCCGGACCGTCGTCTGCTGTTGCAGGGCCACGAGTGGATGGGCGGGCTGGCGATCCCGATGCTCCGGCACGACAACGTTCGGTGCGGGCTGACGTTTACGACGCACGCGACGCTGCTCGGGCGGTACATCGCGTCGGGCGATGACCGGTTCTATGACCATCTGCCACACATGAACGACGCAGCGGAGGCCGAGAAGTTCAACATCGTGACGCAGCACCGCATGGAGCGTTCGTGCGCGCATTCGGCGCATGTGCTGACGACGGTGAGTCCGATCACAGCCGAGGAATGCACGCATTTGCTGGGCCGAACGCCCGAGGTCATCACGCCGAATGGTCTAAACATGGCCCGGTTTGATGTCGGGCATGAGTTCCAGACGCTGCACGCGAAGTACAAGGAGAAGATCCATCGCTTCACGATGGGCCACTTCTTCCCGAGCTACTCGTTCGATCTGACCAAGACGATCTACGCGTTTACGAGCGGGCGGTACGAGCCTCGTAACAAGGGCTTTGATGTCTGCCTTGAGTCGATGGCGAGGCTGAACGCCGAGCTGAAGGCGGTCAACAGTGACACGACCGTTGTGTTCTTTGTGATCAGCCGACGCGCGACGCGGAGCCTCAACCCCAAAGTCCTCGAACGCCGGGGCGTGATGTTCGAGCTCAAGGACGTGTGCGACAACATCTCGCAGCAGATCGCCGAGCAGCTCTTCCCGGCTGCGGCGTCCCGCAAAAAGCTCAGTGTCGAGGG
>JBCBMF010000349.1:0-2369 GCA_039822905.1 Planctomycetota bacterium
CCACCAGGCGGCGGTCGCCGAACTCGCGGTTACCCCGAGCAGCAAGAGCACCGAAATCAGGTTGGCACGGAACGGCTTCATTGCGATCCGATCGGCACTGTGTCGAGAAACGGCTCATCGATGCCCACAGCCTTGCAGACGTCGAGCACCCGAGCGACCGTGCCGTACGCGACGGCCCGATCCCCGCGAACCGAGACCTTCTGGATTGGGTTGTTCTGTACAGCGTCCGCGAGCATTGAGCGGAATGAGTCGAGATCGAAACTCGTGCCGGCCACTATGATCTCGCCTTCACCGGTCACGTTCACAATGATCTCACGAAGGCTCGCCGAGATCGGCCCGGCCGCTTCGGCCTCAGGCAGGGCGATCTGGATCTCGCGCTCGCTCTGCTGAAACGTTGTTGCCACCAAGAAGAAAATCAAAAGAAGAAAGACCATGTCGATCACCGGTGTGAGCTCCACTGAAGGTGCCTCATCTGTCGTGGTTTGGCTCCGGATCAGCATGGCTTAGGCGCTCGCGGTAGGTGTGGCGGCCGGCAGGCCGAGTGCATAACGCTGAACGAATCCCACCGCGACACGGTCAAGCTCTCGCGCGATGCGCTCGATGCGTGCCGATAGGTAGTGGTACAGCACGATCGTCGGGATAGCGACGAGAAGGCCCGCTGCGGTTGAAATCATCGCCTCATAGATGCCGCCGGCGAGCAACTCCGCCTTGCCGAGGCTCTCGCCGGAGCTTGCAACGGTTTGGAACGCGCGGATCATGCCGAAGATTGTCCCGGTGAGACCGAGCAGCGGTGCGACGGCAGCAATCACACTAAGGCTGCGCAGCCACTTTCGCAGCGTGTGCACTTCGGTCTCGCCCGCGGACGCAAGCTGGCGTTCGACCACGTCGTGGCCAAGCGGCAGCGATCTCAGGCCTGCGGCGATCGTGCGTGCGATCGGGCTGCCATCAGCATCACACATGGCTTCCCCGGCGTCAGCTCCGCGCGCATTAATCGTGCGATGCAGTTCCTCCTCAAACGTCGGCGGCACGATGCGGCGAACACGCAGGACAGACAGACGTTCAAGTACAACTGTGACGACAATCAGCGAACAGATCGCGATCGGAATCATCATGACGCCGCCCCTGACGGCGAGCCCGAACACCGAGTCGGGTTGCGATTGCGCTAGGGTCATATCCGCAAGCAGCATGTGCTCTCTCCCTCATTGATCGATCGATAAGCGATCGCCGCCCGGGCCGGCGATCGCGGCGAGTCGCTCACGAGTTGCTTCGGCCCACGCAGACTCCGCGTGCGCGCTTATCACTTGGCGGTACTGGCTCCGCGCTTCACCGATCTTGTTGATCGCCTCGAAGCAACGGCCGGCCTCATAGAGTGCTGCGGCGTTCCACTCTGACTCGGCGTGCATCGTGTCAACCCGCAGGAACTCTCGAATCGCGTCTTCGTGACGCCCGAGGGCAAACAGGCACTCGCCCAATTGGAACTGCGCCCTCGCCGCGGTTGTGCCCTCATGGTCATCGACGACGCGGCCGTAGTGCTTCATCGCGCCACGATGATCGTTGAGATGCTCCCGTGCCCACCCGATGCCGAACTCGGCGATGAACCAACGCTCGCTCTCCGGGGCGTGTGCGCGATGGCGAGTGAATGCATCAACACTCGCCTCCCAGTCCTGAGCGGCCGCAGCCGACTCGCCCAGTCGCAGCAGTGTCGGCCCGACGTGTCCATCGGGTAGCTGATGCGTGAGTGCCGACGCAAAGCTTGCCGACGCTTCCGCGTGCCGAGACAGTTCCGAGAGTGCCTCTCCGCGTAGCCGGGCGGTCTGGCCGCTGAGATATCCGAAGTCGCAGGTTGCGTCATCGAGCACAGCGATCGCCGAAGCCGGGTCACCGAGCGAGTGTCGACACCAAGCGAGTTGATAGAGCACCGAGGCGCAGAGTTGCTCTCGCATCGGTCGGTGTGCTCTTGTGGCCGCTTCGAGGAGGGCGGCCGCAGACTCCAAGTCGTCTCGGGCGATTGAGAGTTCGGCCAGCCGGTACGCAGCCTCCAGCCCGACGACATCGGATTCCACCAGGGACTCGTAGGTCTTCGCCGCTTCATCGAGTTTGCCCGTGTGCCGCAGGCTTTCTGCGGAGTAGAAGCGAACTTCTTGTGCGAGATCATCAGCAATCTCACGTAGATCAAGGTGTGTGGCGAGTGTCAGCGCCGTCGCGTGCTCGCCCGTGCGGCTCAGAGCAATCAGGCGGACCGCCATACCGTCTGGCGACTGCGTGCGTTCGAGAGCATCCGCGGCACCCTGTGCGTCGCCGATCGCAAGCAGAAGCCTCGCCTGTTCGAGCCGTGATGCCGCCGCGACATCAGGGTTGTCGGATTCGGC
>JBCBMF010000350.1:0-2367 GCA_039822905.1 Planctomycetota bacterium
AGAATGTCGAAGCGGAGATCGATTTCGTCGACGCCACGTTCACGGCACTCCGCGACCGTCCCGCCCGGCTGCTCCGGGAGGACTTCGCGGGCACGGCGAACAGCGCATGCGAGTGGGTCCGTCGGCGGGAGACCAACTCTGCCGTTGCTGTCGATCTTGACGAACCGACCCTCGATTGGGGGCGAGAGCACAACCTCTCAACGCTCGACGTAGCGCAGCAGCAGCGCATCCAGCTCGAGTGTGCTGATGTGCGGGAGCCCGGCGTTAAGGGAAGGGGCATCGACATCGTCCTGGCCATGAACTTCAGCTATTGGATCTTCGAGACCCGCGAGCTGCTCCGTGGCTACTTCGAGAGCGTCCGGAACTCGCTCGATGATGAAGGCATCTTCTTCCTCGACTTCTACGGCGGCTCGGAAGCCATGACCGAAACGAAGGAAAATCGCAAGATCAATCGGCACCTGACATATGTCTGGGAGCAGGCCCGATACGACCCGATCTCTGGCCATATGGACTGCAAGATCCATTTCAAGTTTCCCGACGGTACAGCACTCAAGAACGCGTTCGAGTACTCGTGGAGGCTCTGGACGCTCCCCGAGATCCGCGAGTTGCTGACCGAGGCCGGCTTCGAAGATGTCCAGGTCTACTGGGAGGGCACCGACGAAGACGACCCGGAAGAGGGCAACGGCGAGTTTGAGGCGGTGAAAGAGGGTGACGCCGACCCGGCGTACATCTGCTATGTCGTCGCGCAGAAGAAAGCCCTGAAAGCGGTCGAGCCCAAGGCGCGTCCCGAGTGAAGGGCGTCTTTGATGTACCGGCGGAGCTGAACGAGCTCCAGGCGTGGGTGTTCGCCGGTCTCGAGGCGACGTCCGAACGCATCGATGAAGCTGTCGCGTCAGAAGTCCCGGCGGTCGCGGCTCTTTGCAAGCATGTCGAACGATTCAGAGGCAAGATGCTCCGGCCGACCCTGGTGCTTCTCTCCGGCTCCGCCGTCGGAGCACCGGTCGCACAGCCGCCAGCCGACGATCTGGTCACTGTCGCAGCCGTCGTCGAGATGGTGCACATGGCCACACTGGTCCACGACGACATTCTCGATGACGCCGACACCCGACGCGGCGGCGAAACCATCAACCGCAACCGTGGCAATGAGACGGCGGTTATCCTTGGCGACTACCTCATCGGTGCCGCGTACCACCTCTGCTCGAGGCTTCCCGACAACGAGCCCTCCCGCATCATCGGCCGGGTCTCGATGGAGCTGTGTTCGGGGGAACTCCTGCAAATCGAGAATCGGGACAATCTATCGCTGGACGAGGCGACATACTTCGAGATTCTTGAAGGGAAGACGGCCTCGCTCGCAGGAGCGTGCTGCCTTCTGGGCGGGCTCATCAGCGGCGCCTCGCGCGAGCAGCTCGAGGCACTCGATCGGTACGGCCGACGCATGGGCAAAGCGTTCCAGGTCCAAGACGATGTCCTCGACCTGACCGGCGACGAGTCTGTTGTTGGCAAGTCGCTCGGCCGAGACCTGCGGAAGGGGAAGATCACCCTCCCGCTCATCCGACATCTCGCAACTCTGGACCCGGTCGAACGAGGCGAGACACTCCACGCCCTCGACGCTGTGAGCGAAACGGGCGGCGGCGACGAAAGCAAGGGCGCTGGAATCGTCGCGTCGCTCGAACGAACATCGTCGATCCACTCCGCGCGAGCAACGGCGGAGACGCTCGTCCGGCAAGCGAAGGAATCGCTCGCAGCACTTCCTCACTCGCACGCCCGTCAGACGCTCGACCTGATTGCGGACGCGGTCCTCACGCGGGACAAGTAGCCGTGGATGATCGGGTTCAGATTTCCGCATCGTGCGCGTTCGGTCTCGAGACCATCCTCAAACGCGAGCTCGGCTGGCTGGGCTATGCGCCGCGCGTTGTCTCGCCCGGACGAATCGACTTTGAGGCCGACGCGGAAGCGATCGCCAAGTGCAATATTCGGCTTCGCACAGCGAGCCGGGTGGGCATCGTTCTGACGGCCGGTGAAACGCGCGACTTTGACGCGCTTTTCGAGCTGGTGCGTTCCGTCCCGTGGGCTGACCTCATCCCGACCGATGCCCGAGTCACGGCACGTGTGCGAGTGCGAGACTCGGACATCAACAGCGCGCGTTCAGCGCAGGGAGTCGTGAAGCGCGCGGTCGCTCACCGCATCGTCGGGCCGAACGGCCGCATGGCGGAAAAAGGGTCGGGCTTCGATATCGAAGTCGCGGTACACAAAAACGCTGCAACCGTCGTTCTTGATACGTCGGGAGAAGGTCATCATCACAATCCCGGCGGCGAGGTTCTCCTTCAGTTGCCCCGGCATCGAACGCGACCGGTAGCCTCGTTTATG
>JBCBMF010000351.1:0-2355 GCA_039822905.1 Planctomycetota bacterium
CCGAGAGCCACGACCCGCAGCACATCAACCTCGCGCGCGACGCCGACCTCGTTGTCGTCGCGCCGTGCACGATGAACACGCTCGCCAAGCTCGCTGTTGGCCTCTGTGACGACGTCGTGCACGGCGCGACGACAACGAGGTCGGCGTCGCGCGCGAGGTTGATGTGCTGCGGGTCGTGGCTCTCGGTGTGCTGCCAGGGCGAGGTATAGACAGGTCTGCCCGACAGCGCTTGAAACGTGAGCGGCGTGACGAACCGTGCCGCCGACTCGGTCATCAGCACGGTGACCTTCGCACCGGACTGTGCGAGCTTGCTTGTGAGAGCGGCCGACTTGTACGCAGCGATGCCGCCGCAAACGCCGAGGACGATGCGTTTGCCGGTGAGGTCGGTTGACATGATGAAGATCCGGCTCGGTTAGAGCAGCGGCTCGTCGACGGCGGGAAGGGCCTCCGCGTCTTCGATCGGCGAGTCGTCGATCTCGATCTTGTCTTCCAGGATCTCCTGGATGACGACTTCGAGATCGGTCCGGCCGTCACGCTCGACCATCGGGCGGGCGCCTTCGAGAAGCTGGACGAGTCGGCGTTGGATGACGGCGGTCAGCTTGAACCGGCCGCCAAACTTCTCGACGATCTCTTCGCTCTTCAGTGCGTCGATCATGCGCTGGGATGCCTCGCAACGTGTGGATCTGGGGTCGGCGTACAGGTTTCGGGACGGGCTTGACCCGGGGGCCTGTCCGAGCGACGATTGTAGGCGGACGGTCGGTGCCCAGCGAGGGCGGCCGACTCGTCGGCTTTCCTCCAATTCGAAATCTAGTCGATGGGTCTGCGTGCGGACACGAGGAATGCTGGGCACGATAGCAGACTTATCGCGAGCGATGAACCCCTGATGGCACCCCCAATCGAACCTCAGCAATGGACGTCGGGCGACCGGATCCGGCATTCGGCCAAGCCCGAGTGGGGCGACGGTGTGATCACTGCGGTCGAGCCGGCGATGCTCGAGGGCAAGCCCACGCAGCGGCTGACGATTCGGTTCGAGCGCGCGGGTGTAAAGAAGCTCGCCGCGGCCGTGGCATCGCTCGAGCCGGCGGACGGCGACTCGAAGCTGAAGCAGGCCGACGAGCATGCGGCTGCCAAGGCCGCACTCGGGCAGCTCGACGACTCGAAGATCATCGAGGTGCTGACGCAGGTGCCCGAGCCGGCGCGAGATCCGTTCCGGAGCCTGGCCGACCGGTTTCGTGCGACGCTCGATCTGTATCGGTTCTCGGGCGAGGGCGCGAGCTTGCTCGACTGGGCGGCGATGCAGACCGGCCTGAAGGACCCGCTGTCGAGATTCAATCGGCACGACCTCGAGCGTTTCTTCGATCGGTTCAAGCGAGAGCTCGACGCGCACTCGCGCGAGTTGGGTCTGGAGATCGCGCGGACGGACCCCGCTTCAGCGTCGCAGATCGTCGCGGCGGCACCCGACGCGGCGAAGGCAGCGATGCGTCGGGTGGCCGGCCGGCGTTGACTCTGATCAACACGCGTGCAGCCCGGCACAGCCGGCTAGACCGCACGGCCCGCACAGACTGACCTCAGACGACGCTGAACGTGCGCACCGCCATGGTTTCTTGGACCATTGGCGGGTACACCATGGTGTTGGCACGAGTGGACCGGGGATTGAACTGCTCCCATCGCGGCCCGGGCGTGGGCCCATGCCGCAACAACATGAAGAGAGACGACGGGAGACTTTCGATGCAGCAAGACGACTTTCAGACGCAGTTCCAGAAGCTCCTCGAGAAGATCGAGGGCCTGCCAGCCGAGCAGCGGGGCAGCCTTGAGACGCTCGCCAGCGAGACCAAGGACCGTCACCAGCGGATGAAGAAGACGATCTCCGATCTGCAGGAATCACTCGACTACCTTCGGGTGTCGGTGAAGTACCTCGTGTTTGACCTTGAGGCGACGCGGCGCGAGAACAAGCAGCTCCGCGGCATGCTTGGCGGTGACAGCTCGGAGGGCTGAGCCGAGCAGATTTCAAGGTCGCCGAGAGGGCCGATACCGGCTAGCATCGGTCCGCTCGGAGAGGTGGCAGAGCGGTTGAATGCGCCGGATTCGAAATCCGGTATGGCCTTCGGGTCATCGGGGGTTCGAATCCCCCCCTCTCCGCTTTTGCATTCGAAGCGGCGTTCACGGCCTGTGAGGGCCGTTTTTTATTGCCGAATAGGCCAGAGCCCCCGAATGAGACCTTGGGACGATGCTGAGTACGACAGCCATCAGCCATGAGCCCCTCGAATTCATGGGCTCAGATCGCTCGAAGACGCCGAAAGCGACCCAAGGTCAATCCTGGCAATCCGGGGTGCAGACGAACCTTCTGAGTCAGCA
>JBCBMF010000352.1:0-2349 GCA_039822905.1 Planctomycetota bacterium
GTTCCACGAGCTATTACGATGACCTGACTCTCGTGCGCGGCAACATCATCGACGTCGACGAGTATCTGGACACCATCGCGTCATCGGTCTCGAGCATCGAACGGCGAGCCGGGCGGCAGCGGTCGAGCCTGACCGAGTCGAGCTTCGATGCCTGGATGAAGTTCTGGGGCCCGAGCAGCCCGGACCACTCGAACACAAGCGTGAATTTTTACTCGCACGGGGCCATGGCCTCGCTCGCGCTCGATCTCCTCATCCGTGAAGCGAGCGGCGGCGAGGCGTCGTACGACTCGGTCATGCGATGGCTGAATAAGCGATTCCAGTGGCAGGAGAAAGGCTACACATTTCAAGATGTTGTTGACGCAACGAATGAATCCGCCGGCGAGCCGATGAACTGGTTTTTCGATCGGCACATCACAGGCCGAGAGCTGCCGCCGATGGAGCGTGCGCTGCTTCTGGCTGGGATCGAGCGAGTCGAGAGCAACGACGACCCCGGCGTTCTGTTCGGTGCAACAACCGTCGCGGACGCGGGCGGTCGGCGGGTCACCCGGCTGCTCGCAGGGTCGCCCGCGTTCGAGGCAGGGCTCAACATCGATGATGTGCTTGTGGCAATCGACGGCGTCTCGGTGGTCGGCCAGGGGATCGATGATGCTCTCGATGGCCGTTCGGTTGGCGACACGGTGAGCGTTGTCGCTCTTCGCCGAGAGGCGGTCCGCGAGTTCAACATACGCCTGTTCGCGGAGGCCCCGCGTGCGTTCACCTACGAGCGCATTGAGACGCCGACCGAATCGCAGCGGGCGATGTACGAGGCATGGTTGTGGCAGCCTTGGCCCGAAGACGGTGCTGAGTAATGCTCAGCCGGCCGGCGTGTACGACAGCGGACCGGCCGGACCAAGGTCGAAGCCGAGCTGCATCCAGATCAGCAGCATGATGCACCACACGATCGTGAAGACAACGGTGTAGGGCATCATCATGGCAATGAGCGTGCCCATGCCGCCCCTCGGCGCGTGCTTCTGCATGAAGACGAGGATGATGACAAGGTATGCGTTCAGCGGGGTGATGATGTTGGTCGTCGAGTCGCCGATGCGGTAGGCGGCCTGCGTGAGCTCCGGGCTGATGCCGACGAACATGAGCATCGGAATGAAGATCGGCGCAAAGATCGCGTACTTCGCGCTCATCGAACCCACGAATAAGTTGAAGACCATTGTCATCAAGATGAACGCGATGATGATCATTCCCGGGCTCAGGTCGGCCTCCGCGAGCACCTGGCCGCCCGAGAACGCGAGCATTCGTCCGAGCTGGCTGTGGTCGAGGTACTCGATGAACTGTGCCGCGAAGAACGCGAGCACGATGATCGGGGCCATGGCGGCCATTGATTCGATCATGATTCGGGCGGCGTCCTTGCTGGTGCGGAGGCTGCCAAGCACAACGCCGTAGACGAGGCCCGGGATGATGAACCCGAGGAAGATAAGGGGCGTAACGGCGTCAACCCAGCGGGCGAACTGCGGCGAGCGAACCTGGAGCGCTTCGCCGCCGTCGGTGACGAAAACAGTTCGTGTTGCGTCGGTGTAGTACCCCTCGCCAGGGACGACGAGCGACGGATCCGGCTGGGCGTCGAGATCGACGGGGCCCACAAACGAGTCGGCGAGCATGCGACCGCCGTCGTCAGCAAGTGAAGGTACCGTTTTGTCGTAAAGCGGCGAGCCCGGGATGAGCGTGAGAGCGACCATGAGCACAATGAGACCGGCCATGGTCACACCGCCCCACGCGAGGCCGCGTCTCTCATCGGCGTTCAGCCTCTGGCTGTCGACGTCGGCGTCGCCGAGCGCGCCCGGGCCACCATCTTCAGCGCGCTTGCGGTTGAGGCGCCGCTCCACGAAGAAAGCTGTCGTCAGCCAGCCGGCGAAAGTGATCACGAACGTCGACGCGATCATGAACCACCAGTTGCACGTCGCGGCGACCGCGTAGTTCTCGTCGACGACTCGCGCCCCTACTTGCGAGAACTCTGCAAGCATCGGGTCGAGGCCCGTCACGAACAGGTTGGCGTTGAATCCTGCTGAGACACCTGCAAACACCGCGGCGAGGCCCGCGAGCGGCGAACGACCGACGGATTTATACAGCGCGGCCGCGAGCGGCGGGAGCACGACGTAGCCCGCGTCAACGCCCATCGAGCTCATGATGCCCAGGAACACCATCGTTGGCGTGAGCAGCCGATTCGGGACGACAAGCATGAACGCTTTGAGCACCGCGGCGAGCAGACCCGTCCGCTCGGCGACACCGATGCCCAGCATGCCAACAAGCACCACACCCAGCGGCGGGAAGGCCATGAAGTTGTCGACCATGCTGTTGACG
>JBCBMF010000353.1:0-2343 GCA_039822905.1 Planctomycetota bacterium
GGCCGCACTGCCGGAGCACAGCCTCCGGATCGAGATCCCCGAACAGCTGCTCTTCGACCGAAGGGTGCCACGACGTGGACGGGTGTTGGGCTGGGGTCGCTGCGCTCATGCCCGGACCCCCGCGGCCGATGCCGAGACGACGCCGTCACGCGACATGCACCGCATGGCCGTCTTGGCCGTGCACAGCGTCCCCGGGATGCCAGCGCCGGGATGCGTCCCAGCGCCGGCAAGGTAAAGGTTCTTGTAGTGCGGGCAGCGGTTGTGGAAGCGCATGTACGCCGATTGCGTGAGCAGCGGCTGCACACTGAACCCTGCACCGCTGGGAGACTCGAGAGCCGACTCGAAGTACTTCGGCGTCACGGCAAGCTTTGTGACCAGCTGATCGCGGAGGTTTGGTGCCATGTGATGCTCGATCCGCTCAAGCACGAGGTCGTGCATCTGGTCCTCGCGGGTCTCCCAGTCGTTTACGAGCTTCAGGTTCGGCACGGGAGCCAACGCGTAGAAGCACTCGTGGCCTTCTGGCGCCATGGTCGGGTCAGTACGCGTCGGTGCGTGCACGTACAAGCTGGGATCCTGCAGGACCTGGCCGTGGTCGAAGATATCGTCCAACAGCTCTTTATAGCGGTTGCTGAGCAGGATGGTGTGGTGCGCGAGGTCCGGGTAGGTGCCCTGAGTACCGAAGTACGACACGAACAAGCCCATCGAGAGCTTCATCTGCTTCGCACGCGTCTGCGTGCGCCGGTGGCGGCCCCCAGCCCCGAGCAGCTTGGTGTACAGCGTCACGGGGTCGCCGGCTGAGAGCGCGAGGTCACACTTCAGGCTTCGGCCGCCTTCGAGATCAACGGCCTCGACCTTGTCGCCGTTCGTGCGGATCGACGACACTGGGTCGCCCAGCATAATATCGACACCTGCCCGCTCGAGCAGGCCGCCCAAGGCGGCGATGACAGCGGTCGTCCCGCCCATCGCGTAATGCACACCGAAGCGTTGCTCGAGCGGCTGGATCAACGCATAGATGCACGAAGTACGGAACGGGTTGCCGCCGACCAGCAGCGGCTGGAAGGTGAAGACCTGTCGCAGCCGCTCGTTCTTGATGTGCGACGCAACAAAGCTGTACATCGATCGTTGAGCACCGAGCCGGACCATGTCCGGGACTGCTTTCAGCATCGAGCCCATCGTGTCGAACGGCTGATCACCCAATTCCTCGTAGCCGATGCGGTAGATCTCCTCGGCCCGCGCCAGCATCTTGAGGTAGCCGTCTTGGTCGCGTCGGCTGAACCGTGCGATCTCCTCGCACATCCGCTCGGGCCCGCCGCCGTAGTCAAAGGTCGCGCCGTCTTCCCACTGCACCCTGTACCAAGGCCAAACGGGCTTGAGCTCTACATGGTCGTGGAGCGATTCTCCGAAGAGCTGAAACAGCTCGTCGAGAAGGTACGGCGCCGTGATGACAGTTGGGCCCGCGTCGAAGGTGAAGCCGTCCTGTCGGAACGTTCGTGCCCGGCCACCAAGCTCTGGCAGACGATCAACTAGCGTCACGCGTCTGCCGGCGGCGGCGAGCCGCAGGGCGGATGCGATCCCGGCGAAGCCCGCCCCGATCACGACAGATCGCGACTGACTCTCGTCGCGGTGGATCGACGGCGTCTTGCTCATGGTGCGCCCCGGCTCGCGGGGGGCGTGAATGGCACCCCGGCGGCTTTCACCGCCGGGAGCGCCTCGACTGGTCGACCGAACTGAAGGAGCCTCGGTTGGCATGTCGCTCTTCCTCTGGTCCGTTCGAGGACCCGTCCTGTCAATTCGGCGGAGTCTGTGGGATCAGGCCGCCGCGGGGGCTGCCTGCAGGGCACGCTCGTCGTCGAGCCCCTCGATCTCGCTCTTCCGGCGGGCGATCATGTAGATCACGACACCGAAGCCGGCCTTCGCCGTGATGTCAGCGATCGTGTAGCCGACCTGCAAGCCGACGACGGCGGTCTGGCTCAGACCGTCCTCGCCCATGCCGAGCGCTCCGATGACGTACGCGATCGGGTAGAAGGACCAAGTAATGAGCACCGTGGTACGAGCAAGGTTGATCAGGCCGCGGGCCTCCTCTGGCTGCTTCGCGATCGCGGCGCTCAGCTGCGTGAACAGCACGCCGAGGATCGCAACGAACGGGATCATGCTCGCGACGAACCAGCCCCAGACAGCGGCCTG
Source organism: Planctomycetota bacterium (assembly GCA_039822905.1). Taxonomy (GTDB): domain Bacteria; phylum Planctomycetota; class Phycisphaerae; order Phycisphaerales; family UBA1924; genus JANQQZ01. Next base: position 2,185 of record JBCBMF010000353.1, read on the forward strand.
GCTGCCGCCGGTGGCGATGGCGTTCTCGCCCGGGTAACCCAGAACGATCATCGCGATCACGGCCGGAATGAGAATACGCAGGTACTTGGCGGTCTCCGAGCGCGTCAGCGCCATCACCGCGATGAGCTCAACCATCAGCAGCGGGACGGTGAGCAGCCA
>JBCBMF010000354.1:0-2319 GCA_039822905.1 Planctomycetota bacterium
GACGGCGGGGCCAAGAGCCGAGCGCCTGCTGGGGATTCCAGTGATTCCGAGCGCAGCCATCGCGACGCCGAGCGGCATGAACAGCGCGATCACCCCGGCCGCGTCGCCCAGAATCGGCGCGAGTCGGAGCCAGTCCCGCGGTGTCTTGAACGAAACGTGCCGGGCCACTCGGACGCCTCCGACCCATAGCTCGGCCGAGCCGCCGTCGGTCCGCACGTGCAGGCTCGTGCGCTCCAAGGAACGGAACACGCCTGGGAACACGAACTGCGGTCTTGCCGCGTTGAGACCGGACGTCCGCGTCCGCACGCGGAGCACGAGCGCATCGCCTTCTTGTCCGATCGTCAGGTTGCGGTTCGACATCCCTTCGGAGACGGTCACGAGCCGTGCCGGTCCCAACTGACGCGTTTGGAACGGCGTGGCATCGATGGTGACATCAATCATCGTTCCGTCGTCGAGCGCATCGCAGAGTGCCGAAACATCTTCGAGCGATGACCAGCCGGCGTGCGCGCGATGGAGATCGATCGAAAGCCCCGCCCGGCTCGACCAAGGACCATCCGTCGGAGGGGGGCCGAACTCGACCACGGGTTCTGGCGAGACGTCGGTCTGGATTGCAAAGCCGTGAACCTGGCCCAGCCAAGGTCGGCCGCCCTCGTGCTCGTCGCCGACAACAAGCCGATAGCCCGTGCCCATGGGCCCGAGCGTGTGGCCGAACTGCGCTCGGATGCCGAGCGTGATCGAGAGTGCGCCCCAACCAACAAGCAGGACCATCCAGACGCGACGCCACGCGCGGACCGTCACAGCGTGCACGGGCAGCGCTGCGCCCAGGGTCACACCGATGATCTGTGCCGCAACGTCACCCAGCCGGCCGTGCCGGTATTCAAGAAAGAGCTGTGTGACCTCGAGGACGCACAACGCGGCGAGGACAAGCACGGCTGCGGGGGTTCGACGAATGCCCCAGCCGGCTTGAACGAGCAGCGTGAGCACGGCGGCCGGCACTACATGCTGGAGTGTTTCCCTGTCGTAGGTGAAGGCTGCGCCGAGGAGTTCTTGAATCGAGACCGGCATCCGCGTGACGAACGGCTTGAGCGTGAGATAGGCCACCACGCCGAAAGCCAGCACGCACGCGATGCGCGAGTGCGCTGCCGCAGCGGCAGCGGTGTCGGCCTGGTTGATCGGCTCGTCCGTCACGCGTCATTGTTCGCGGTGGGCGCGGCCGGGCGCGGGCCTTCTACGCTTCGCCCATGAACGACGCATCAAACCCGGTCATCGACCTGCTGCTGAGCCACCGGACTATCCGCACGTTCAAGCCCGACCCGGTGCCCGACGAGCACATCCGGCTGGCGGTCGCCGCGGGCCAGATGGCCTCGACCAGCTCTGCCGTGCAGGCGTACTCACTCATCCGGGTACGAGACACAGCAACCCGCGAGGCCATCGCGGATCTCGCCGGGCCCCAGCCCAAGATCGCGCAGTGCGGCGCGTTCTTCGTGATCCTCGGGGACACCCGTCGGCACCGGGTCGCCGCGAAACGCGAGGGTAATGCCTATGACCAGCGGCTGGAGTCGTTTCTGGTCGCGGCGATCGACGCGAGCCTGTTCACCGAGAAGATGGTCATCGCGTTCGAGTCGATGGGCTACGGCATCTGCTACATCGGCGGCCTGCGCAACGACACCGAACGGCTCGACGAGCTACTCGAGCTGCCCGAGGGGGTCTACCCGCTCTTCGGCATGTGCGTTGGCGTGCCCGACGAGTCGCCCAGCAGGCGGCCGCGGTTGCCGGTCGATTCCGTGCTCTTCGAGGAGCGGTACCCGAGCGACGAGACCGTGCTCGATCAGCTCGCCGAGTACGACGAGGGGTACGTCGAGTACCTGAAGCAGCGGGGGGTCGAGGATCCGGTCGCGTGGAGCATGCAGCGGGCTCGGGCGTACGCCCAGCCGAAGCGGACGCACCTCGGTCTGTACTACACGCGGAAGGGCGCGGACCTCAGTTAGTCGCCCTCATGCTCATCGAGCGAGAGGTTAGTGGCAAGATCGTCGCGGATGCGGGCGTCGAGCGTCTCGCCGTGTGCGCGTCGGCGGGCTTTGCGGATCTGTTCGATGCCGCCCTCGATCGTCGCGACGTGACACACCGGGTCGCCGGGCACGACCGAGGGCATGGTGGTCATACCCAGCACGACGCCATCGCCCGCGGCCTCGATCACGCCAAGATCCTTGCCGAGCAGTGTTGTGACGGTCGCGAGCGGCTGGCCCTTGTCGACGTCATCGCCCGGCGCGACGTGGAAGCGCAGGATGCCGCCGTGGTCGGCGCGGAGCCAGGTCGTTT
>JBCBMF010000355.1:0-2309 GCA_039822905.1 Planctomycetota bacterium
TCGCGGTCGTGACCGCTGCGAGCGGGCCTGCCGCGCTCACGGCGATTGCCAGCCGGCGTCCGGATGCCGTGGTCAGCGACCTGAAGATGCCGGAGATGACGGGCACCGAGTTGCTCGAGCGCGTTCGTGAGATCGACGCCGATCTGCCGGTTGTTCTGATGACGGCGTTCGGCACGATCGAGACGGCGGTGCACGCGATGAAGCTCGGGGCGTTTGACTACGTCACGAAACCGTTCCAGGGCGATGAGATCGTGATCACGGTGAAGCGTGCGTGCCAGCATGCCGGGCTGATTCGTGAGAACGCGCTGCTCCGTGCGGCCAGCAAGCCCGCGGCCGCGGCGGCGGCCGGTGATGAGCGCACGGGGCTCAATCGTTTGATCGGTTCGTCCTCGGGGATGCGTCGGGTTCGCGAGCAGGTCGCGGCGGTCGCGGACAGTCAGGGCACGGTCATGGTCGTGGGGGAGTCGGGCTCTGGCAAAGAAGTTGTGGCGAGGGCGGTGCACGAGTGTAGTTCGCGGGTGAGTGAGCCGTACTTGGCCGTGAACTGCGCAGCGCTGAGTGAGTCCTTGCTTGAATCGGAGCTGTTCGGCCACGAGAAGGGTGCGTTTACCGGCGCGGACAAGCTGCGGAAGGGGCGGTTCGAGCTCGCCGACCACGGAACGCTGCTGCTCGATGAGATCAGCGAGATTCCGCCGGCGTTGCAGGCCAAGCTGCTGCGTGTGCTGCAGGAGCGGGCGTTCGAGCGTGTCGGATCGAGCGTGACGATCGGCGCGGACGTGCGTGTCGTCGCGACCAGCAACCGCGACCTGCCGAAGTCGGTGTCGAAGGGTGAGTTCAGGCAGGACCTGTTCTTCCGGCTGAACGTGCTGCCGATTCACCTGCCGCCGCTGCGGGAGCGGTTGGACGATGTCCCGGAGCTCGCCGAGCACTTCATCGCCGAGGTGTGCGCCCGCGAGGGGATCGAGCCGCTGCGGCTGGAGGGCGACGCGATCGATCTCTTGACCAGCTACGCCTGGCCCGGCAACGTTCGAGAGCTTCAGAACATCTGCGAGCGGGCTGTCGTTCTCGGGCGGGCGTCGGGCGATGGGGTTGTGCCCGGATCGATGCTCGGCTCGTGGCTCGGCATGGGCGGCCAATCGATGTCGGTCGAGCCCAAGCCCATCCCGTCGCTGAACGAGCAGGTCCGTGTCGATGCGGCCGTTGCCAACGGGTTTGTGAACGCCGCGGCGACGCTGGGTTCTGTTGAAGGCTCGAACGGCCACGCCAGCGCCGGCGCGACCGCTCAGCAAGACCTTCGCACCATCGCGCACAAGCCGGTCACGCTGGAGGAGATCGAGCGAGAGGCCATCATCACGGTGCTCCAGCGGAACAACGGCCACCGTCAAAAGACCGCACGCAGCCTCGGCATCGGGGTGCGGACGCTGGGTCTCAAGCTGAAGAAGTGGAAGGAAGAGCAGATCGTGCCGGAAACCCTCTAGACCCCGAACGGGCGGGTTGGCTCGCGGTTTGCGAAGGGACCAAGTGCGATGACGCTGATCGATCATGTGACAGACTCCGGTGCGCTGCCCTCGCTGGCGCGGACGATTCAGTTCGCGGGGCGTCGGCAGTCGGTGATCGCGCACAACATCGCGAACGCGTCAACGCCGCGATTCCAGCACAAGGACGTGTCGCCGGCGGAGTTTCAGTCGGCCTTGCGGGAGGCGATCGACGATCGTCGCGGCCGGACCGGCGGCGGGCACGGCGAGCTCCGGCTCGAGAGCACGCGGCAGATCGAGGTGACCGATCGGGGGCTGCAATTCACCGCCGAGACGCAGTCGGGCCGGGGTGTGCTGTCTCACGACCAGAACAACCGCGATCTTGAGTCACTGATGAAGGATCTGACCGAGAACCAGGCGGCGTTCCGGGTTGCAACGGAACTGATGCGAACCCAGGCGGGCACGATGCGTGCCGCCATTACCGAGAGACCATAAACGAGTACCACTGACCGATGTACGGCTCGCTCGACATCTCGACCAGCGGCATGATCGCCCAGCGGACACGGCTGGACGTTATCTCCGCGAACATCGCCAACAAGGGCGCGATCCTCGACGCCGAGGGCAACTACAACCCGTTTCGGCGTCGGATGACCATGCTCGCGCCGGGCAACCCGAACGCGAGCTCAGCCCGAGGCCGGGAGCTTGGGGTGCAGGTGAAGGAGATAGCGCTGGATAAGGCACCGTTCCGCCTGAAGTACCAGCCCAACAGCCCGCACGCGGACGAGCAGGGGTACATCCGCGAGCCGAACATCGATACGACGACCGAGCAGATCG
>JBCBMF010000356.1:0-2303 GCA_039822905.1 Planctomycetota bacterium
TGTCGATCGTGGATTCTGGGATCGGAGGTTCGGCAAAGCCGAGCTCCGCGTGGTTCGCGTTCATGACGCGTGCGATCGCGTACACGTCCTTCTTGAGCAGATCGCTGAGCACCGCGAGGCCGCCGTTCATATCGCCATAAAGCGTGCTATACCCGACGGCGAGCTCGCTCTTGTTGCCTGTGGTGAGCAACAGCGCTCCGGTGCGGTTGCTGACGGCCATCATCAGCGTGCCGCGCACACGCGATTGCAGGTTTTCTTCCGTCAGGTCGGGCCGCTGCGCTGCGAGAGGAGCGTGGCTCATCTGCTCGAAGAGCTTGTCGATAGTGGATCTGTAGCCCTCGAACGGGCCGGCGATCGGCGCATCCCAGCACGCGCAGCCGATCCGCCTGGCGAGGTCGTGCGCGTCTTCGACGGAGTGCGAGCTCGAGTACTTGCTCGGCATTGCGACGCCAATGATGTCCGCGCCGCCGAGCGCCCGCGTGGCGATCGCTGCGGTGACGGCCGAGTCGATCCCGCCCGAGAGCCCGAGGCATGCCGACGTAAAGCCGGACTTTCGTGCGTAGTCGCGGACGCCCAGCGTGAGCGCCTCGACGAGCTCGAGATCGTCAGACATCGCCGCCGGCGCAGCGAGCGGTTCGGAGGCGGTATCAACGACAAGCGGCTTGCCCGACCACCGCTCGTTCTCGCCGATGGTCTGGCCGGCACGCTGCGCGAGGGCCGCGCCGTCGAAGATGAGATCATCGTTCGCGCCGTGCTGGTTGATGCTGAGAATGACGACGCCGTGCCGCTCGGCGTGCGATGACACGATCGATCTGTGACGCCGCTGCTTGCCCGTGACAAACGGGCTCGCCGATGCGTTGATCACAACCGTCGCGCCGGCGGCAACAAGCCCGCTGATCGGATCAGGCTCACCCCGGTATCGGCTCTGCGTTCCGGCGTCGACGCCGCCCCACAGGTCCTCGCACACGCTGAGGCCCACGCGTTCACCAGCGATGTCGACGACAACGGCGCGGTCGCCCGGCACAAAGTAGCGAAGCTCGTCGAACACGTCGTAGTTCGGCAGCAGCCGCTTGTCATACCTCCCGATCCGCGCGCCGTTGTGCAGGACAACGAGGCTGTTGGTGACTGCACCCGGACGCGAGCCGTGACGCAGGGGTGTTCCGAGGATCACAGGAGGTGCGTCTCGCAGCGCGGCCGCCAGCCGATCGACCTCGTGCTCGCATTGGTCGATGAACGATTCGTGCAGAAGAAGATCGCGCGGCGGGTAGCCGGCGAGGCACAGCTCGGGGAAAGCGATGACGTCGGCGTCGCGATGCTTGGCCGCGGCTCGCTCGATCAGGGCGGCGTTGCCGCGAACATCGCCGACCTTCGGGTTGATCGGGATCAGGGCGGCTCTCATGGATCCGTGCCCTCGATCGTCTCCTCTGCGGGCGTCGCGGCAGGTTGATCTTTCGCATCAACGCGCTTCGGACGGAGCTGGCGGAGCAGCCGATCGGGCCTGAGCCACGCAAGCCCGAGGACGCCGGCGGCGAGGCTGATGATGACCTCGGCGCCCGTCACAACCACGGTGATCAAAGCGAGCTGGTTCAGGTCAACCGTTGAGTTCACAGCGGCGAGCAGGCCCGACGTGCCCGCTTCGCGTGCGCCAAGCGCACCGAACGGGAAGAAGACGCCGATGAAAAAGTAGATGACCGATGCGAGCAGCGCGTCCTCGAAGCCCAGCGGCGTGCCCAGGATGCGCGACGCGACGTAGAAACGCCCACAGAACGCGGCGATGTCGATCACGCGCAGGCCCATCGCCCGGAGCACGTGCCCGTAGCCGGCGAACATGCCGAGCGATTCATCGATGTGCTCGATGGCGTCCGACCGGACCGCCTTGTTGACGAGCAAGAGGTCGAGCTTGGCGGCGATCGCGCGTGCTTTGGCGATACCGCGTCCCCCGCCGACGAACTTCGCGATGAGCGAAACGATGGCGGCGAGAAACAGCGTGCCGGCGATCGTCACCATGACCCAGATCAGGTCGATCTCGGGGCGGAGCATCGAGAAGCCGACCATCGGCACCGTCGGCAGGATCAGGACCATGCCGACCGCGCCGAACCATGGTCCGATGACCGCGAGCGGCACGCCGTCGCGCTGCCGATGCACGGCGACGCGGAACAGTGCGCTGAGCTTGAACGGCAGGTAGCTCAGCAGGATCGCGACGAAATTGGTCGCGACAACGTCCGACAGGCCGCCGAGGCCGAGCAGCATGGCCGAAGCCGGTGCCGGGATGGCAACGAGCTCGAACGTGTGATGCAGATCTT
>JBCBMF010000357.1:0-2301 GCA_039822905.1 Planctomycetota bacterium
AGCGCAACTCGACCACAGAAGCCTGCCGCTCGTGCAGCTCGGCGAGTTGCGCTACTTCGCCGGGCTTTCCGTTCAAGAGGTAGCCGATACGCTGGGCTGTTCGCCCCGGACGGTCGAGCTGGACTGGCGTACGGCGAGGGCATGGCTCCGGACGCGGCTTGGAGAGACCGACCGATGATCCGCGCGCGATACGCACAGGCAGCCGACATCTTCGCCGAAGCGCTCGATCGGCCCGAGCCCGACCGTGAATCGTTCATCGCTGACGCCTGCGAAGGCGACGACGAGTTGCGGAGTACCGTCGAATCCTTGCTTCGCTCCGACGCGGACGCGAGCTTTCTTGATACCCCGTACACCCATGACGATTCGGGCGCGATCGAGAATATTGACAGATTGGATCGTGCCGTGGCTGTCGGTCACTATCGCGTCAAAGGTCGCATTGCACTCGGCGGTATGGCGGCAGTGTTGCTTGCCGAGCAAGAGAACCCCCACCGCGAGGTCGCGCTCAAGCTACTGTTCCTTGATGGAACCGCGTCGGACACGCTCACCGGCGAAGCGGCGGCACTCGGCAGGCTCCAGCACCCCAACATCGCCCGGGTCTACGAGGCGGGCACGGCCACCGTCACGCTCGATGATGGTGACAGCTTCACCGCGTCGTACATCGCCATGGAGTACATCCAGGGTGTTACGCTCGCCGACTTCGCGACATCGAAGACGCTCGACCGTCGCGACGTCGCAACGCTGTTGCTCAGCATCGCCGGCGCGATCGGACACGCTCACCAGCGCGGCGTTGTCCACCGCGATCTGAAGCCTAGCAACATTCTCGTCGACCACGATGGCGGCCCACACATCATTGACTTCGGCGTCGGAATCGTCCGCGACGGTAACACGTCGAGCACCGCGAGCAGCCTCGCGGGCACAATCTCATACATGGCACCAGAGCAGTTGCTCGGACAGCTCGACCGCATTGATACGCGGGCGGACATCTTTGCGCTCGGTGCGATCGGCTATGAGCTTATCGCGGGCAAGCCGCTGCACGCCGGGGTGGAGCACCTCGATGACGCGGTGACGGCGAGGATCGTCGAGTCCTCACCAGCAGCAGGGGCGACCTTCCGCGCGCAAGCGGGAGGGCAGTTGGCGCGCGTGCTGAGGCGAGCGACAGAGCCCAGCCTTGATCGACGATACCAGTCGGCGAGTGAGTTTGCAGAGGATCTGCGGCGTGTGATTGATGGAAGGCCGCTCGACGCAGATGACGCGTCGGCGGTGCGGGCGCTTGCGTTCTATGCGCGTCGGCACAAAGCCGCAGCTGGGGCGATCGTAGTTGTCTTCGTCACGCTCGCTGCCGCAGTGGCAGTGACGCTAGCGGCATCGAGCGCTACCGAACGCGCACTCGTACTCGCCGAATCGTCGCGCGAGGACGCGGCGCAGCAAGCGTTGCATTCGGAACGTATCGCCGACTTTCTAAAGGCCTCGTTCCTCGGCGTTGACCCCGAAGAGCTCGGCGCAGATGTCACGCTGTTCGATGCGATCGACTACGCATCCGGGCGAATCCACCGCGACCTCGCCGACGTCCCGGAGGTCGAGGCCGATGTTCGCGGAGCCATCGGCTTTGTCTATCGACGGCACGGCAGATATGCCGATGCGCTTGAGCAGATCCGGATCGCGCATCGCCTTCATAGCGCGACGCTAGGTCCGACGCACCCAAGAACTCTTGGCTCGGCCGAAGAGCTCGGCTACCTGACCTGGCTGTATGAAGGCGATCCAGAAGCTGCCCTCGCCGAGCTCAATGGCGTGATCGACGTTCGAGCGAACAACCCGGATGTGTTGCATGACGGGCTCGGCTGGATCCACATGAAGGTTGCAGCAGTTGCGTTCGCGATCGATAATCCGCGACTGGCAGCCGAGCATCTGGACTTGGCGCAGCCGCTACTCGTAGGTCAATACGGTGAGGTCTACGCGGCTCGCACGATCCGGCAGATGGCCATGGTGCATCTTGCATTGGGTGAAACTGACGAAGCGTTGCGGCTCGCTCAACAGGCGCTCGCGATGTGCGAGCACGCCGCCGAGCAGGAGTACATCGCCGAGCGAGCTCGGCTTTCACTGGGATCGATCTTGATCACACAAGGAGACATCGACGAAGCGAGGAAGATCCTCAACACGGCGCTTATTGGATTCGATCTATTGCTCGGAAAGCAAAGCCTTGAAGCCGCGGCGACACTCGTACAGCTCGCATGGCTCGAACTCGAAAGCGGAGATCCGGCTCAGGCCCAGATGTACGCGACGCGCGCGGCCGAAATCCGTCGG
>JBCBMF010000358.1:0-2297 GCA_039822905.1 Planctomycetota bacterium
CCGTGCGTTCGGCATGGATGTGATCTACACCAGCCGTCGGCGGAAGCTCGCGTTCGAGGGCGCGCCGCTCTGCGGGCGGTGGGTCGAGCTCGAAGAGGGCTTGCGCCAAGCGGATGTCGTGAGCATGCACACGCCGCTGACCGATGAGACCCGGCATCTGCTGAACGCCGATCGTTTGGCGATGCTGAAACCCGATGCGATGGTGATCAACACGAGCCGAGGGCCGGTGGTTGACGAGGCGGCACTCGCCGAGGTGCTGCGTGAGAAGCGGATCTGGGGGGCTGGTCTAGATGTCTTTGAGGAAGAACCGAAGGTACATCTGGGGCTGGTCGAGCTCGACAACGTCGTGATGATGCCGCACGTCGGCAGCGGAGAGATCCGCTGGCGGAACGAGATGACGCGGATGTGCGAGGCGAGCGCGCGGGCGATTCTCGCGGGCGAGGAGCCGGAGCATCGGGTGGTTTAGAAAGCCTCAGCGGCGGAGGTTGTCGGCGTCGGTGAAGTGCAGCTCGAGGTAGCGGGCGACGTAGTCGACGATCGACTCGGCCGTGGGGATGTCGGGGTTGTTAGTGTGGCCCAGGGGCTCGAATCGCATGCCCTTGAAGCGGCTGGCGGCCTCGCGGACAGACAGGCCGTGCTGGATCGCGAGGCTGAACGCCCGGCAGAACGCCTGGCACATGCCGCTCAGGGCCGAGCCAGCCTTGGAGATCTTGATGAAGAGCTCGCCGGGCGTGCCGTCGGGGTAGAGGCCGATGGTGAGGTAGCCCTCGTGGCCGTCGACGGCGAACTTGTGGGTGACCGATTCGCGTGTTGCCGGGAGTGCCTTGCGAGCTGCGAGCATTGTCAGGTTTCCGTATGGTTCTGGGATTCGGGCTGACCACTGACGACGCGAGAATATCGGCCCCGGCTTCGGCGGCGCGTGAAAGTCTGGGCTCGATTGTGCCAGAGTTCGGGCCCCGGTGCTTGCTCGGTGCGTGGCTGGTGCCGATGATTATCGAGCGATGCATCGTGGACGCGGACAGGTTGGTCGGGCACAGGCGGGGGGGCTTTCGCTTCTCCTGGCCGTCGCTCTGCTGGCGGCCGCAGGTTCGGGTGTCGAGACGGCGCGCCGGGTTGCCTTCGCCGGTGCCGGGCTCGCCTATGCGGTGGTCGCTGATGTTCCGCGTGTAGGCATGGTCGAGGGCGACGCGCGGTGCACCCAAGTGCTGGCCGGCATCGCCAAGCCGGTGCGCACGGTCGTTGCGGTAGACGTTGTTGAAGCGCTGTCGATCGGCGTGCTCGTGTCGAGCGGGTGTCTCGATCTGCCGCCGCCGACGCTGGTTGCGTGACGACCTCGCGTGGCGTTCTGCCGCGCGTTCATCCGTGCATCACCGTTGACTGATTTCTGGCGCGTGCGACTGCCGACGTTTCGGCTCCGCGTGCCGCACCCCGCGTCCGATTCTCGGACGCCCCGAACAAGAACGAGAACACCATGCTTGGCAGTGACCAGGGCATCCCCGTCGTTGGACCGATCCTTAACAAGCTGATCGGCTCGCGGAACGAGCGGTTCGTGAAGAAGTACACCTCGCGGGTCGAGCGGATCAACGCGCTCGAGCCGGAGATGCGGAAGCTCAGCGACGCCGAGCTGTTCGCGAAGGCCGACGAGTTCCGCGAGCGGTACAAAGCCGGCGAGAACGAGGATCAGCTGATGGTCGAAGCGTTCGCCGCCGCCCGCGAGGCGATGGATCGGAACGTCGGCATCCGCAACATTTTCAACCCTGAGCATGGATTCGATCCGTCGCTGCTGCCGGAGGGCGTGCGGGGGCTGTACGAGGAATCCAAGTCGAAGATCGACGCGATGGAGCCCCGGCAGCCGACCGACGACCTGCTCGGCAATACGCAGCCGATTCCCGCGTACGTCTGGGCCGAGCTGCCCAACGAGTTGTATGAGGCGGTTCGGGAGGTCTTCCCCGAATCGAAGCCGCCGTTCCGGGCGAGGCCGTTCGATGTGCAGCTGATCGGCGCGATGGTGCTCAGCCAGGGCAAGGTCGCCGAGATGAAGACGGGCGAGGGCAAGACGATCGTCGCGCCGCTCGCCGCGTACTGGGCTGCGGTCCGCGAGAACAAGGTGCACGTCGTCACGGTCAACGACTACCTCGTGCAGCGCGACCGCGATTGGACGTTCCCGTTCTTCCGGGGCGTGGGGCTCACGGTCGGGGCGATCCACCCGCAGCACACCCAGCCCGAGCAGGTCAAGCGGTTGATGTACCAGTGCGACATCGTCTACGGCACGACCAGCGAATTCGGCTTCGACTACC
>JBCBMF010000359.1:0-2295 GCA_039822905.1 Planctomycetota bacterium
CGCGTCGACTCGTTCGCGCAGCAGCGGGCGCTCGGCACAACGAGCAAGAGCCCGCGGTGGCTGATCGCGTACAAGTCGACGCGGATCACCAGCCCATCGATCGCGTACGGCAGCTCGTGCTTGGTCTTGGCGAGGTCATCGATCGCTTGCTCGACGTCATCGACGCTCGCGCACGACCATGTGCGATCGGGCGTCGGCAGGCCCATCGCGCCGATGCGCTCGACAAACTCGGCGAACGTCGCCGCGAAGCTGTTGTCGGAGACTTCGCCTCTGCCGTGCGCACGGAAGCCCAGGTTCCGGCTCGCCGCGACCTTGGGGTCCTGGTTCTTGAGCGTGCCGGCGCAGGCGTTGCGGGGGTTCATAAAGGGCTCATCGCCCGCGGCCTCGCGCTCGGCGTTGATCCGCGCGAACTCGGCATCGGGGATGAACACCTCGCCCCGGATTTCCAGCACGTCCGGCGCGTTCTCGATCGTCAGTGGGATCGCCCGGATCGTGCGCACCGCGTGCGATACGTCGTCGCCCTTCCGCCCGTCGCCCCGCGTGAGCGCGTGCACGAGCTTGCCCTGCTCGTAGCGCAGGCTGAGGGCGACGCCGTCGATCTTGGGATCGCACACGAACGTGATGTCGTCGTCGATCGATTTCCGAGCACGCGTGACCCACGCGTCGATGTCGTCCCGGCTGTACGAGTTGTCGATCGACAGCATCGGCACCGCGTGCGCGATCGTCGTGAACCCGTCGATCGGCTCGCCGCCGACTCGCCTCGTCGGGCTGTTGGGGTCGTCGAGCTCGGGGAACTCGGCCTCGAGCTCGGCGAGCTCTTGCAGCAGTTCGTCGAACTCCCGGTCGGGCATGATCGGGTCGGCGTCGACGTAATACGCCCGGTTCGCGCGCTCGAGCAGCTCGCGCAGCTCGTTCGCTCTTTCGCGCTGCGGTTTGCTCGGCTTCGGCATAGACGCTCCGTACCATGGCCCGATGACCGCCAAGCCTATCGACGGCCGAGCCTTGAGAGATGCGATCCAGGAATCGCTGCGCCGGCGCATCGCGGACATGCGGTCGCGCGGGCAGACGCCGTCGCTCGATGCCGTGCTTGTGGGCAGCGCCGACAACGCCGCGAGGCTCTACGCCGAGAACCAGGGCCGGCAGTGCGAAGATCTTGGCATCAGCTTCCGCCTGCACGAGCTGTCGGCGGGCGCGAAGTACGAGGACATCGCGGGCCGGGTGCTGCTGATGAACGAGGACGACGGCGTCTCGGGCATCATGGTGCACCTGCCGCTGCCCGAGGGCGTCGACGAGTACCGCGTGCAGCGGCTGATCGCGCCCGAGAAGGACGTTGAGGGCGTGAACCCGGCGAACATCGGAAACATTGTCTACGGCCGATCGAGCCTCGTGCCCTGCACCGCGCTCGCGGCGATGCGGATGATCGAGTCGACGGGCATCGAGCTTCGCGGCAAGACGGCCGTCGTGGTGGGGGCGGGCAACGTTGTGGGCAAGCCGCTCGCGGTGCTGCTGATGCAGGCCGAGGCGACGGTGATCTCGTGCAACGTGCACACGCCCGATGTGAAGTCGCTGGCCCGCTCGGCTGATGTTCTGATCGCGGCCGCGGGGGTGCCGGGGCTGATCTCGGCCGACATGGTCAAGCCCGGCGCCGTCGTGGTGGATGTGGGCGTGAACCGCGTCGATTCGCCCGATGGCGGGACGATGACTGTGGGGGATGTGGACTTTGACGCCGTCGCCGAGGTCGCCGGCTGGCTGAGCCCGGTGCCCGGGGGCGTGGGGCCGGTAACCGTGGCGACCTTGCTCTCGAATGCAGTGGACGCATCCGCGAAGACGTTCGGCGGTTGATATGGTCGGCCGGTGATTGACCGTTCGCGCGGGGTCGGCTTGAATAGATGATTCGGTCCGGAGCCAGGACGGCCCGCGGACCAACGGAGGCCGCTGATGCCCACGCTCGGACTGTTTACCTCGCTCGGCCCGCTGGAGATCGGGATCATCCTGCTGGTGGGGCTGCTGCTCTTTGGTCGGCGTCTGCCCGAGGTGGGCCGGGGCTTGGGCAAGAGCATCGTTGAGTTCAAGCGGGGCCTGAAGGACGCGACCGACGAGATCGACGAGGTCTCGAACGAGGTGCGCTCGCCCAGCCAGCTCAAGGCGAGCGAGACAAGCCCCGTTCAGTCGCCGGTGCAGTCGCCGGCTCACACGGAAGCGACACCCGCGACGCAGCCGGCGTCATCCGAGAAGGCGACGCCATAAAGGAAGTCTGCAACGCCGAACGCCGCCGCCCGGAGCGGGCTGTCGGCT
>JBCBMF010000360.1:0-2285 GCA_039822905.1 Planctomycetota bacterium
CGGCTCGCCGAGTACCCGCGGTGGTACTTGACGTCGCCGGATCTGCGCGAGCGGAAATATCGTCCACCTCGCGATGGCATCGAACCCGAGCCACCTCGAGGCGGTCGATCCGGTTGTCCTGGGTCGGACGCGTGCGAAGCAGCGGCTCCGCGGCGACACCGAGCGCACGCGTGTCGTCCCGGTGCTCATTCACGGTGATGCCGCGATCGCCGGTCAGGGCATGGTCTCCGAGTGCCTGAACTTTTCGCAGCTCAAGGGCTACACGGTCGGCGGCACGATCCATGTCGTTGTCAACAACAACATCGGTTTCACGACCAGGCCCGAGGACGCCCGCAGCACGACCTACTGCACCGACATCGCCAAGGCCGCCGGCTGCCCGGTCTTCCACGTCAACGGCGAGGATCCGGAGGCGGTCGTACTGGTCGCCAAGCTCGCGGCCGAATATCGACAGCGCTACCAGAAAGACGTCTTCATCGACATGTGGTGCTACCGAAAGTACGGCCACAACGAGCAAGACGAGCAGTCGTTCACCCAGCCGGTGCTCTCCAAGCTCATCAAAGCCCGGCAGTCTGTTCTCAACGTGTACGCGGAGCGTCTGCTTTCTGAGGGCGTTATCACCGATCGCGACCGCGAGATTCTCGCCAAGCGAGTCGAGACGACCCTCGATGCCGCCCAGCAGACCGCTCGTTCAACCCCGCACGACCCGACCATCGATCCAGGCAGCGCCCGCTGGACCGGGTACCGCCACGGATACGCGTTCGAGCCGGTGGACACCGCCGTCAAGCCTGAGCTCATCCGCGAAGTCTGTGAAGCACTCAGCCGCACGCCCGACTCGTTCAAGGTCAATCCGAAGCTCAAGAAGCTGCTCCAGCAGCGCGGCGCCCTGTGGGATGGAGGCGAGATCAGCCACGCCGACGGCGAGATCCTCGCGTTCGGCACGCTGCTCGCCGAGGGGCACGATGTCCGTGTCTCGGGCCAGGACTCGCGGCGTGGCACCTTCAGCTCTCGGCACGCCGTGTTCTACGACCACGAAACCGCCGAGCCCTACGAGCCCTTGAACAACATCCGCGAGATGGGGCTCTTTGGGAGCGAGACCCCGCCCGGCTCGCTCGATGACAACGGCAACGCGCGACAGGGAAAGCTGTGCATCTACGACAGCCCGCTGTCAGAGGTCAGCGTGCTCGGTTTCGATTACGGCTACTCGCTCGCCGACCCCAACATGCTCGTCTGCTGGGAGGCCCAGTTCGGTGACTTCGTCAACGGTGCGCAGGTCATCATCGATCAGTTCATCGCCTCGGCGCAGGTCAAGTGGGAGCGGTGGTCCGGGCTGACCATGCTGCTGCCGCACGGCTTCGAGGGCGCGGGCCCCGAGCACTCGTCCGCGAGGCTCGAGCGATTCCTTGAATCCTGCGGCAACGACAACCTGCAGGTGGTCTACCCGACGACCGGCGCGCAGATCTTCCACCTGCTCCGCCGGCAGTTGAAGCGAGAGTTCCGCAAGCCGCTGGTCGTCATGACGCCCAAGAGCCTGCTGCGGATCCCAACGAGCAGCGTGTCGGAGCTCACCGAGGGTCGATTCCACGAGATCATCGACGATCCGAAGTTCGGCGAAGGTGCCGACACCAGCAGTGTGACGCGTATTCTGCTGTGCTCGGGCAAGATCTACCACGAGCTTTCGGCCCGGCGGAACGAAAACGGCCGCAGCGACACCGCCATCATCCGCGTCGAGCAGCTCTACCCTTTCCATGCCGACCTCGCGAGGTCGATCCTCGGCCGCTACCCGCAGTCGGTGAGCGTCGCGTGGGTGCAGGAAGAGCCGCGGAACATGGGCGCGTTCCTGCACATCGCAGACGTGCTGCGTGAGCGGCTCGGCCTCTCGTCGGTCGAGTACATCGGTCGCGATACCGCCGCGAGCCCGGCGCCCGGCTCAAAGAAGATGGACCGTGCGCAGCAGCAGGCTGTCATCACCAGCGCCATGGGCGAGGCGGCGAGCCCTGCCAAAGAAAAGGCCCGTGTCGCGGGCTGATACGGAGAACGCCGCATGGCGACCGACATTGTGATCCCGACCATCGGCGAGTCCGTTACCGAGGGAATCATCGCCACTTGGCTCAAGCAGCCCGGCGACTGGGTCGACCGCGACGAGACCGTCCTCGAACTCGAGACCGACAAGGTCACGATGGAGATCCCTGCTCCGGCTGCGGGCGCGCTGGGCGATCACGCGTTCGGCGAGTCCGTTACCGAGGGAATCATCGCCACTTGGCTCAAGCAGCCCGGCGACTGGGTCG
>JBCBMF010000361.1:0-2278 GCA_039822905.1 Planctomycetota bacterium
ACCGCGCCGCCGCCCACCTTGCGCAGCAGGCCAGGCACTCGGTGGAGCTGGGGGAGGCGGGCCTCGGCCCGGTCACGCCGACGATCTACCGCTACGGCGACCTACGCCTCTCGCTCTTCTCCACGCTGTCGCACTTCAGCACCCCGCGCGACGCGATGCTGGAGGACTTCAAGCTGGAACTCTACTTCCCCGCCGATGCGGGCACGAAAGAGGCCCTGCACGCCTTCGCAGCGGCAGGGCCCGGGGTCGAGTCCGAGACAGAGCAAGACTGCAGACAGGGTAAGACTGGAGGCAGGGGCGAGAGGCTTACGCCGCCTTCTCAGCCGTGACCTTCTCCATCACGTCGCCCTGGCGGATCGCGTCGACGACCTCCGCGCCTTCGATCACCTTGCCGAAGACCGTGTGCCGGTTGTCGAGGTGCGGCTGGGGCTTGTGGGTGATGAAGAACTGGCTGCCGTTGGTGCCGGGGCCAGCGTTCGCCATCGAGATCACCTTGGCTTCGTGACGCAGTGGGTTGCCGTCGAACTCGTCCCTGAACCGATAGCCAGGGCCGCCGCGTCCCGTGCCGGTCGGGTCGCCGCCCTGGACCATGAAGTTCGAGATCACGCGGTGGAACACGACGCCGTCGTAGAAGCCCTCGCCCGCGAGGAAGACGAAGTTGTTGACGGTCAGCGGCGCGTACTCGGGGTAGAGCTCAAGGACGATGGTGCCTTTGTTCGTCTCGATGGTCGCCGTGTAGTGGCTGTCCGTGTCGATGGTGAGCGCGGGGGGCGCAGAGTATTGGGCCATGTTTGCCATGTGCGATGTAGGGTGTTCGATTTTTGATTTAGGAGACGTGGGTCTGGTCAAGCTGGAAGGTGCCATCTTCGATCAATCGAACATCGTCAATCGAAAAGGACCCATCTCCGCTAGCCTTCCCACTCGAACACGGTCACGCCGAGGGGCGGGAGCGTGAGCACGAGCGAGTTGGGCAGGCCGTGGGACGGGATCGGGACGGCCTCGACGCCGCCCGCGTTGCCAAGGTTGCTGCCGCCGTACTGTTCGGAGTCGGAGTTGATGACCTCGCGCCAGCGGCCGGCGAGCGGGATGCCGACGCGGTAGTTCTCGCGCGGGACGGGCGTGAAGTTGAACACGAAGAGCAGCCGCTTGGGCTCCTCGGCGTCTTCCCCGTCAGCAACGCTCTCGACCGCGCTCGTGCGGGTGTAGGCGAGGACGCTGTTGGCGTTGTCGTCCGTGACGATGCCGTAGAAGCCCGAGCCGTCGTCGTTCCAGAGGGCGGGGTGCTCGCGGTAGAGGTGGAAGAGGTCCTCGGTCCAGCGCTGGACGCCCGCGTGGAGCGGCTCGTCGGCCTGCTCCCAGCTGAGCGGGTTGTCGTGGCTCCACTCGCCCCGCTGGCCCCACTCCTGGCCCATGAAGAGCAGCTTCTTGCCGGGGTGGCCGACCATGTGCCCGTAGAGCAGCCGCATGTTGGCCGCCTTCTGCCAGGGGTCGCCGGGCATCTTGCCCCAGATGGAGCCCTTGCCGTGGACCACCTCGTCGTGCGAGAGCGGAAGGGCATAGCGCTCGCTGAACGCGTAGACGAACGGGAAGGTGAGGTTGTGGTGGTCGTACTGCCGGTAGACCGGGTCTTTGGACGCGTACGTCAGCGTGTCGTGCATCCAGCCCATGTTCCACTTGTAGAGGAAGCCGAGGCCGCCCTCGAACGTGGGGCGCGAGACGCCCGGCCACGCCGTCGACTCCTCCGCGACCATGATCGCCGTCGGGAATTCCGCGTAGACCGTCTCGTTGATCTGCTTGAGCGTGTCGATGGCTTCGAGGTTCTCGCGCCCGCCGAACATGTTGGGCGTCCAGCGGTTGCCGCGCGAGTAGTCGCGGTAGAGCATGCTCGCCACGGCGTCGAAGCGGAGGCCGTCGATGTGGTATTTGTCGAACCAGAAGCAGGCGTTGGAGACGAGGAAGTTCTTGACGCCGGGCTTGTGGTAGTCGAAGACGTAGGTGCCCCAGTCCGGGTGGATGCGCATGATGGGGTCCTCGTACTCGTAGAGCGGGCTCCCGTCGAAGTAGCCGAGGCCTTGCGGGTCCGTGGCGAAGTGCGCGGGCACCCAGTCGAGCAGCACGCCGATGCCGCGCTGGTGCATCGTGTCGACGAAGTACATGAAGTCCTCCGGCGAGCCGTAGCGGTGCGTCGGCGCGAAGTAGCCGACGACCTGGTAGCCCCACGAGCCGTAGTACGGGTGCTCCTGCACCGGCTTCACGCACGTCGAGCTGATGCCGGTGC
>JBCBMF010000362.1:0-2277 GCA_039822905.1 Planctomycetota bacterium
AGAGACAACGCCGGCGTCGGAGTTGATGACACCGTGCTGCTCTCGCCAATCGAGTTACCGATGGCGGAGACGGTCCATCTTTCTGCGAAGACGGTTGGGATCGGGCCACGCGATCTTGAGTACATCGGATCGCTGCTCGACGGTGTCGCTGTGACCGAAGGCGATACCGTTCGCGCGACGCTATTCGGATCACGGTCGGCCGACTTCGTCGTTACCAGCTGCTCGCCCGGGCGAGAAGCCGTCATCGGCCCCACGACGCGACTGCTCGTTCCTCCTGACGCTGCGGGTTCGGGTGCGAGCGAGCAGGCGACGACGCCGACGTACGAGGACATCGGGGGTCTCGGGCCGCAGCTCTCGCGGATCCGCGAGACGATCGAGCTGCCGCTGCGGTTCCCGCACGTGTTCGATCGGCTCGGCATCGATCCGCCGAAGGGCGTGCTGCTGCACGGTCCGCCCGGTACGGGAAAGACCCTGATCGCGCGCACCATCGCGCACGAAGCCGATGCGAGCTTCTACACCGTGTCCGGCCCCGAGATCGTCCACCGCCACTACGGCGAGAGCGAGCGCCATCTGCGGGAGATATGGGACAAGGCCACGCGCAGCGGCCCGTCGATCATCTTCCTCGACGAGATCGATTCGATCGCTCCCAAGCGCGAAAGCGTGGAGGGGGAGGTCGAGAAGCGGATCGTGGCGCAGCTGCTCGCGCTCATGGACGGGCTCACGCCAAACGCCAACGTCGTTGTGATCGCGGCAACGAATCTCCCGAACAACCTCGACCCGGCGCTGCGCCGTCCCGGGCGCTTCGATCGCGAGATCGAGATTCCGATCCCGGACACCCCTGGGCGGCGGCAGATCCTGGACGTGCACACCCGCGGGATGCCGCTTGCCGACGACGTCGACCTTGACGAGATCGCGGCGTCGAGCCACGGCTGTGTCGGTGCGGATCTTGAAGCACTGTGCCGAGAGGCGGCGATGGCATGTGTACGGACGCTCTTCGGCGAGACCGATCTCAACGCAGAGTCTCTGCCCTACGAAAGAGTCGCAGCGCTCGAGATATCGATGTCACACTTCCGCGATGCGCGACGCGAGGTCGAACCGTCGGCGATGCGAGAGGTGCTCGTCGAGGTGCCGCGTGTGTCGTGGGATGACATCGGCGGGCTCGGTCGCGTGAAACAACAATTGTGCGAAGCGGTGGAGTGGCCGCTTCGTCACGAGCAGCTATTCCGTGCGGCCGGCGTGAAGCCGCCGAAGGGCATCCTGCTGGCAGGGCCGCCGGGTGTTGGCAAAACCATGACAGCCAAAGCAGCAGCAACGCAGACCGATGCAAACTTCATCTCGGTCAAGGGGCCCGAACTTGTGAGCAAGTTCGTCGGCGAGAGCGAGGCCAGGCTCCGCGAGATCTTCCGCAAAGCCCGGCAGGCCGCCCCATGCATCGTCTTCTTTGACGAGATCGATGCGCTACTACCCAAGCGAGGGCTTCACGCATCCGACGCGGTCGGCGACCGCGTCCTCGCACAGTTCTTATCCGAGGTGGACGGAGTGGAAGAGCTCAACGGCGTGCTCGTTCTGGGCGCCACGAATCGCCTTGATCGGCTTGACGCGGCAATGATGCGTCCCGGTCGCTTCGACGAGATTATCGAACTATCGACACCCGATCAGACGTCACGCGCCGATATCTTTCGAGTTTATCTCCGAGATTGCCCCTGCGCGGAAGGTATTGATGCGAACGAGCTGGCGCGGGCTTGCCCCGGCGCGACCGGCGCACAGATCGCGGGCGCGGTGCGGCGTGCGGGCATGGCAAGCGTCCGGCGAGCGGTTCGCTCCAGCGTCGACTGTGAACCGAGCTCGATCGTCGTCTCGCAGGCTGACCTGCTTGCCGCGATCCGTGAAGAGTGTCAGACTAACCAAGAGAGTGCGGCATGAATGCTGTGGATATTCAACGCGGATGCGACACCGTTCTCTACCTCGTCGGCCTTGCGCGGGGCGGATCGCTGAGTGGTTTCGAAGCGCCGGGGATCGATGACACGATCGCGTCCTCCGCCCGCGTCATCCAACTCGCGGGGCGCTTGGGGCCGATTGACGCCATCGTGGTTGCCGTCCCCTCTTCGATGTTCGTCGGCGACGAGGCGGAGGACAGACTGCAGGATGTAGCGTGGCTGCAGCCACGAGCGCAGCGGCATGATGACATCATCGCGTCTGCGCGAAGCCGAGCGGGGCTGATGCCTGTTGGGTTCGGAAGCGTCTTCTCGGGTACGAAGGCACTTGAGCGAGTGGTGG
>JBCBMF010000363.1:0-2243 GCA_039822905.1 Planctomycetota bacterium
GTTCTTGGCGGATGAGGTCCGATTTGCCGCGGTCCTCGACGCCACACTCACAGGGTGCCAAAGCGCCAGCGTCCGGCAATGCATGAATCAGGAACCGGCCCTTCGTCCGTCAATTTGACTGACGGTATTGAGACTCAGTCTCAACTGCGGTATGCTGCTAGTGTCCCCGGTTCTGCTGCCGGAGACTGTCCAGTGAACCCGCGGCTCCCTCGCTAAAGGATTCGCGACAAAAGGAGACCACTATGGTCGAGCGGATGACGAACATGCCGTACTTGAGCGGCACGGCACGGATGATGGGCAAGAAGATCACCCTTCAGTTTGAGGGGGATGTCCTTGCGGCCAAGGACGAGGCCGAGATCAAGGCCCGCACCGGCTGCGTCGTCGCAGACGGCGAGCTAGCGCACCACGGGATCGTCGGATTCTTCGGCGAGTTGGCGGACGGCGATCTCATGCTGGTGAACGACCTTCTGGCGGTCTTGGCCGAGCTCGGCTACAAGGTAAAGAAGGTGCTCCTCATCGGCAGCCTCTAAAACCACACACCTCACTCGGCGTCGCGGAGCACGGCCTCGTCAGCCGAACGCACGCTCAGCCAGTTCAATCGCCCGGGCCAACGCCCGGGCTTTTTCTACGGACTCTTGGTGTTCTCGGCCTGGGTCGCTGTCCAACACGATTCCCGCTCCGGCCTGCACGTGGTACTGCCAGCGGTGCTCGCGTGCGTCGGGCGACCAGCCGGCCGTTGGCACGACGATCGTACGGAGGGCGAGGGCGATGTCCATGTCGCCGTCGAGGCCGATGGCGCCGAAGCCGCCGCCGTAGGGGCCGCGTTTGACGGGCTCGAGCTCGTCGATGATCTGCATGGCGCGGATCTTGGGCGCGCCCGAGACGGTGCCAACGGGCAGGGCCGCGTGCAGGGCGTCCCAGGCGTCGAGGCCGTCGCGCAGCGCGCCGGTGACCGTGCTGCTGATGTGCATCACGTGGCTGTAGCGCTCGACCGCCATGACCGGGCCGACACTGATCGTGCCGGGCTCGGCGACGCGGCCCACGTCATTCCGAGCGAGATCAACGAGCATCGCGTGCTCGGAGCGTTCTTTCGGATCCGCCAGCAGGTCGGCCTCGAGTGCGCAGTCTTCGTCGGGCGTCGCGCCGCGCTTGCGTGTGCCGGCGAGCGGGCGATTGGTGACGATGCGCTTGCCGTGCTCGTCGGTGTGCACGCGGCAGAGGATCTCGGGGCTCGCGGCGACCAGGATGCAGCCCGGCGACTGCATGTAGACCATGTACGGGCTGGGGTTCACGGCCCGCAGTGCGCGGTAGACGTCGAACGGGTCGACCTTTGACTCGCGCTCGAACCGCTGGCCCAGCACGACCTGGAAGATGTCGCCGGCCTTGATGTACTCGACTGCTGCTTCGACTGAGGCTTCAAATTCACCGCGCGTCGTATTACTCGCGAGCCGCGGCGTATCGCGCTCGCCGCCCACGCGACCCAGCGATAGCGGCTTGCTGTGCTGCTGGATCTGTGCGCACGTCTGCTCGATGCGCGCGACGCCGTTGGCGTACGCGGCCGCCGGATCGTCGTCGGTGCCGACCATGGCGAGCTGCACGATGTACACGAGCTTGTCGACGTTGTCGAACACGACCGCGCCGTCGTGGAACGCGAAGTGCAGGTCGGGCAGGTCGCGGTCGTCAGGCGGCGGGGTCGCGAGCTTGGTCGGCTCGCCGTAGCGCACGGTGTCGTAGCCCGCGTAGCCGACCCAGCCGCCGACGAAGCAGTCGGGCAGCTGCGCGCCGCGGCGGTCCGCGCCGGGCTCGACGAGCCGGATGTGCGCGGCCAGATCGCGCGGCGCGTGCAGCGGGTTGGGCATGATCCGCTCGACCGGCTCGCCGCCGGGCTCGGTGTGATTCCCCGGGTCGTCTCCGAGGGGCGGGCGATCCGGTCGGGCAAGATGTCGATGCTCGAGGCGCAAAAGCGGCTCGATCAGTTCTATCACCCCTATCACCGGCAACTCGGACGTTTGATTTCCGCGACGCTGCGGATGTCCGGGGCCTGCGTGCTCTACGATTGCCATTCCATGCCCCACGACGCGGTGCGGGCGCAGACGCCGCGGAGCCAGGGCACGCCGGATATCGTCCTGGGTGACCGGTTCGGAGCGTCTTGCGCGAGTTGGATCACCGACGCGGCCACCCGCGCGTTCGAGCGGGCGGGCTTCCGCGTGGCGCGCAACACGCCGTTTGCGGGCGGCCATATC
>JBCBMF010000364.1:0-2243 GCA_039822905.1 Planctomycetota bacterium
AGTGATGAGAAAGAACGCGACGCCGAGATGGCGACGGTTGTACAGCAAAGGTGCGGCCAGCGGCGTCAATCGGGCGAGCGGGCCGATCGCCAGAATCACGTGGAGCATGATGATCGCCGTTGTGCCAAGTGCCCGCATGAGCAGAATCGGCGCCGACACCTGGGTGGGCGGCGGGAAAGCGAGCCTGCTGACGAGGACACTCGTTCCGATCGCAACGATCACAAATGCGACGATCCGGATGTCGTAGAGCTTCTTGTGGGCGTTCCATTGGACCAGTTGGAGCTTGCCGCTCATGGGGCCACTTCCGTTCGGTCGGGAACGAGGGCCTGCTCGCCGTGCTCCTTGACGGCAGGTCGCAATGCCACGATCACGGCAAGGAGCCCAGCGCCGAGCACCAGCCAGACAAGCAGGTGAACCCTTCGCTGTGTCCGCGTCACGGTGACCTCCGGGCGGTTCGTGCACCGATGATGGGCCAGACTGCGGCGGCCCCGGGTATCAGCAGGAACCGAACCCGTAAGGGCGCTTCGGCGACTCTGCTGCTCAGTCGAAGCGGCATGCCGAGCATGACAATACCTCCAACGATTACGCCGACTGCGAGGTAAGTGACGGCTGCGTATGCAAAGATCGCCGTCAGCGTCATCGCGTAGCCGCCCATGATCGAGGATCTTCGAGAAGCATGTAGAGCACATTGTCAACGAAGGCGGCGTCGCGTGTGAGCCCAATGTGATCGGTGAAAAGGAACTGCACCCTGTCCCATGCGATCGGTGACTCCAGTCTCGGTGTGAACTCCCGGCCGACGCGCTCGTCCATGACGGCGCTCCGTCGGGTCACGGTGCCATCACCCGGCGTGTTCTCGATAATCTCGATTCGGTGCTGTGCATCGACACCGACCTTGGCCGGCGTTGCTCTCGAATCAGCGGCAAACAGCGATACGCGTGTGGTCAGGGGCGGCGAAGCAGGGACGTCAAGCGATTTGTGCAACTGCGATGCCCGCGCGAGCGCCTTTCGCAGATGATCGATGGCGATCGCTCGCCGCTCTTCGAAAGTTGGAACATCCGGCAGCAGTTGTTGCAGCTTGAAATCCTGGCGAGGATCTGCGAGGCCCCATTCCCGGCGGATCCACTCGTCGGCATCGAAGATGTCAATGGGCGAGCCCGTCGATTCATCGATCACTCGACCGTGTCGCGTCCTTGGCAAGAGCTGATAGATCGCGGGCATCGTTCCAAGCACGGACGATCGGTAGTTTGGGAACAGCGGGCCGAGGTCCCAGCCGTCGACCAACTGCTGGAATGAGAGCACAGAGCCGGCGTTTGGTGTGCCGATCAGTATGGCGTGCTCGATGTTCCGAGCGCCGGCCCAGGTCAGTTCGGGCAGTGTGCCGTCGTCCGGAAGCGGCTGGATGCCGTACCGCAGGTAGTACCGCAGCACGAGCCCGCCCATCGAGTGAGCGACGACGTCGACCTTGACGTGCGCATGGTCGGAGAGGCGGCGACCAACCCGCGATGCTTGCTGCGCATCGCGCACGAGTTCGTCGAGGAGCACCGCCGACTCAGCGATATCCCGGCGCCAGTCGTACGCAAACTGAAAGCACGTGTAGTGCAGCCCGCCGTAGTCGACGATACCGGCGTCGCCCATGGACTGGTCGCGGTACCGGCCGGCCGCAAGTGTCTTCAAAATTTCAACATACGCACCGATTTCGATCCCGCGGAACAACCCCACATCCGCGACGACGACGTCGAGCACTGAAGTCGGAACGACATCGTCACGCAGCACCGACAGCGAACGGCCTCTCTCCATCGGAAGGGCAACGAGCCGCGCGCCATCGGCGAAGTCCGCGTCGGCGGCACCGAATGTGAAAGAGCCCCACACCTTGGTGCCGTCAACCGACTCGAGCTTGGTGCCCAAGATGCCAGGAATGACGATGACGGGGTTGCGGTTCTCGCCGACCGCTGTCGCAACTTCGCCGTAGATCTCGCCGATGTCTGCTGTTTCTTCGGTCTGATGACAGCCGGCGAGAAACGCAACGCAGATAAACAGTACCGAGATTTGCTTCAAATACACGCCCCCGCCCGAACATCGGGCCAAGTCAGCAAGGCCTCTCGGCCGCAGCATACCGCGCCCGACCCATCTTCGCGATCGACATCCGCCGATCGGGGCTGGCTTGAGGCTAGGCCGTGTCTGACGGATCGAGAATCGCCAGATATCGTCTGAGGAAGGCAAGCTTGAGCATGCCGATGAAGGCG
>JBCBMF010000365.1:0-2243 GCA_039822905.1 Planctomycetota bacterium
GAGGGCACGTTGCAGTCGGGCTCGACCCACATAGAACCAAAGGGCTCCCAGCGGCCTTCGTTGTCTCGTTTCTGTGCTCGCAGGCAGCTCAATACGCCATGGTCGAGCGCGATGCGCCCGCGCAGTTCGAAGAGATCAGCAAACGCGTCAACGAAGGCCGCTGGGAGCCCTTTGGTTCTATGTGGGTCGAGCCCGACTGCAACGTGCCCTCCGGCGAGTCGCTGATCCGTCAGATCGTCTACGGCTGCGCGTACTGGAGCAGTCGCTTCGGCCCAGACGTCGGTCACGGCGTGTGCTTTCTTCCGGACACGTTCGGATTTCCCGCCACCCTCCCGACGATCCTGCGCGCCTGCGGCGTGCACACGTTCATCACAAACAAGCTGTCGTGGAATCAGACCAACCCGATGCCGCATACCAGCTTCGACTGGATCGGGCCGGATGGCTCCTCGGTCGTCGCGCACCTCACGCCCGGCGGCGACTACAACGCAACAAACTCACCACGAGAGCTGATCAAGGGTGAAACCGTCGGTCTCGCCGCGCCTCCCGCTGAGCGATGGCTCCAGCCGTTCGGGTTCGGCGACGGTGGCGGCGGCCCGACCGATCGGCATATCGAGAACGCAAGACTCGCGAACAGCTGCCCGTCGCTGCCGCGCGTCACGCTGTCATCCGCGGTGTCATTCGTTGTAAATCTGCATCGAGACAGGGATCTTGCGATCGATCGCAACGAACCGTGGCCCTCCTGGCGGGGTGATCTCTACCTCGAACTTCACCGCGGCACGTTCACGACGCAGCGAAGACTCAAGCAGCTCAATTTCGCGGCCGAGGAAGCGCTCCGAGAAGCTGAGATCCTCGCGTGCATCGAAAGTAGCCACGACCGGTCAGCGTTCGACGATCTGTGGCGAACGCTGCTGACGAACCAGTTCCACGATATCTTGCCGGGCTCGTCGATCACCGAGGTGAACGAACAAGCAGTGCGAGAGCTCGACGACGTGTGTACGCGATCGGCTTCGGTTGTCCCAAGTGAAGCCGAAGACCCATCGAAAGCCGAGATCGTCTGGAACCCCGCGAGTTCCTCGGCGACGGGTGTCGTCCGACAGGGCGACCGTCTGATACTGGTCCGCGACGCCCAGCCGCTCTCGGCCGCGATTGCCGTATCCGGCATACCCGCTCAACGCGTCAACGCAACCCGATCAACCCTCGACAACGGACTCGTCGCTGCCGAGTTCAACGACGCCGGCGAGATCGTTTCGTTCCGAGGCCCCGGCGGCACCGAGCTGGTCGATACATCGCTGCAACATTACCGCCTGTTCCGCGACCGTCCGCACATGTGGGACGCATGGGACATCGATCCGGGCTATGAGCGCGACGAGATCGATATCGATTCAAATGTGCAGATCGAACTGATCCAAGACGAACCGCTGCGGTGCGTAGTCGAAGCAAACCGAACGCTCGGCACCGCATCGCGCATTGTCACGCGGTATGTACTCGATGCCGAGTCTCCCGTGCTACGGATCGAACTTGATGTCGAGTGGCAGGAATCCCATCGCCTGCTGCGCGTTGACTATCCCACGACAGTGCGAGCCGACTCGGCTGTCGCCGGCACACAGTTCGGCTCGTGTGAACGCCCGACGCATCGCAACACGAGTTGGGATCGCGCTCGCTTCGAGTTCCCCGCGCACAGGTTCGTCAGCCTGGGAACACCCGGCGCAGGCCTCGCGGTCCTCGCCTCCGACCTGCACGGCTGGAGCTGCGAACACTCGACGATCGGGGCATCATTACTTCGCAGCCCCGTGCATCCCGATCCCGCAGCCGACCGTGGATCGCATCACTTCGTTCTCGGTTTGTATCCGCATTCAGGCGACTGGCGAACGGCGGGCGTGAGCGCGATCGCGGAGCGTTTCGCGCGTCCGCTGCGCACGGTGCGTCGCGCCGAATGTGCGACGCCGCTGAGCTGGGACGTAGAAGGCACCGCGTGTCTCGAACTGTCAGCACTTATGCCGGATGCAGATCACAACGGCTCGATCGTCGCACGGTTCATCGAAGTCGAAGGCGGCGAAGGTTGGCTCCGGTTGTCTGCTCCCGGCGGCATCCGTTCGGTTGCACGAACCGACGCGCTCGGCCGAGAGCTGGCGGCGACCGCCCCCCCAGACGAAGCGATATCTATTGCGCCGCACCAGATTACGACGCTTCGCATCGAGCTCGATCGTCGCACGGTTCATCGAAGTCGAAGGCGGCGAAGGTTG
>JBCBMF010000366.1:0-2233 GCA_039822905.1 Planctomycetota bacterium
GCGTTAGCACGGCACCGGTCGGGTTGTGAGGCGTGTTGACCAGGATCGCTCGCGTCGAGTCTGTAACCGCTGCACGCAGCTCGTCTCGATCGAAGGTGAACCGACCCGCTCTCTCGCGCATCGCGACAAAGCGCGGAACGCCGCCCGCGAGCGCAACGCTCGCGCGATAGCTGTCGTAGTACGGCTCGAACAGCACGACTTCGTCGCCGGGATTGATCAGCCCGAGCATTGTCGCGGGGACGGCTTCCGTGCAGCCGCAGGTGATAGTAATCTCGGCGAGCGGGTCGTACGACACACCAAGGCGATCCGCGACGTCGGCGGCGATCGCGTCGACCAGCGGGATCTCACCGGCGGGCCGGGCGTACTGGTTCCGCCCCGCGTCGATCGCCGCCTGCGCGGCCTGCTTGACGAAGAGCGGACCATCAAAGTCGGGAAAGCCCTGCGACAGATTGACCGCCTCGTGGTCGAGCGCGAGCTTGGTCATCTCGGCAAAGATCGTCGTTCCGAACGGCCTGAGTCTCTCGGCGGTCTGGGTCTGCATGACCACAGCCTACCACGCGCCTAGGACTCACCATGCTCAAACCCGGCGATACAGCCCCAGACTTTTCCATCCCCGATGCGCACGGCGACGAGGTCTCGCTTGCATCGCTGCTCGAAACCGGGCCTGCGGTTCTCTACTTCTACCCGGCCGACTTCACGCCCGGGTGCACGGCCCAGGCTTGCATGGTCCGCGATCTGCACAGCGAACTGGTCGCTGCGGGCCTGCAGGTCGCGGGCATCAGCCCGCAGAAACCGGCATCGCACGCGAAGTTCGCCGAGAAGTTCGGCCTGCCCTTCACGCTGCTGTGCGATACCGACAAGTCGATCGCAAAGCGGTACGGTGCGGTCTGGCCGCTGGGTATCGCGTTCCGGCGTGTGACGTACCTGGTCGATCAGAATCGTCAGATCGTCGATGCAGTCACGGCCGACCTGAACATCGGCCGCCACAAGACCTTCGTCAAGCGAGCGATTGAGCGACACACTCAGGCAGATGCCGCCTCGTAGCAGCAGATCACCGAGTCATCGCAGCAGCAGGCGACGAGGTCGTAGCTCCGCGGGTCGATCGGCGCACCGGCCGTGAAGCCGCTGAACGCCGGCAGCGTGACGACCTCATTGAGCACGGTGAACGCGGGTGCTTTCGCTCGGCCGAGCGTGACAGCGGGGTGAACATGCCCCGCGACCGACGGCCCCCGCGCATCCGCCGGATCGTGTACGAACGTGATCGCATCGATCGTCAGCTCTGGGTCCGCGACGTCCATGCGCCACGCATCGAGCGCAATCGGCAGCTTGTTGCCCCGTGCGTTGCGGTCGTGGTTGCCGACGACGAGCACGAACGAGCACGCGTGCTGGTTACGCCAAGCGGCGACACGGTCGATGACGTTGTCTTTGAGACCAAGCCGGCCGTGGATCAGGTCGCCCACGATGACCACACGCTCGGGGTCGGTGCGCTCGATTGCTCGCGAGAGCCGATCGAGATCGGCCTGCATCGGGCCCGTCGGCACGATCGCGCCGGCGGCACGAAGACCCTCGTCCTTTCCGAGGTGCAGATCGCTCGCCGCGAGCGTGCGCGTGCGGTGCCACCACAGCGTGCGCTCGGGCATGGCGTGCAGCGTTTCGCCTGCGATCGTGAACTCGTAGTCGGTCACAGCTGGTGCCCCGGCGGCCTCGAAACCAGCGGGCGAGCTTTCTTGGTTGACGCGCCGGCTTCGAGGAACTGCTCGCGCATCCTGTCGACGCGCTCGGCGAGCGACTGGCTCGACATCTCGGCCGCGATCCGTTCGACCATGAGCGGGAAGCCGAGCGGCGTCGGTTGGCGTGTGTGCACGACGACCCTGGGCCCCTGCGCGATGCGATCGAGGGTGTTGGCGAGTCGCGTCTGCTGGAACTGACGAGCCAGAACCTCTCGGCGGGCCTGGACCATCAGCAGGTTGTCGGGGTCGAACTCTTCGAAGACATCGAAGATCAGCTCGGCCGAGGCTTGCAGTTGTTTCGGGGCACGCGGCGAGCCGGGGTACTGCTGCACAATCAGCCCGGCGACCCGTGCGATCTCGCGGAACTGCCGTTTCGCGAGCTGGCCCAGGTTCACGCTCTCGATCGTGTCTTCGAGCAGGTTGTCGGTCGTGAACAGCTCGGAAGTCAGATACCCGTCGAACGGAAAGCTGTCGTCGCAGAGGACTTCGAAGCCGTAGTCGTT
>JBCBMF010000367.1:0-2214 GCA_039822905.1 Planctomycetota bacterium
CAAGACGCGTTGGCAGTCCCGCACGCTCAAGACCGAGCGCCACGGCAGCGGAGCTCTCGATCTCACCAACCCCGAGCAGCGCGCCGAGCGATCGCCCCGTGTCGCCGACATGCTCAGCGAGCGATACAAGCTGGTCTGTACGGCCTTGAAAGGCCGAGATGACAGCGGCAACTCGGCGTCCGCGCCGCCAGTGGCGATAGATCTCCGTGACGACCGCCGTCACGTCCGTGTCTGTCCTGAGCACAGAGCTTCCAAACTTTAATATGAGCGTTTCGTGTTGCATCGGCACTCTCATGGACGAGATCGGCGCGCAGTACTAGCTTTCAGATCATCCGACTCTGTGAAGCGACCAAATAAGATTTCGAAGTGCGAGCGATCGTGGTCCGTCATGCGAGGCCGCCTTATCGACCAGCAGACTCATGACCACCATAACGACAAGCACCACCATCTCCCGGACGGTGGTGCGAGGGCGAACGCCTCATTCGGTGAAAGTCAGCTCGAACAGAGCCCTTCACACCGGCACACACCGCCCGGGCACGGCATTCGCATGCAGCGCATCATCGGGAAACATACGGGTGTGTACTTGTGAGGGACCATGCAGTGAAGATAGCCAATCCTCGATGAGTGTCTAGCATTCCTACAAAAATTTGTGGAAAGGCTCATTCACCTTACGCCTTCAAGCCATCCTGCGTTATGTCCGAGTCACGGCCACAAACGGGCAAAGGAGTGGGTATGCCGAAAGTGGACTCTACCGGCCGGCCCACATGCTTCGCGTTGATGCGGTTCACACGATTTGAACACCCAACACGTATTTCATGGAGATTGCGCATTGCTTCGCAATGCGGACGGCCTTTCCGAAGTGAGCGATTGTTCCCCCAAGCAAACGATCACAGCCATGTTCATCGACACTCTCAAACGTGGGTGATGGGAATCGAACCGGCAACATTCAGCTTGGGAACAGCTCAGAGGCTCAATGTTTGCTTGACCGGATTCCTCCTGCTTCGTCCTGAGTTGCTCGGAAGGAAGGGAGTACCGACTGCGTGACTTTTCCGGCCACGCGGCCCAGGTGTACGAGCCGCCACTTGCACTCCATACTTTGGGCCAGCAACTTGGCTGATCGAGAAGAGTCGTCCAGTTCCGGATCAACCGGATCGGCATCTCGCCTTCGGTGCTGCTCTCGACAACACGGACGTCGTTGCCGCCGTGCG
Organism: Planctomycetota bacterium; assembly: GCA_039822905.1. Classification (GTDB taxonomy): domain Bacteria; phylum Planctomycetota; class Phycisphaerae; order Phycisphaerales; family UBA1924; genus JANQQZ01. The sequence continues at coordinate 1,209 of JBCBMF010000367.1, forward strand.
GCACCTCCCGCATCAGCCGAACTCGGGTTGTACCTCGTACGGCCCGGTCTGTTCGATCATGGTGGGCTGTTACCAGGTAACGGTGCGAGCTCCTGGTCCACGTCCAGTAGGAGCTGCACGACGCGCCCCTTTGACGCGACATTGCGCTCCACTTCGTGCGAACGAATGAACCCTTCTCCGTTCGGGGCGGCATACGACACGCGTGAGTCTCCGGGCTCTTCGAACGGGAGGAGCGGCTCCGGCGCTGAAGGTACAAACGAACCATCCTCCCGAACCGAGTTATCGACGGCACAGAGCGTGGAGTCGTCACCAACTCGGTTGTGGCAGTACAAACATGCTCGCTCCTTATCCCAGAAGCCGCTGCGGCCGCCGTTCGTCGAGACCTGAACAGACCGCGAGGGATCGTCTGCGTCGATGACGAACATCTTGGATTGTCCCGGTACGACGCCGAACACGAACATGATCCACCGTGCGTCGGGGGAGAACCAAGCCTGGAACTGGTTCGGTGGCCAGTCGATCAGCTGCCGCACCTCACCGGCGGTCTGCCCGTTCTCGTCGAGTCAGATCTCCCCGATGTCGATCTCGCCCTTCCCGGTGCCGAGGGAGACCGGCAGACGGCGTCCGCACTTCGACCAGCTGTCGGGGAAAGTGATCAAGTCGGAAGTGTGGACACGCTCGACATCAGAATCGCTGCCAGTACGGTGACGGTACGCATTGAACACACCACCATGGCGATTAGATCCGAACACGAGCCAGCGTCGTTCGAGGCTCCAGACCGGGAATCCATCGCGTTCCTGACCCTCAGAGGAAACGGAAGTCACCAGGCCGCGACCCCGTTCGAAGATCGCGATTTCGTCAAACTCGTCCTCATTGACGGGCTCGACGGCGAGCAGCCGGCCATCGTCCGACGGTACCACCCGCGGCACGGCCCCTACACACTCAGGTAACGGCACCGATGTTCCGTCGAAGGCGACCCGCTCAATCCGATGCTCTCGCGTGATTGCCT
>JBCBMF010000368.1:0-2183 GCA_039822905.1 Planctomycetota bacterium
ACAACGGCAACGCTGATCCGGACTGGAACGTACCCGCCCACTGGACCATGTACCAGCGGAACATGGCGCGGACGATCGCAGAGCTCTCGCGTGACGGCTTCAACACCAATCTGCCAACCGAGACCAACGGGGATGTTAACCCGAGATTTTGGGAGTACTCCTACGCCGACGCGGACGGCGACGGCATCATCGACTCGCGGTGGTTCGAGCTCGTCGACGCGAGCTCAGGCGTCGAGGTGCCGCTGCTTGGTGACAGCGACCGCCGATACTTCGCGGCCGTGCGGGTCATCGATCTCTCGTCGCTCGCGAACATCAACACGGCCAGCGACACGATCGCCGCGCCGACGCTGGACAACCGCGCGGGCCAGGGGCCGCACGATGTGAGCCTGTTCACGCTGCTGACGCTCGACATGCACCGCGAAGCGGTCACGGGTGCCGCTTCCGACATCGACGACTTCGGCGGCGACGAGAACGAGGCCACCTACGAATCGTTCTTCACCGCGCTCAACGGCACGGACGAGCGGAACGACTACGACGATGTGGACGAGGACGAGCAGACGCGGTTCGGCCGAAAGGCGTACCTCCGTCTCCGCCAGAGCCTGCTGGACTGGCAGGTCTACCCGGTTTATGCCGCGGACCGCCCGTTCAGCGGCGTGCCGGGTGAGACCGTCGACGGCGACGCCTGGACCGAGGACCTCACGAATTACTCGCCCTTCGCCGTCAACGAGCCCGACGCCGAAGAGGGCGAGGGGGCGCTCGATCTGAGGCGTGAGGACTACGCGCTCATCGGCTCGTCGATCCCCGGCTTCGCCGGCGGCGGCAACGCCCGCACCGGGCCGTTTGGCGTCAGCGATCTCGTCGAGCTGCTCACGTTCCACGGCGCGAACGACCCGGCGACGTTCTCGTCGCTGGAGCGGGCGTTCCTCGCGTACAACGGCTACGACGGCGGCGAAGACTCGCCGCTCCGCACGCGGAGCCTCTTGCGGTCCGATCGCTCGCTCGAAGCGGAGATCGGCGTCGAGGTGACCGATCAGACCGGCAGCGAGATCACCGCCGAAGAGCACAACCGCCGGGCGCGTGCGCAGCTCGATCTGCGGTCGCTGCTCACCACCGTCAGCGGCGCGCGGCCCATCCGCTCAACGACCGGGACGGCGGAGGGCCTGCTCGCGCTCGACAGCGGGCTCCGCCGGTTCCGCGCCGACGCGCTCATGCTCGGCAGCCCCGCGTACGAGGGCCAGGGCCTGACCGGCGCCGACATCGCCGAGGCGCAGCGCGACGCCCGCGACCCGCTTGTTGAGAATGGCTTCGAGATCTACCTGCGGACGCTCGCCCCGTTCCTCGAAGAGTTCGAGGGCGGGACGGCCTGGCCCACCGTTGGGGGCAGCGGTGTCATCGGTGCGGTTGACCCGCGGCAGCTGGAGACTATGTTCTACGGGCACACCGGCCCGGAGATGGCAATCCGCATGGCCGCCCACATGGCGGTCAACTTCCGCGACGCGGCCGATGCGCCGTTCGTCGATTTCGATAACGACGGCGTGCCCGATCCGGGAGCGCTCGTCGGTGTCGAGCCGGACAGCGCAAACGCGGTCATCACGATCGATACTGACGGCGACGGCATCGCCGACAGCGCCAACAGGCCGAGCTACGGCGAACGTCGCGACGAGCCGACGGCGGCGCTGCTCTGGCTCGTCGGTGAGGACGAGCGCGACCAAAACTCGATCGACCAACTCGCCGCTCTAGTCCGCCCGCCGGCGCTGAACAACACGATCGGCGCGGGCCTGAGCGATTTCGCGCCGGTACTCGACGCGGACGTGGTGCTCGGCAAGGACGACCCCGCCGACAGCGTGCTCGTGACGGATCCGAACCAGGAGCGGTCCGCCGACGCGATGATCGTCTACGGCGTGGAGGCGCAGCCGTTCTTGTCAGAGGTGTTCTACTTTAATGCGTACTGGGATGCGCCACGGAGACCGGTTGAACGTCCTCAGGGAGGCAGTCTTGATTGGACCACTGGTGGAACAGGGGCTGAAACTGACTGGCTGGTCGAGAATCCCGTTTCAGGCGAGTATTGGATCGAGCGGCGGGCAACGTTCAGCGAATTTAATTCCGATCCAGGCGTAGTTCGTGGAACCGTCACGATCGATGGCGCGGTTGACGAAGCAAACCCTGACTTTCTGTTCCAAGTG
>JBCBMF010000369.1:0-2158 GCA_039822905.1 Planctomycetota bacterium
CTCGCCTGAGGGCGAGGACCTCGTCATTCCGTCCAAGCCAGCTCCTAAGCAGCACATTGTCGAGGCCATCGGACTCGCGTACCGGTGGCACGATGAGTTGGTGGAATCGGGGGAGCACATCAAGCCGTTTGCGGAAGGCCGGAAGATAGCTCGGACGCGGATGCTGAAGCTGTTACCGCTGACCAATCTGGGCCCGGATGTGCTCCGGCATGCCTTGGCCGGGACACTCCCGCCGCGCGTCACACTCGACGATCTGCTCGAAGCGGCGAGTGAGCTCGATTGGTCTCGGCAGGCCCAGTCGCTTGGTCTCGATCGGGCCGCCGCCACCGCCTGATCTCCGCGCCGGGACACCCCTCAAAATGCCCCGAGAGACATTCGGCCAAATCCGCCTGAACTTGGCCAAGCCAGGGTCCCAGCGATCGTCTCCGGATGCTGCGGATAAGGCCGAAACTCCCGCGATTCTCGCCACTTCTGGCCAGCATCGCGGGACACCATCGGCTCATACCAAATCAGAAAGCGGAGAGGGGGGGATTCGAAACGGTGGAGGAGCTGGAACCTCGCTCATCGACTCGAATCGTCGTTACCTGCTGGTCGAACACGAGTTGTGATTCCGGCCGTTTGCCATGCTCTACCGCCGTTTGCCGGCGTTGGGATCGGCCGTGGGGACTCATCTGGGACTTACCCGGGCCCGATGCGGAGAGGATCGCATTCTCCTCGCGAGCAGGTTCAAATCCCGTCACCCCGATTTAGATCTGGACATCGATGCACAAGTGGTTTGTGGGGACGACGGTAGATCCGGTTCAATCATGTCCTGTCACCCTAACCATTTGGGGCCGCATCTGAACTGCGGCCAGACATGATCAGCATGAACCTCTACCTAGGAACTCCCTAGCGGCAAGTCACAGAGCGGCTTGCACGTGGACTAGTTTCTGGGGGCAGGTCACGAGCCTGTGACCTTCTCGTCGGCTACGAGCCCCGAGTTCTCAGAAACAGACTCCCCGGTTGCTCTGTGGGTGAGCGAGTTACCCCTGCGGATCGGATGCCGGGACCTTTGCTCGCAACTCATCGGCCTCGTTGACTCGCCCGAGCTCTTCGAGAACTCCGGCGAGCATTTCGATGGAGGAATGCGTCATCGGGTGGTCGTCTCCCATGATCCGCAGGCTTCGCTCATACCGCTCGCGATACATGGCTTCGCTTTCCTCGACGCGGCCTTGCTCAGATCGGAGATCGCCTACGAGCCCGAACGAGTAGATCGTGCCGATGTGGTCCTCGCCACCGACGCGTCGATAGCCCTCCAAGGCCGCGACGCAGTACGGCTCGGCCTCGTCCAGTTTGCCCTGCAGAATCAGCAGATTGCCTAGGTTGTATACCGAGTTCAGCGTGGAAAGACTGTCGTCGCCGAGCACGCGGCGTCGGCCCTCATACGCTTCGAGGTAGTAGGGTTCGGCGTCGTCGAGTGCTCCGGTTCTCGCGAGCAGGGTGCCAAAGTTCTGCACGGCGACCAGCGTGTTCGGATTGTCATCGCCTTGCGATCGTCGCAGCCCCTCCATCGATCGTCTGTGCAGATCGAGTGCTTCGTCCGTTCTGCCCTGTGCTTCGACCACGTACGCGAGATTGCCGTACGTCATCATGGTGGACAGATGGTCTGGCTCGTGGATCCGAAGCCTGATCTCGAGCAGCTTGCGGTGTATGGCTTCGGCCTCGGCATACCGCCCCAGCCGGTCGAGCGACGTCGCGTAGTTGTTTGCGCTCACCAGCGTGGTTGGGTGCTCCTCGCCGTAGAACTGCACATACTTTTCGTACTTCTGCCTTTCGAGGTCGCACGACTCGGTGTATCGGCCCTGAATCTCGTAGAGCGACGCGAGCACGCCGAGCTGCCTTGTAACGCTCTGGTGGTTCTCGCCGTAGACCCGGCTGCGGATCTCCATGGCGCGGGTGATCAACTCCTCGGCTTCCTCAGTCTTGCCAAGGAATCCGAAGCCATCTTCCGCAAGGTGTACGAGGACTCGGTCACAGTGTTCGGGCCGGAACACCCGCGGACACTCGTGGCGATGGAGGATCTGTGCGGTCAGCTCATTGATCTTGGCAAGACTGAGGAAGCCGAGGAGTTGATCACCCGCGCCATGGAGATCCGCAGCCGGGTCTACGGCGAGAACCA
>JBCBMF010000370.1:0-2147 GCA_039822905.1 Planctomycetota bacterium
GAGCCCCTGATCCATCGGAATTCGCTGGTAGTTCCGGTACCAATCGGGTAGGGTGCTCGCGGAGGACCCGAATGCGCACCCTACCCGATTGGTACCGGAACTACCAGCGAATTCCGATGGATCAGGGGCTCGTCGACGGTTAGTGGAGCTTGGTCGTGTGCCCCGATCTGATTACCTGTTCTGCTGGCTGAGAGTTTCCCGCGATTGATCGCGATCGGACTTGAGCGCTTTGCGACGGTCGTCATGCACTTCAAGGAGCGTGATGCTGCCGCCGGCTTCGTCCGCAACGGCAAGAAACGTTCTGCCTGAATGCTCAAATACTGCGATGCCTTCGGGTGAAGCGATGGCATTCTTCGTTTCGCCGATCCGCACGATGTCCAGCGTGTGCAGTGTTTCGTCGCGGTATTCGAAGAGACCGAGCGCGCCGGCTCGCTCAAAGCCTGCGGCGACGAGAGTTCGTTCACCGTCGCGCCAGGCGACGAGGCCCTCGGGTTCTTCGCCGCGGCGATCGCTTCGCTTGTCGAGGATGGTCTCGTAGTCGGCGTTGTGCTGCGATGGTGCCCATGTCGTGATCGGCGATGCGGCTCGGGTGATGAGCGAGCCGTCTGGTCGCCAGGCGGATATGCCTCGTGCGCCGAAGATCAGCGGAATGCCGCTTTGCGTTTGAAGCTTTGCTCGTTCGAGGCCGTCGAGCTTTGCCGCACCGTCGCGGCCCCAGTCGTCCCGGGGGTCGCCTTCATCGGCCGTGAAGATCACAGGTCCTTCGGCCGTATCGACGACGGCGATCGCGTCGGGCTGTGGGAGAGCGGCGACCGTTGCAGGCTGCGGGCGTAGCTGGCCGTCGTCCCTGGTATCTACGAGGCCCAGGAGTTTGGGGCCGATCACGCCCAGGTCGAGCTCGGCGGTTAGTCGCGGGGGCCAGCTTGTCGTATCGACGAGAGCGATGCCGTTGTTCTCTTGTGCAGCGACGGCTGCAAGCCCGCCCGGGCTTACGGCGATGTACTCGGGTTCGACCATCGACGGCGCAGTTTCCGCGAGGGGGGTCGTCCAGGTCACGTCGTCGGCAGCAGTATCGGGATCGCCGAGGGTTGATGACCATGTGTTGATGGGGTGGCCGCCCGCGAGCTGGTAGACGGTGATCGATCCGGGTGGATCGACGCCGTCAGCGGGCTCGCCCTCATTGGCGACAAACACGAGTGCGCCGTTCGGTGAGAACGTGACCATGTCCGGGTGCGAGCCCGTCGAGTGCCACGAGCGCACTGAGCCGTCGAGGTTCATGATGATCAGCGTGCCGGTATCTGTGGTTGGTGATGCGAGCACTGTTGCCGCGACAAGGTCGCTGCTCGTCGCGACAGACGTGACCTCGATCCCGAACCGCTCCAGCGACACGTGCTCGAGGAGTATGGGTGCGTCGGGATCGGAGAGGTCGATGCGTGCCAAGCGCGGGCGGTCTGATCTGGTGGCCCACAGCTCGTTGGTCGTCGAGGCATATGCGACGATCTCAAAGCCCGCACCGTCGGGTGCGACGAGGCGGGCGTGTTCTTTCAGGAGCGGCTCGAAGCCCGCGGCAGCGAGCATCGATACGAGCGAGAGTGCGATCACGGGTTGCAGGTCGGTCCGTTCGCCCCCTGGTTAAACGCGAGGATCCAGCTGTTGAAGTCGCCCGGTTCCAGAACACCGTTCTGGTTAGTGTCGGCCCGCAGATCGCCGCCGTTGAAGTTGAGGATCCAGGCGTTGAAGTCGCCCGGGGTGATGAGGTCGTCGCCGTTCTGGTCGGCACACAGCCGGCCGACGGGGATGATCGCCTGTGCAGCCGCAAGGTCGGCAGCGGTCACTGCATCGGCGTTGGTGCCGCCGGGTCCGTCGGCCATGTCCATGTTTCGCATGGCCTCGGTCGCGTTGAAGCCGCGGCCTTCCCACTCGTAGCACTGGAACGGCTGGCTCGTCGCCGGGTCGACAATGGGCATGCCGGCGTCATCGACGCAGTCGATCCGGTCATCGAGGGTCGCCCCGACGCGCGATTGGATGAGCGAGAGGTCGTCGGCGTCCGCATCGCCGTCGAAATCGAAGTCGGCCGTGACGAAGCGGAACTGCGTGACGCCGAAGCGTGTGTCGTCGTTGAAAGCGCCGGGCGTCAGAACGAAGCC
>JBCBMF010000371.1:0-2124 GCA_039822905.1 Planctomycetota bacterium
CAGGCACGTGCCGATGAAGTACGCGGCCGCGATCATCTGCAGTATGTTCCACTTGAAGAACAACAACTGACTCGACGTTGCCGCGTCGAGCAACAGCCCAAGGAAGTAGATGACCAGCGAGCGTTGGGCCGCGAGAAGCACACGCCGCAAGGGCGAGAGCGACTCGCCGCGACCGGTTCCCATCGAGAACGGGATCGCCACACCGGCGATGAAAATGAACCAAGGGAATACAAGGTCTGTGAACGTAGCCCCTTGGTCGCCGCCGTTCCAGCCGACGTGAAACATCTGCTCCGGCAGAAGCCCGCGGTCCCAAGTCATGTTGACGAGGATCATCGCAGCGATGTTGAAGCCGCGGAAGATGTCGAGCGAGAGCAACCGGCGATGAGTCGCGTCTCGATCAAGCGATGGCTCTGTTGCGTGTATCATCGTGGCTCGTCGGAGAGTGCTCGGTGTACCAGCCCATCGTTCCGTTGGAGCATCGCGAGCGCTGGCCCGAGTTCGATGCCGTGGTGGTGCATCACCAGCGCTGCTTTCACGTTTCGGTCCGCTGACACCAGGAGCTCGTGTGCCGCGTCACGATCCAGACTGGTGAGCGTACAGACGATCCGGATCGCGCGATCGAGCAGCTTGTCGTTCGTCGCGCGGAGATCGACCATCAGGTTCTCATACACCCGGCCGTCGCGGATCATCAGCGTGGTCGAGATCGCGTTGAGGACCATCTTCGTCGCTGTACCGGCTTTCATCCGCGTTGACCCCGTGACCACCTCGGGACCGGTGTCAACGATGATGAGATGGTCGCACCCGGGCGGTCGATCGATTTGGCTGCACGAGAGCATCCCCGTCAGCGGACGCTCGTCAAGCAAATCGCAGTATCGCAGCGCACCCAAAATGTACGGAGTCGTGCCACCGGCTGCGATTCCAAGGACCGCGTCTTGGCCGGTGAGATTGAGCGTCGCGAGTTCCGATCGCGCGCCGTCCGCGTCGTCTTCGCGTCCCTCGCTGGACACACGCAGCGCATTGTCACCTCCCGCGATGATCCCGACGATCCGTCCGGGCTCCACATGAAACGTCGGCGGCGCTTCGGAGGCGTCGAGCACGCCGAGTCGTCCCGATGTTCCCGCCCCGAGGTAGATGAGCCGGCCGCCGCTCGAAAACCGTTGCGATGCGTCGTCGAGAAACGCAGCGATCGCGGGTGATGCCGCTGCGACGGCGTCAGCGACCTCTCGGTCGGCGTCATTGATCAGGCGGAGGCACTCACTGATCGATGCCCGATGAATGTGTCGTGTCGCATCGCGGCGCTGTTCGGCGCCGATGTGCGAGCGGTCGGGTGGCAAGGTCATGGGAGTATCCACTGGCCGTCACGGCCTTCGGTGACTGATCCGGTGATCGCGGGGAGCGTCACCGGGATGCCGTCGTCGGCGAGTGCGCCGAGCACTGCGAAGCCGACCGCCTCACGCATCTGACTCGGAATGCCAAAGGCATCCGACTCAAGAATGCGCCCGCTGCGATGTGATGCGAACGATCGCATGAGCGCGCGGTTACACGAGCCGCCGCCGGCAATAACCGTCGCATCTGAAGCGGGCAGCTGTGAGGTGATGGTGCGAGCGATGGCGTCGCACGCGGTGGCGAGGCAGTCGGTGGGCGATAGCGACGCCAACTCGTCATCAAACCATTGCGCCTCGTCGCCCGTCCCGAGCGATCGTTCATGGTCTGGCTTGAGACGATTTGAAAGCCTCGCAGCTTCCGCAGTGGAAACCTCCCCGGTCAGGGCCGCCCTCCCGTCCTCATCAAACGATGTACCGAGACGATCCCGAGCCAGCCGATCGAGCACCAGGTTGCACGCACAGATATCGCCGCCCGTAATAAGATCGATGTTATCGATGCTGGGGTCGGCATCCGTAGGAAGCGCCGTGAAGTTTGCGAACCCGCCGAGGTTGACGACGGTGCGAGTCTCGTTCGGATCGCGAAACAGAACCCAGTCCGCCAGCGGCGTGAGCGGCGAACCTTGCCCGCCGGTTGCGAGCGACCGCGAGCGGAGGTCGGAAACGACGCGGCAGCCGAACGCGGCGGCAATCGGCCACGGGTCGATCAGTTGCCACGACAGCGGCGGCTCGTGAAGCACGG
>JBCBMF010000372.1:0-2102 GCA_039822905.1 Planctomycetota bacterium
AAGAACCCGATCGATCGTGCCGGCATCCTTGTCGCGTTGGCGCTCACCGCGCTCGGCTACTTCGGCGGCATCCGCCCGGTGGTGGCCAACCAGACGCAGCTCTTGATCATGGAGCGGAGCATCCTCGGAAAGGAGCAGAGTCTTGATGCGCTGCGTTCTGAGGTGACAATAAAAGATGCAGACGTCCGATCACTCGAGAAGCAGATCTCCGAGTTCCGTACCACGTTCGATGCATCCCCTCGAATAAACGAGCGCATCGGCGAACTCGCTGAACTCGCTGAGATCATCGGTATATCCGTGGGCTCGATCCGCCCGGGTGAGGCAATGGAAACCGATGGCGTGCGGCATCAGTCGATCTCGATCGGAGCCGATGGGCCCGCCGGCGGCATCGCCCGATTCCTGTCACAGCTCCGCGTGACGTTCCCGGACATGGGCATGATGAGTTTCAGCTTCAGCGGCCGTTCGGCGGAGTCGTCATCGATCACGGCCGAGCTGGTGTGGTTTACCGGTTCTGCGGGTCAGGCGGGCTCGGCAGCTTCGCCCGACGAATAGCCCATCGCGTTCGGTTGCACGGCATCTGGACGAATGCGATGCTCGAAACATGGCGACGGGGAAACGAACAAGGATCATGCTCGGTCTCCTCGGAGCCGCCGTGCTTGCGCTCGTGACGGATCAACTGTTGCCGGCAGAATCCGGTGCAACGCCCACGCAGCCCACCGGGGCCACCTCTGAAAGCGAGAGCACGGCCGATTTCTCTGCCCCCTCGTTGAGAACCGGGCCGACGCTCGCTGATCGATTCGCCGGCTTCGACCACGGCGAGCGGCCGATCGAGGACGCGATCGATGGCGCGTTCGCGCCGCTTCCCGCCTCGGATCAAGCGCCAGCGTCGGGAGAGGCCGAAGCGCATGCGACCGAGCCAGGGCTTCGGCTCTCAGCTGTTCTTTCGCGAGACGACGATGACATCGCCGTGATCAACGGCCGTCCGATGCGGATCGGTGAGGAGTTCGAAGGCGTTCGCGTGATCGCGATCGACGGGCAGCAAGTCCGCGTAGAAACGAGCGTCGGTGAGATAACGCTCGACCTGCTCATGCCGTCGTTGCAGTCCAGATAACAGTTCGAACGCCCGTCGACCACTGGTGAGTCCCACTGCTGGCGGCCGGCCCAGTTGCCGGTCCCGCAGGTGGAACTGGATCTGGCCCGCCCCTCGGTTAAGTTCAGCTGAGATTGCGACGATGTCTCCTCAGAAAAGACCTCTGGGGGAAGCCGATATGTTTACAGTTTCACGCAGGCGTGGGTTCAGTCTGATCGAGTTGGTCATCGTGGTCGTGATCCTGGGGATCATCGGAGCGATCGCGATCCCGCGGATGTCGCGTGGTTCAGAAGGTGCCGCAGAGTCTGCGCTAAAGGCGAATCTGCAGGCGCTGCGAGGCGCAATCGATCTCTATGCGGCCGAGCACCAGGGCACGTTCCCCACAGCAGCAGACTTCGAAGACCAGATGCTGCTCTTCACCGACGCAAGCGGCGGGACGAGCACGACCAAGACCGGTGATTTCATCTACGGCCCGTATCTGCGCTCGGTCCCACCTCTGCCTGTTGGAACAAACCAGGGCAATGCCGGGGTTGCCGCGGCCGATGGCGCGGGTGTTGGCTGGCTGTACAACGAAACGACGGGCACCATCGTTTCGAACACAGGCACCGAAGGCAATGGCACGACGCAGTGGAACGCATTCTGATCGAAGTCGGCTGCGGGGCTTCACGCTTGTGGAGCTGGTAATCGTTGTCGCCGTGATCGCTGTCATCGCAGCGATCGCGGTGCCTCGTTTCAGCGTTGCACAGGTGCGGTCAAAGCTTGATGCGGCCGCGTCTCGCGTGGTCAACGACATCGGCGTTTCTTCGAACACAGCCCGGGCCGATGGCTCTTCCCGGCAGATCGTGTATGACCCGTTCTCCGATGCATACGTCATGATGGGTGTCCGAAGCCGGGGCGGTGTGCTCAATCGGATGGTCGAGCTGCGAGGACCGCCGTACGACACCAATATCGTTTCGGCTACGTTCGACGGTCTGCCGATGCTTGTCGTCAATGGTCACGGTTTGGTTGAAGG
>JBCBMF010000373.1:0-2078 GCA_039822905.1 Planctomycetota bacterium
CCTGCTCGGCGGGGCTCGCACTGCCAGCCGCTCCTCAGCCATCGACCGCCGACCGTGATCGCAAGGAGACGCAGAGCCTGACGAACGATCAGAAGTCAAACGCGCCCCGCGTGTACAACTTCCAGAGGCTGAGCACGCTGATGGGCTCGGAGATCATTGCCCGTGACGGCACCGAGGTCGCGACCATTGACGACCTCGTTCTTGATCGGGGCTCCGGCGATGTGAGCCACATCGTCACGCTTTCGAACGACATCCTTGGCCTCGGCGGCGATCGCGTTGCGATTCCGTACGAAGAGTTCGGATTCGAACCAAACGAGCGTTTGCTCACACTTGATCTGACCACGCAGCAACTCGATTCGTTCGGCGAGCAGACGCCGGACACCTGGGTACGAATGGAAAGCGGCGATGTCGATGCGTCGCTCCAAATGGTTAAGCGAGCGTCGCAAGACAAGCCCAACGCGGACACGATCCCGTGGCGCCGAATGCTGAACGACGAAGCCCCGACCATGGCTGTGTCGGGCGAAGTGGTTTCCGTCGATCGGGTTAGCGTTGAGAACAACGAAATGATTGTGCTGGGGCTCAAGGACGAGTCGGGAGCCGTGCGGAACGTTGCGACCGGGCCGTCATGGTTTGTGCTCGACCCTGGCAACGGCATCCACCGCGGGGCGATGGTCGATGCAACGGTCGTCGCGCTCGGTGCAGATCGTTCATACGGGTTCGCAGCATGCGACTTCGAGACCGACGATGCATCGGTCACACTGTGGACGGACGACTGGAAGCCTGCATGGCGATTCTCCGACGGGGCAGCAGATCGCAGCGGGCTCATTACGGCAACCGAGCTCATCGGCATGGATGCGAGGTCCAACGATGACACCGCCGGCGAGATTCAGGACGCTGTATTGGAACTTGACGCCGGCAAGGTTGCCATGATGCTGCTCGATCCGAATGACAACTTGTTCGGTATTGCTGATGACCTGAGGTGCGTTCCCTGGTCGGTGAGTTCGATTGGCTCCACGCGAGTGCATATCGATGCGACCACCGAAATGCTCAAGCAGTGCACGGCCGAGCCGGACGATCTCACCCTGATCTCCACGCCGGTCACCCTCCAGCCTGTGTACGAAGCCTTTGACGTGTATGTAGTCGAGTTTGAGCCGCGCGAGAAGAGCGATGACGAGACGAAGGATCGCCGCGACGGCTAACACTGAATCCCCTTACCCCCGCCCTGCGCGGCACTCCTGCCGCGTGGGGCTTTTCGATACCGCTTTGAAAGGGGATACGCATGAAACGCCCGACAGACATCAGGCCAACCACCACGGCCTCCCCGGAAGGTCGGCCTGCAAGGCCGAACGTATCGCCCCATCGCCTCGTGCTCAGGATTTTCCTGCTCATAGCTCTGGTGGTCGGCGCAGCGGCGGCTGGTGGCTTGGTGTTTGGCATCCCCGGGGGACTCATCGCTGCACTGCTGGTCGGCTCTGCTGCTGTCATCTTCAATCCGGAGATGTGGGCGACGCCGCAACGCATCGATGATCTGAAGAGCTCTGACGGAACTGAGGCTGCGTGATGCAGCTGTCACAGCTAGCACCGGCTCGTCAACCAGAGGACCAGGCGTCGTCTCCCGAGAGCGACGCTGTTTCCACACGGCCGCTTACTGGACTGTCGACGGAAGAAGCCGTGAACACGGTCATGGACACGGTCTCGGGAATCGTGCAGAGCGTGCTTGCGCACGTGCCGATGCTTGTCGCCGGAGCGCTGATTCTCGCGGTCACGTTCTTTATTGTGCTGATCGCCAAGGCAGTCGTTCGCAGGCTGCTGAGAAACTCGGGACTCCGCGGCTCACTCCGCGAATTGGCAGCTCGGTTTACATCGATCATCGTATGGGGCGTCGGCCTCCTCGTCGCTGCGTTGGTCGTCTTTCCGGGGCTTACCCCGTCGAAGGCGTTGGCAGGACTCGGCGTCGGTTCGATCGCGATCGGCTTGGCCTTCAAGGACATCTTCGAGAACTTCTTCGCGGGTGTGCTGATTCTGTGGAAGTTCCCGTTCGAGAATGGCGACTTCATCTCCTGCGATGGCATCCTCGG
>JBCBMF010000374.1:0-2065 GCA_039822905.1 Planctomycetota bacterium
CGAGCCTGTTTGCGTGCGCATCGGTGATGAACAACACGCTCAACGCGGCGTTCGGCGGCTCAAGCCCTCGGATCAGTTCCGCGCGCGTCATGTCGAAGGCTCAGATTGCGAGTTCTGCACCGGGGGTCTTTCCCGAGAGCATCCGAGCCGTCGGGGCCTGGCAGGACGGGCTGATGGTCTCGAGCGAGCGGGTCCTGATCTGCATGCTTCGGCTCGCATGCGATCTCGGCGGTCGGGCGATGCGCGACACACGCGTGACCGGCATTGAGATCGTTCCAGAGCCAGAGAAGCAGATCACGCTGGCGTGCGACCATGCTGATCGTGGGAGCATCGGCGTCCGAGCGAAGCGGGTCATCAACTGTGCTGGGCCGTCGAGCGGCAGCGTGGCGCAGCTGCTTGGGGGCTCGCATCCGCGGCTCTTCGAACCGCTGCGAGCGTTCAACGTGCTGCTCGATGTCGAGCCGCAGATCACAGACGCGGTCGCGCTCGATGCGCCGTCATTGGATGGGCGGATGCTGTTTGTGGTGCCGGGCCCCGCAGGCCTCGCGATCGGCACGTGGGAAGAGCCGGCTGAGGGAGGGAGCACGCCCCCGGTGTCGAGCGTGGAGCGGCTGGTCGATGCGGCGGGCGATGTGCTCGGCCGATCCGATCTGGCCCTCGATCATGTCTCGGCCGTTTGGAGCGGCTTGCTGCCTCGGGCGGCGGACGGGCGGCTCTCGCCGAGTGATCGGCCGGTGTTCGTCGACCACGGCAAGGCCGGCGGCGTCGAGGGCGCGTTCTCCGTGTCGGGTGTCAAGTACACGACGGCGAGGCTCGTCGCTCAGCGAGCTGTCCTCGCGGCTATGCCGAGTGCTGGCGTCGCCCGATCGGTCGGCCCGATCGGCGATCCAATACTGCAGGCAGATTGGTTGACCACCCCCCCGGATCCGGCAGACACTGAGGTAGTGGTTCGCCGAATCGTGCGAGACGAGGCCGCTGTGAGCGTCGATGATATCTGTCTACGGCGAACGGCGTGGTACACGTCGCCCGAGTGTCTTCGGCAATCTGCTGCGGCGATCGGGGCGGCCTTGAAACTCGATCAGGAAGCGTCGGCTCGTGCGGTCGATGAGGCGCTGGCGGCGGCCCGCGCGATGAGGGACGGATAGACGGGCGATGGGCGCAATCAAAGACGGCATCACGGACCAGAGTGGCTCGGCGCTGCGGAAGTACCAGGACGCGATTGTCGGTTCGCGGTCCCTGGTTCGCCTCGCCCGGTTCGAGCTGACACAGATGCTGGTCTCGCCCGTGCCAGGCGCGTTCGGGCTCGCGTTGCGCAAGGCCCTGCTGCCGGGTCTGCTCGGGTCCTGCGGCGGCGGGAGCGTCTTCGGACGGAGCATCGTGCTCCGGCAGCCCCACAAGGTGCATGTGGGCCGTGCTGTGGTCATCGACGACCAGTGCTGCCTCGACGCGATCACGGAGGAGCG
Organism: Planctomycetota bacterium; assembly: GCA_039822905.1. GTDB lineage: Bacteria > Planctomycetota > Phycisphaerae > Phycisphaerales > UBA1924 > JANQQZ01. The sequence continues at coordinate 1,464 of JBCBMF010000374.1, forward strand.
CGAGGGGATCCGGATCGGTGACACCACCATGGTCGGCATGGGGACCAAGCTCGCGGCCAAACTGGGCACGATCACGATCGGTTCGAACTGCGGCCTCGGCGCAAACGTGACGGTTCATTCCTCGGTCAGTGGATCTGTCACGATCGGATCGAACGTGCTGATCGCGGGCCACGTCTATCTGGGCGGGGGCCAGTACCACACGTCGCGAACGGATATCTCGATCGCCGATCAGGGACACATCGAGGGGCTTTCGCTCGAGATCGGGGACAACTGCTGGATCGGTGCGAACGCAACCGTGGTGAACGGCGTGAAGGTCGGCCGTGATTGCATCGTGGCCGCCGGCGCGGTTGTCACGAAAGACGTTCCGCCGTTCTCGATCGTGGGCGGTGTGCCGGCGAAGGTGATCCGCGTTCGCGGCGAGCACCGCGAGGTGGCCGCGTCGTGAGCGCAGAAGGTACAAAGTCGTCGAAGCATCGGGTGCTCTTCGCTGTCAAGCTCATCGCGTCGCTCGCGATCCTGGGCTTTGTGCTCTACAAGGCTGATCTAAGCCTCGTCCTCGACCGCATGCGTCAGGCCGACCCGCTGTTTCTTGCACTCGTGCT
>JBCBMF010000375.1:0-2054 GCA_039822905.1 Planctomycetota bacterium
TGATTATTTTCCGGGTCGCTGCGATCAACGAACAGGGACGGCGATCGACTGATCCGTTTATCCATCTTTTGCCTCATCGCGGGTCCTTTCTGCCGATGCCCTACCGGCTATCGGTTGAACTCCATTCACACCGCAATGGCACGCGCCCCCCGCGTGTCGTCGGGTCATGGGTTGCCATCCCGGGTCGATGCCTCGACCAACGCCATCACTACCGCTCGGCCTCTTTCGGGTAAGTGGAATCATGCTTCGATGACCCGACGAATGCGGTCGTCCGAGGCGTGTTTCTGCGGCCGGTTGCGAACGCGCCTGCTCCACCTGCTTCAAGAAAAGACTTTCTGAGGCTGTGACGGGCCATTCTGTCTATCACAGGGGCAAATCAGAATCCCGAGATCCCCGGTTCCAATCCGGGCGGGGCTGCCTTGCGGTGTGCTGCTCGTCCGCCGCGGGTGAGCCGCACCATGGGGCTCTCCTGTTGACGACGCTCGTCGTGAGATATGCCTTTGCTTTCACAGCACCGCATCGCGTGCCGAGCATTGGGATTCGATTCTGGGCACGGCGCGGCCGGGCTACGTGACTTTGGCGCGGTTCAGGCCGTCGAGTGCTTGGTCTATTTGTACGTGCCAAAGTAGATGCCAACTGGCCTTGGCAAAGCCTGACGTACACCACGCCCCAGTTTGGGTGGGTGGCACCGTGAACCGGATGCTGGAATGCGATTCGCAATCGGAAACGGTGCCCGTCACTCGTTGCTGGGGCACAGCGATCCAGCGAGCTGAAGTGATGGGAGATGTTCAAGATGCATGTTGATTCACTCGCACCAAGGTCCGACATGCAACCAGAATGTAGCGATTGTGCCCCGGCAACCATCGCTGTCACACATGGAGTCTTGGCCATGAGAGTATCAACCAAGCTGACACTTGCAGCGTGCCTCTTTGCCGGCATCACAACCGCTGTATGCGGCGGAGTTCTGATCCTTCTTCAACAGCAACAGGCTGCGGGCCTGCTCGTCAACCTTGCCGGGCGACAGCGCATGCTGACGCAGCGCATGACAAAGGAGGCTCTAGAGGCCTTACAAGCCGCGACGCACGACGAACGCGCTGACGCACTCGACATACTTCGAGGAACAACCACACTTTTCGACGAGACGCTTCGAGCTCTTCAAGACGGAGGGACAACAACTGATGCCACCGGTGGGCGAGTCGCTCTCTCCGCGGTGACATCGGAACAAGCACAAGACGCGCTGCTAGCGGGACTGCGACGTTGGGAGCCGATTCGGCAGCAGCTCGATACTGCACTCGCTTCGGACGAGCCCCGGCCCCTTCTATCAGCGGCCGTGCCTGTTCTCCTCGAGCACAACGTGCCGCTGCTGAAAGACATGAACAACGCGACGGTCGCGCTTCAGCGTGCGGGCGAAGCGGGACGGCAAGCAAAGGCCACACTCGTCATCACAAGCGCACTCGTCACAGCGATCATCGGTGCCGCGATGGTCATCTATCTGCGACGAACTGTTGTGAAGCGTGTGCAGCAGGTCCAGCTCCGGCTCGCAGACGTCGCAGGCGGCGAGGGTGATCTGACGATCGAGGTACCCGCCGTTGGAAAGGATGAGATCGCTGAACTTGCACACTCATTCAATACGTTTCTCGCGAAGGTGCGACAGATTGTCGTTTCGGTCAACGGGGTGGCGGACCAGGTATCCGAGGCGGCTACCAATCTCGCCGAAGGCAGCAGGGCGTCGGCCTCGGCGTTAAGTGAGCAGCAGCGTGAAGTCAGCGCTCTGGCGAGTTCAGTCACCGACGTCTCCCGTGCCGCGGGCGCCGTTGTACAGGAAGCAGATACGATGGTCTCGGTCGTGGGTAATGCCGTAAACGAAGCGGACAAGAGCGGCAGTGTTGCCGCTGGCCTCGCTCGCAAGATGGACGCCCTCGTTTCCGACATCGACACATCGGTCCGCTCGATCGAACGACTGACCTCACGAAGCGAGGAGATCGGCCGCGTCGCCGATGTGATCAACGACATCGCTGACCAAACCAACCTGCTCGCGCTGAACGCAGCGATCG
>JBCBMF010000376.1:0-2043 GCA_039822905.1 Planctomycetota bacterium
CCATTTGCCTTGGTAGCGTTCTGCAATTAGGGGACGTAGTGTGAACTGGGGCTTTTTTTCTTCGTTTTTACCGATGTATGTGATGTCTATGCGGAGGCCTGAGTAGGGGCGGCGTTTGTTGTTTCCTTGTCCGCACGGCCGCTGAGAGCATCGATCACACCCAGATGCGCGAGGCATTTCTCTCGGTTGCGGACAAGCGGCGTGTTGCTCGAGATGAGCTTGCGGGGATGCTCGGCACGAGCCATGAGAGCATCCCCGAAGGCGGAACAGCGCTGGGTAAGGTGCACCGGTGGTGGCTCGATATACGCGGTTCACTGAACGGTGGCAACGAAGAGGTCGTTCTCATCGAAGCTATACGTGGCGAAAGGACCATCGAGGACGAATACGAGGATGTCCTCAAGAAGACTATGGGGAGCCCCGCGAACGCCACGCTGCACGCGCAGCTCGAGGGCGTGAAGTCATCCCGCAAGACCCTTGAAAGCCTGAAGGAGCTGTCCGATTAAGAAGCACACCCGAGCGAGCACCCGGCAGACATGGCGGCTGCTCGATTTGACTTCATGGATAGCAGGGGTTCGGGATGATGCCGCTTCGTCACACGATCAATAACGCGCTGATTCGGCTCACCGGTGCGGCCGCGCGAGTATCGCAGCAGCGAGTGCTGATGAAGTACGAGGACGTCGCCACTCGGCACCCGGAACGGCAGAACCCGGTGATCGTGATACCAGGCGTGCTCGGCTCGAGGCTTGTTCATCGCAGATCGCGGGCGACACTTTGGGGTGGATCGAGCAAGAGCGAGTTCGCCGACGTCAGCGCGCCCGACGAGCTCCGCGGCGTGTGCTTCCCAATCGAAGGCGGCACCCCTCTCGACCGCGTCGAAACTCAGGCCGAGCCGGCAGGTGCGGTTCTCGAGCTCCAGGCCAAGGTGCTCGGTCTCCCGCTTGCCGTGAAGGCGTACGGCCCGATCCTCGACATGTTTGGAATCACGGGCTTCCTTCAGGCTCGCTCTGCTTCGGATGTTGACTTCAACGTTCCGCGGGAACGCCCCGGGTCGCCCATGTCGTTCGAGTTCGACTACGACTGGCGCCGATCGATTCCAGACAACGCCGCCCGTCTGGGCTCGTTTATCGAGCTCGTACGAGACATCGCGAAAGAGGTCGGACACACCGGACGCGACGGGAGCGCTCGTGTCGACATCGTCGCCCATTCGCTCGGTGGGCTCTTGCTGCGCTATTACCTCCGCTACGGCCGTCAGCTGCTCAGCGAGACGCAGGGACCGCCCGATCTCACCTGGGCTGGTGCGAAGGATGTCGATCGCGTGCTTCTGGTGGGTGTACCAAACGGTGGAGCCGTCGAGGTTGTTGAGAAGCTGATCGAGGGCTTGAGCGAGTCTGCGGCGTCGCCGGCGTACTCATCGGCGGTGCTCGGAACGATGCCGGCTCTCTACCAACTGATGCCAAGGACGCGCTACGGGAGCATTGAGCGCGGCGACAGCGACGAATCTACCGATCTCTTTGATGTGGAAACATGGGAGCGCCACCGCTGGGGCCTGCTTGATGAGCGGAACGATGATGAGCTCAAGATTCTGCTCCCTTCCGCCGCGTCCCGGTCCGATCGGGAGCGGGGGGCGGCAGATCATCTGGCATCATGCCTCGCCGAAGCACAGCTTGTTCATAGAGCCCTCGACCGCCAGGTCGATCCGCCGCCCGGTCTGCACAAGCATCTCTTTGTGGGCGATGGCGTGATGACACCTGAGCGATTACGCATCAACGACGATCGCACTACGGAGGTCATCTCACGTCAAGACGGAGACGGCACCGTGCTCCGTTCCAGTGCGTTGCTTGATGAGAGGATCTCGGGGCGGAACGAGTCGGTGCTGCAATCGCCCATCCGCTGGTCCGGCGTGACGTTTATCCCCGCCGACCACATGATGCTCACATCGCATCCGACTTTCATCAATAACGCGCTCTACCAGATCCTCGAGGATCCAACGCCGCACCGCTCACCGGCAATGAGTGTCAAGGACGCTGCTTCTCGTGAATCCGG
>JBCBMF010000377.1:0-2011 GCA_039822905.1 Planctomycetota bacterium
CGTGCGTGAACAACGCCACGAACACAATCGCGAGTCCCACCAGAACGACCCATGCGAGCTTCGTGTTCCGCGCCATGCCTCACTCCGCCGGCACGCACCGGCGATCGGTCGAGTTCGATCTCAACTCCGGCCAACGTAAAGAGGCGTACAGCGTCTTCGGCGTTGTGTACGACCAGCGTGTATCCCCGACCTTTGTGAGCGAGCACGTCGAGGCGACCCGCGGCGAACTGCCGACGCCGGCGTGGGAGCAAGGTCAGAAGCGATGGCGAAAGCTCCAGCCGTGGTCGAAGTACGCAACCCTTTGCGCGGCCGAGCGGTGGCTTCAAGACGGCAACGCGAGCGCGGAAGCCGAGGCCGTGCTTGCCGAGTGGATTCTCGAAGGCTGGCAGGAAGAGCCCTACAAACATCGCCGCAACCCGCTCCTGTGGTCGCTCGATGTGCTCGACGAGCAGACGCCGGCGAACGAGCCGGTGTCGGCCGACGCGATGCGAGCCTTTCTCGCGGATCTTCTGCCACGCGAGATCGAGCCGGTTACTCCAGCGGATGACGACTCATGACGAGCGCACCGCCGCGTCGCAGGCGCTGGTCGTCCGGCTGCATGACGGTCGTCGGCGGGGTGATCGTGCTGCTGGTTCTTTCGGTGATGCCCTTTTGGAACGGGACTGTGTGGATCGACCTGGCGAACGGCGTCATCGAACACCGGAGTCGGTCGTGGTGGGGTTTGGTCCCGAGCACGAGCGTCAAGCAGACGTGGGTTGGCGATCATCACTCCGCCGGCGAGGTGGAGCCTGTGTGGCGTCAGATGTGGAGCTCGATCGGTAGAAGCTGGCTCATGCGTGGTCAGATCGGCCGGACACGCTTCCGGTTCGCGAACTACGACGAGATTGCGCTGCAGGTAGCTGAGCAAAAGGGTGTTGTTCCGCCGGAGATGCGGACCGCCGTGGCCGACGCGGTGCGGAGGCAGTGGCTCCGCATGGCGGACGACGGCAAAGATCCGAAGACGGGCAGCTTCGAGACGATCGCCCAGCAACTGGTGTACTGGGAGTTCGAAGGTCGCGTGCTCACGGCCGATGAACTGCTCCAACTTGAGCAGGGCACTCCGTGGAATGAAGTGCTCTATCCTAAGTGATGCGATACCACACCGTCGGCACCACAGACATCGAGGTCTCCGAGATCGGCTTCGGCTGCTGGACCATGGGAGGGCCCAACTGGTCGCTCGCCGACGGCTCGCCGATCGGCTGGGCGGATGTCGACGAAGACCAGGTCCTCGCCGGGATCAAGGCCGGGGTCGATGCGGGGGTGACACACTTCGACAACGCTGATGTCTACGGCAACGGCCGGGCCGAGCGGATGCTGCGCGACTGCCTGAAGAAGCTCGGCGTGTCGAGCGATGGGCTTGTCATCGCAACCAAAGTGGGGCACTTCAAGGGCACGGCCGAGCATCAGTACGAGCCGCACCAGATCCGCCGGCAGTGCGAGCAGTCGCTGCGGAACCTCGGCGTCGACTGCATCGACATCTACTACTTCCACCACGGCGACTTTGGCGACGATGGCGGGTTTGATCGCGGGCTGGGCAACATCCACGACGCGGCCGGAGAGATGCGTCGGCTCGTTGACGAGGGCAAGGTGCGTGCAGTGGGTCAGAGCGCGTATAGCGACGAGCACTTCGCGCGGGCGATCCCGGTCGTCAAGCCCGATGTGCTCCAGAGCTGGGCGAGCATGCTGCAGGACAACTTCATCGAGCCGGGCTGCGCGGTTCAGCAGCTCATGGACGAGCACGGCTGCTCGTTCGTTGCCTTCAGCCCGCTGGGTCAGGGGCTTTTGCTCGATAAGTTTGACCCCGAGAACCCGCCCGAGTTCGAGCCGGGGGATATCCGCGGCCAGCGGATGCAGAACTTCGACGGCGCGGCGCTCCGCGCGCGGTCCCAGGAGCAGAGCTGCAAGGACCATCTTCGCGCCAACACCGACGAAGCGATCGGCCGCGGCGCTTTCGGCTCCCCCAGCATTTTCG
>JBCBMF010000378.1:0-2004 GCA_039822905.1 Planctomycetota bacterium
ACGCCGCTCGGCCGCGATGCTGAGGATCAAGCCGCCGCGGAGCCGGCCGCCGAAACAATCGAAACCGAAGACGATGACGCGGACCGAGCGAACCCGGCGAGCTAAACGTCAGACCCGGACGGTCGTCCAGCCGCCGTGCAGGAATCGCCCGGCGAACAGGAACCCGCGGATCGCGAGCTCGATGCTCAGGCCGATCCACAGGCCGGTCAGCCCGTAGTCAAACGGCGACGGGTTCTCGAGGAGCATTGTCTCGCCGTCGAGCGCGTAGACATCCGCCCCGCTGATAAAGAACGCCAGCGGCAGGCGAACCGCGTACGTCGCGATCCATGTGATCCACATCACAACGGTCACGTCGCCAGCGCCGCGCAGCGCACTGCGGATCACCAGCGCAACGCCGAACGGCACCTGCACCAGCCCGCACGCGATCAGCAGCGGAGGCACGAGACGCAGGTGGCTCTCCTGAGCCGTAAACAGACCGATGATCTGCTCCGGAACCGTCACGAACGCGACACCCATCAGGAACATCACGCCGGCCCCGATCGCCGTGCAGCGAAAGATCGCCGCCCGCGCCAGCTTCGGGCTCCCGGCACCGAGGTACTGACCCGCGAGCGTGGCGGCGGCCATCCCCATCGCAAAGCCGGGCAGAAAGCTGAACGCCTCGATCCGGATCGCCCAGATGTGCGCACCGAACAGACCTTCTGTCGAAGTCTCACCAGGGTTCGCACGCGACGCGACGGTCAGCCAGCCGACGAACATGACGATGACAAAGTTGCCGAGCCACATGCCCAGGCTCTCGAGAAAGTTGGGAAACCCAAGACGAACGAGCCGCCTCATCGTTACCCAGTGCGGCAGCATGCGCCGCCGCTTGAGCGTCACGCCGCCGCGCCCGACGATCAGCATGATCGTGATGATGATCGCACCAACCGTGTGCGCCGCGAGCGTACCGATCGCGATGCCGTAGATGCCGAGACCGTTCTCAACAACTGCGGGCACAACAGTCCGCGTCACCGTTTCGCCGTCGATCAGCTGGCTCGTCCGAAGCGGAACACCCGCCAGCACGAAGCTCACGACGATGTTCACGACGTTGCACGCCGCCATCGCCCACAGCGGCCTCAGCGAGTCGCCCGCGCCGCGCAAACACGCGATACCGCTAAACAGAACGCTGCTCATCGGGACACCGATCGCCACGATCCGCAGATAGCCGACGAACGCCTCCTTCGCCTCTCCCTCGAGATTCACGAGCGTGCTAATAAGGGGGGCGGCTGCAGCCATCGCCGACCCAACGACCACGCCTGAAACAATCGCGAGCACAAAGGTCTGTCCTACAGCCGCGTTCGCCGTCGCGATGCGGTGCTTGCCGACGCTCCGGCTGACCATCGCCGTCGCGCCGGTCGACAGCGCCATCGTGATCAGGCTGATGAACCACACGAAATAGCTCGCCACACCGATCGCATCGGTCGCGGCCTCGGAAAGCTGGCTCGCGAGCATCGTGTCGGTAAGACCGACGAGTGAGTTCAGATAGCTCTCGATGATCACGGGCCACGCGAGGACCCAGATCGCGCCGTTCATGGTTCGGCCGGCGAGTCGACCGCGCGTGAGCCGGCCGTCCTCGGTGAGCAGCGGCCGCTGCGCTTTGCTTTGCTTCTCATCCGCCACGCATCGCGATAGTAGCTCGCGCGGGTCCCCGACCTACCGTTGGCAATGACAGCGACAGCTGGCCGACATGTCGTGATCGCCGGCGGGTCGGGATTTCTCGGCCAGAACGCGGCGCGGCATCTGGAGTCGCTCGGGTGCCGAGTCACGATTCTCGCTCGCGCAGCCGCCACCTCCACATCGACCGGCAGCTTCGTGCACTGGGACGGGCGGACGCTCGGCGACTGGGTTGATGTCCTGAAGGACGCCGACGCCATCCTCAATCTCGCCGGCCGAAGCGTCGACTGCATCAAGACACCCGACCACTGCGACGAGATCCTCCGATCACGCGTCGAGTCAACCCGAGTCCTC
>JBCBMF010000379.1:0-1984 GCA_039822905.1 Planctomycetota bacterium
GGAACAGCTGCGTCCGCTCGGACTTCGGATTGCTGAAGAACTCTTCTGGTTCGTTCTGCTCGACGATCTGTCCCGCATCCATAAAGATCACCCGGTTCGCCACCTGACGGGCAAAGCCCATCTCGTGGGTCACGCACAGCATCGTCATCCCCTCTTCCGCAAGCTCGATCATGGTGTCGAGCACCTCTTTGATCATCTCCGGGTCGAGCGCCGAGGTGGGCTCGTCAAAGAGCATGATGCGGGGTCGCATGCACAGCGAGCGTGCGATGGCCACGCGCTGCTGCTGGCCACCAGATAGCTGACCGGGATACTTGTTCGCCTGATCGGGGATCTTCACCTTGGTGAGGAAGTGCATCGCCGTCTCTTCGGCTTCCTTCTTGGGCGTTTTGCGCACCCAGATCGGAGCCAGCGTGCAATTCTCAAGGATTGTCAGGTGCGGGAACAGGTTGAAGTGCTGGAAGCACATCCCAACCTCCGACCGGATCGTGTCGATGTTCTTCAGGTCGGACGACAAGAGCGTGCCATCGACCGTGATGGAGCCTTGCTGGTGCTCTTCGAGTGCGTTGATGCAGCGGATCAGCGTGGATTTGCCAGAGCCCGAGGGGCCGCAGATCACGATACGCTCGCCACGGTACACCGTGAGGTCGATGTCGCGAAGCACGTGGAAGGCGCCGTACCATTTGTTCATGTTCTGGATGGAGATCGCGACCTCGTCGGAGACCTTCATCTGAGAAGTGTCGACCTGAGTTTCCGTCGCTGGCGTATTTGTCTGAGCTTCAGCCATGTGTCATTCCCTGTGCTCTGCCAAGTCCCACGTCGTGGGCCGGCTTATCTGTGATCTGTCGCGAGTTGGCGTTCGAGCCACTGCGAGTATTGCGAGATGCCGTAGCAGATGATGAAGAAGAGGATCGCTGCAAAGCCAAAGGCTTCCCAGTAGACGCCCGTCCAATCCGTGGACCCGAGGATCGGGCCGCGGATGGCGCCGACGAGATCGAACATCGAGATCACGGAGACGAGTGTCGTGTCCTTGAAGAGGCCAACAGCCACATTCACGATGCCTGGGATCGAAATCTTGAGAGCCTGCGGCATGATGATGAGACGGGTGGCCTGCGCGTAGTCCAGACCGAGCGAGTCTGCGGCCTCATATTGGCCACGTGGCAGCGCTGCCAGTCCTCCACGGATCACCTCCGCAATGTAGGCCCCCGAAAACATCGTGATCATGATGATCACGCGCAAGATCAGGTCGAGGTTGGTGCCCGGGGGGAAGAAGTAGGCCAGAACCACGTTTGCCACGAAGAGCAACGTGATGAGTGGCACCCCTCGGACGAACTCAATGAACACCACGCAGATGCCCTTGATGATGGGCATGTTGGATTGACGGCCCAGGGCCAGAACGATCCCGAGTGGCAGGGAGAGCGACACGCAGATCGTCCCCAGGATCATGTTGAGCATGAAGCCCCCCATGTCACGGGACGGGACCGCCTCGAGGGCGATAAAGCCGCTCATCGCAGCCGAAACATAGCCACCTAGAGCCCAGACGACGAACGCCGCAATAATGCTTGCGAAGAAGCCTGCAGCAAAGCCACGCGATCTCTCGACTCTAGTGAACACATAGTAGCCAGCCGCGAAGCCAAGCAGCGCCACCACGGATATCATGATGGTGCCGCCCCAGATCAGCCAGTATGCGAGGAACGGGTAGAGAGCTGACGCGATGAGAAGCTTGCGCGGGATACTCGAAAACAGCACGGGTGCTGCGCAGGCGAAGAGAAGCACAAAAGCAAGGATCGGGCGCCAGTACTGATCAGCAGGATACGCGATACCAAAGAGCATCTGGTTGCCGCGCTCCTGCAGCACCGAGAAACATGCTGCGTTCATGCCTTCCAGGATCTGCCGGCATTCAGCGAGGGAATTTGTCCCCCAAACACCGTTGGCGAACCAAGGCCACACGCCGATGACGAGGCGCACGATGAAGTAAATCGCAAGT
>JBCBMF010000380.1:0-1965 GCA_039822905.1 Planctomycetota bacterium
ATGGTGCGTCAGGGTACGGCGGCGGCTGGCGGTGTGGCGGCTCGCACAGTGTTCACGCCAAACGCATCCCCCCTTTGTGCATCGTTCGTTATGCTCCCGATCTGGGACTTGGAGGATCCTGCATGCGAACGTTATCTCGATTCACAGGACCATTGCTCATTCTCGCTGCCGCACCGAGTCAGGGTCAGAACGCGCCTTTGGCATACCGGTTCGTGGAGTTGGAAACTCTGGCGGGCGACTTCACGAGTCAGGTCACCTCGCTCAATGCCGCAGGCCAGGCGGTCGGCTGGAGCGGCGCAAACGGCGACCGCCGGGCGGTCTGTTGAGAGCCGGACGGGTCGGTGACCCCGCTCAGCGTGCTGCCGGGCGCGGCGGAGTCGCTCGCCGTCGACATTAACGACGAGGGCACGATCTTGCTCCGGTACATCGGCGGCCCGAACGAGGGTTTCTTTCTGCTCTCGGCAGACAACGTGTTCACTGCCATCGAGGGGCCGGCGGGCGGAGAGGTGGTGGGCGTCGCTGGTCTCAACAATGTCGGCGAAGTCGTTGGTATCACGGCGTCGGCCGACCTTGGGTCAGTCTCGGTCTGGACACCGACACCCGGCGGGCTCGATCGCGACGAGATCGTTTTCTTCGACAGCCCCCCAGTGTTTGATGTGACGTTCAACGATACCGGGCTTGTGGCGTATGCAGACGCCGGCTTCATAAGCATCGGCGGGAACGTGTTCGATCGTCGGACCGGCACGATCGACCGATTTTCCGCGTTTGGCGACCTCTACATCATCGCGGATCTCCTTGATAGCGGCGGGCACGTCGCCGCGATCTCCGAATTCACCTTTGATGTGCAGGGCTCGCTCAGTACCGGCGAAATCATCCGGGCGTTCGGCTGCGATGACCCAGCCGGAACACTCTGTAACTTTGAGAGCAAGCTTGTACCAAACGCGATCAACAGCAGCGGGGTTGTTGTCGGCTTCAGCGAAGAGGTTCTCTACGACAGCGACGGCTTTGCCGTGGGTTCGAATGACATCGCCGAGCCGTTCATTTGGACGATCGAGACGGGCACAATCCGGCTCTTTGACCGTGTGGTCACGCCCATTCTGTCGCCATGGGACTTCACCGATGCGGCGTCGTTCGCGGGCACCCCGGACGTGAGCAACCTTGAAATCAACGACGCGGGAGTGATTGTGGGGAATGGAACTCTCTCGGGTCTTCCGCGGGCCTACGCCCTCGTCCCTCGCCCGCCGTGCATCGCCGACACCAATCGTGACGGCCGGATCCTGCCCAACGACTTCAGCGCCTGGATCCTTGCATTCAACTCGCCGAACGCCGAGTGCGACTAGCGCAGGGCAACGCGTTGGGGCCCCGAGCGGCTGAGTAGAGCGTGTGATAGTCTGCGGCGAGGTGTTGCGACACAACCTTTGGAGGACCCGCCGATGCCGAAGCTAAGCCGATCGATACTCGCCGCCCTTTCGCTCGCCGGGGGTGTGCACGCCCAGGGGATCCCTGCGGCGTACACGCTCGTTGAGCTTCAGCCGCTCGGCGGGGGAACCGAGTCGGTGGTCTCGGCGATCAACGACCGGGGCGAGATCGTCGGTCGGACGGAGTTCAACACCGGGCCAGTCGCGACGAGCTGGGACCTGTCGGGGGCCGCGGGTCTGGTGACGTTCACCGGCGGCGGCTCGGCGACGGACGCGGTGTCGATCAACAACGAGGGATCGATGCTGGTCGAGTGTGGGGGATGCGAGCTCGGGTTCGGCGTTCGCCTTTCCGACGGGACGCTGCTCGAACTGCCGAACGTGCCTGGGGGCGGCACGTCTTCGAGCATCGTCGTCGAGCGGGGCATCAACGATGCAGGGCAAGCGGCCGGCGTACTCACCGAACCCGGTGTGAAGTCGAACGACTTCAGCAGCATTGCGTGGGAGCTGGCACCTGGGCCACAGATGGTGATCGCCGATACAACGTTGT
>JBCBMF010000381.1:0-1934 GCA_039822905.1 Planctomycetota bacterium
CATCGACGTGGACCCTTGCGTCGGCTGGACCGACTGGCACGCGTCGGTGACGAGGCCCCAGCCATCGTTGTTGATGAAGGCGTCATCGAATAGCGTGATGGGCAGGGCCGCCGGATCAGGGCGCGGCTCCTCGACAAGCCAGGGCTCCAGCGGCTCCGGCTCGTAGAAGACGACCTGGATGTCGTCCATGTAGATGCTTCCGCTCTGCTGCAACTCGAACATGAGTTGCTTCACATTAGTCGGATCAAGGTTCTCGATCTCCAAGTCGAAGTCGGCGAGTGGGACGACCACACGCTGCCACTCCTCGTCAATGAAGGGGCGCTCGAAGTAGCGGTTGCCGGTGTAGGCGAAGCCCATGCCACCGCTGTAGTCTTCCAGCGTGAGCACAATCGGCAAACCGTACATCTTGCCTTCCACGGTGCGGACGCGCATCGAGATGGCCGCGTACGGCAGCAACTCCGAGAGGTCTTTGCCTGCCCAATTGTCCCAGCCGACGCCCATGCCGGCCCACTTGCAACCTTCCTCAAAGCGATTCCAGGATACCTGGATGGCCCGCTCGCCTTCGTAGACGACCTCTTCGGTCAACTGCCCTTGCGTACAGTTCACGTCGTCCTGAAACCAGATCTGGTCGTCGTTCTGGTCGTCGTAGATCGTCGGCTGTACCGCGAGCGAGATCACTCGGGGGCGTTCCGGCGGGGGCGCCAGGGCAACGCCGTCGTAGAGGTTTGCTGTCTGGAAGCGCACGCACGAGGAGGCCGTCACCGCGAACAGCGCAACGACAAGAGCAACGAGAAAGCGAGAGGCACGCATGGCCGAAGGAAGAAAGTCAGGGGAGACTGGAAGCACTGGCAGGGGCAGTAACCGGGAGTCCCGAGATGGACCCATCCGAAGTGTCCTGCCGCGACATGGGCTCAACGACGAGCACACGTCAGAGTTCAAGCGGTCCGCCTGCGGTGAACGTGATAAAGTCGATCCCGTAGTCGACGGGAAGCGGTGGGTTCGGCTGGCCGTTGTTGTCCGAGATAAGCAGCACGCGCACCGCGACGATCGTCTCCAACTGCTCTTGCGTGAAGTTGGTGTCCGAGAACGGGATGCTGAAGAGCTGCCAACCCTGCCAGTCGACCGGCTGATCGATCACGCTGACTACGGCGTCGATTCCGTCATCGTAGACCCCGTTGCCGTTGCTATCGACGCCGACTTGGACGACGGCGATCGTGTTGGGCGTACCGAAGCTGTAGAGCGCGGTATTGAAGAACAGGTCTTCCGGGATGGTCGTGGGGACGCTGAAGTAGTCAGGCCCGTCCGCGGCGGGGAAGATGCTCGTGAGTCCGATGAAGAACGGATCGGCCACAGTCGGACCACCCGTGCTCCGAAGTAAGTAAAACGACTCCCCCTCGGCAGCCGGGATCTCGGAACTAGGACCCGTAGCAGTCAGGTCGAACTCGAACTCGAAGTTGCCGAGCACGAGCGTGGCGGGGTCGTCTTCCTCGAAGCCCGTTACCTCCTCACCCGGGTATACGCGGGCACTGGTGACTTCGACCGTCACCGGTGGCGACTCATCGAGCACCGCACCGTCGATCAGCAGCTTCGCTTCGACGGGCTCGGCGCGAAAGAACGGGAGCACCGAGGTGGACCCGTTCCACGTGGCGACGAGGTCGTCGATCTCGCGCGAGAATCCCTCGATGCGCTTCACGGCGCCGCTCTCCTGACCAGTGATCTCGATCACCCAGTTGGATTGCTTGTTGAATGCCGCCTCGAAGGCGAGCGTCTGACCGCCCGCGAAGTCGACTTCGCCCTGAACGGCCGACAGGGGCTCGACGAGCGTGAACTCACCAAAGCGGTCTACGAGGAAGGGCCCGTCGATGCCGTCTGTGGCGTGGTCGCACGCGGCGAGGGTGAGGACGCAGGCGAGCACCAGACTCGCCCCCATCCAG
>JBCBMF010000382.1:0-1915 GCA_039822905.1 Planctomycetota bacterium
GGGGATCCGAGTGAAACCAGTTGTCGCGGAACATGGTCACGCCGACGGCCTCGGCGACGCTGGGCAGCACGACGGCCGAAGGACCCAGCAGCGAGACATCGACCTGATCGGTCATTGGCGTCGGCTCGAGGTTGATCTCCGCGGTCGCCGCTCCGCGTGATTTGGCCTCCTCGATAAACCCCGCGGCGGGCCAGACCATGCCGCTCGTGCCGATCGACACGAAGACATCGCACGCCGAGATCGCCTGCTCCGCTGCCTCGAGTGCTTCCGGCGGCAGTGACTCGCCGAACCAGATGACGTTGGGCCGAAGCAAGCCCCCCGCGTCGGAACTGGGGGGGAACGTATCAAAGCCAATTTCGTCGAGCTCGACATGTGCACCGGTTGCGAGGCAACGCCACGTGAGAATGGTGCCATGGATCTCGATCACGTCGGCGGCTCCGCCGCGTTGATGCAATCCATCGACATTCTGTGTGATCAAGGCGAGGTCGCCGCCGCGAGATCGGAACCACCGTTGCAAGCCGGCGAGCGCGATGTGGCCTGCGTTCGGCTCGCACTCACGCGCCCGCGTGAATCGCCAGTGATACCAGCGTGTCACCAGCTCCGGATCACGGTTGAACGCGTCGATGTGCGCGAGCTCCATGGGATCGTACTTCGACCAGAGCCCTTCTTCTTTGTCGCGAAAGGTCGCGAGGCCGCTCTCCGCGCTCACGCCGGCACCGGTCAGCACGGCGACATTCGATGCCGACCGGAGCGTATCGGCGAGGCGGGCGACTGCGGCGGGGTCTGGGCGCTCCATCGTCAGGGTTCGTTCACGAAGAAGGGGACATTCCATGCGCCGACACCGCCGTTGCCATCTCGGACGTAAACCTTCAGCCTGTATGCGCCCGGCTCGCTCGGCGTCCTTACAACGGCGGAAAGCCCTTCGGCGGATTCCACGAGGTGGCCCAGTGACTCGGGCGTTGCTTCGAACGCCCCGCCTGCGCCTTTGTCCGTGCTCTCGGGCCGAACATCCCACTCGACTGAGATCGCATCGCTTTCCGCATCGGAGACAACAACCGCGGCGTCAAACAGCACGCCGCCTTCAACGCGAGCAAGCTTAAGATCGGTCCTGATGTCGGTGACGACCGGGGCTTGATTGTTGACCGGCTCGCCGCTCCAGAGTTCGATCATGACATCGGCCGACGGCGTGCGCTCGCCGCCGGGCAGGAGCATGCTGAACCATGTGTCTGTCCGCTCTTGCTTGTGTCCCCACTTGAACACGTAGCCGCCGAGGCAGCGGTCGGGAGCCGCGGTAACCGACTCGATATGCGATCGCTTGTAGAAGGCCGCTTTCTGCTCGGGTGTTTGTTCGATCTCGGCTCCCCATGGCGTGTGATCGACCTCCCAGTAGCCGAGGGGTCCGTACTCGGTCATGACATAGGGACCGTCGTAGCCCTGCTCGAGCAGTTGCGCCGGGATCACTGGTGCACCTCCGTACACGTTGATGCCGAGGATGTCGACGTCGGGGCAGTGCTCCGCGAACAGCGCCGCCTTGTCGGGCCAGATCCCGGCGAGCACAGCCACCGTGGGATGGTTCGGGTCGACCTCTTTCATGGCCTTCGCCACTCGATTGATGAACTTCAACGCGCGAGGACGATCTGTTCCCAGCGGTTCATTCCCGACACCCCACGCGAGCAACGCGGGATGGTCCTTCCACTTGTGGGCGAACGAGCGAGCCTCATCGATGAGGCGTTCGACGGCCGCCTCGTCGTCGTAGTCGAAACCGCCACCCTGGTACCCGCCCGGGAAGTGGGGGATCCAGAAGCCAGCCGTGACGGTGAGGCCGAGTTCGTGCGCACGATCGAGCAGCCCCATGGTGCGGCCGTCGGGCCACTCGCGCGGCTCGAGGTCCGGCTGTCCCCACGTGCGGATCGAG
>JBCBMF010000383.1:0-1899 GCA_039822905.1 Planctomycetota bacterium
ACCCGGCCCTGCACGACGTGGTACGACAGGATCTCGACGAGTGTGTCGCGGTTCTCGGGCTCGAGCAGCTCGGCGATCTTCTCGGCGCCCAGCTTGGCGAAGGCGTCGTCGGTCGGCGCGAAGACCGTGATGGGGTCGGTTGTGCTGACGAACTCGGCGAGGTTCGCGGCGCCGACGGCGGCGAGCAGGGTCTCGAATGTGCCGGCGTTCCGTGCGACCTCGGCGATGTTGTCCTTGGCGGGGATGAGTACGGTGTCGATCACGTGCACGATGCCGTTGTTGGCCTCGATATCGGCGGCGACGATGCTCGCATCGTTGAGCTCGAGCCCGCTGCCGGTGATGTTGATCTCAAGGCGCTGGCCGTCAAGGGTGGTGACAAAGCGGCGCTGTACGAGCTCGGCAGCGGTGAGCCGCTCCGGGATCACATGGTACTTGAGCACATCGGCGAGCCGACCGGTCGGGTGGTTCTCGATGGTGTTCTTGAGTGAACGCTGGTCGAGCTTTGCGAAGGCGTCGTCGGTCGGTGCGAGCACCGTGATACCCGTCGCGTTCTGCACGTCGTCCACGAGTTCGGCGGCGCTCAACGCGGCGACAAGTGTGGTCAGGCTTTCGCTGCCAACCGCGATCTCGACAATGTTCTGGAGATCATCGTTCGATGTGTGGTGCGAGAGCGAGCCGTGTGCAACGGCGGCACTCCCTGAAAGAACGAGCGCGCACAACAATCCCGTGGCCGTGGCCATAACCAAGTCTCCTTTGCTCTAAGGTGTGGCCCCAACGGGCCGCTGGGTTCTCGCTTCGGCTCGCAGTGAGCTGAGCGAACGATGAACACGGTTTCAGGGGACCGTTCCGACGCGGATGCAAAAAAACCCGAGCAGGCTTGACACCGGCTCGGGGGATAGATAGTTCAGATTGTCGTTGCTCCTGAAATCCGGATCGTTTGAATCCGGATCAAGTGCAACCGGTGGGGCGTGTGATCAGCCGAGGCCGATCATGCTGCCGACGACGGGGCCGTACTTGACGATCAGGCCGGCGAACACAACGGACACAACCGAGATCAGCTTGATCAGGATGTTGAGCGACGGGCCCGAGGTGTCCTTGAAGGGATCACCAACCGTGTCGCCGACGACGGTCGCCTTGTGGTCTTCCGAGCCCTTGCCGTAGACGTACTCGGCGCCGCGGCCGGTCTGGATCATCTCCTGCGCGCGAGCGGTGATCGCGTCGCGAACGGAAGCGGGGACCTTGGCGGCGACGTCGGGCTTGTTGACCATGTCGTCGGCGGTGATCCGGCCGTAGGACTCAAGGAGCTTCTTGGCGTTGTCCCACGCGCCGCCGGCGTTGGCCATGAAGACCGCGACCGCGAAGCCCGAGGTCAGGCCGCCCGCGAGCAGACCCATCACGCCCGGAACGCTCAGCACCAGACCAACAAGGATCGGGATGACGATCGCCAGCACGGCCGGCACGACCATTTCTTTCTGCGCGCCCGCGGTCGAGATCGACACACAGTTGGCGTAGTCGGGGTAGGTCTTGCCGTCGACCTCGGTCTGCTTGGGCCAGCTCTCGGGGTTGGCGATGTCCGCTTCGCTCATGCCGCTCTTGCGGAAGCCGTCACGCATGATGCCGAACTGCCGGCGGCACTCGCCCATCATCGCATAGGCAGCGCGGCCCACGGCGTTCATGGTC
Organism: Planctomycetota bacterium; assembly: GCA_039822905.1. Classification (GTDB taxonomy): domain Bacteria; phylum Planctomycetota; class Phycisphaerae; order Phycisphaerales; family UBA1924; genus JANQQZ01. Next base: position 1,681 of record JBCBMF010000383.1, read on the forward strand.
AGAGCACAGAACAGGAATGCCAGCAGCACACCGATGAAGATGCCGCCGAGCAGGCGCGGGTTAGTGATGGTGACGTCGTAGAACGCGAGCACGTCGCGGACCGAGCCGTTGCGGCTCGAGATGATCTCGAAGTCGAGGTCATGCGTGTGGTTGCCGTGCGGGATGATGGTCTGGATCGAGTAGACGAGGGCGTCCGCATGCTCGCCGCCGCCGTGGCTG
>JBCBMF010000384.1:0-1879 GCA_039822905.1 Planctomycetota bacterium
CCGTCACCGGGCTCGTCATCGGCGTCCGGTGACGGGTGAGCCGACGAACATGTCGTTCGGGTTTGTGGGGATGCTGCTGAAGCTGCTGCGTGGGCAGGAGGCTTCGATGCAGGCGGTCGGCGGGCCGCCGACGTATCTTGCCGTTGCGCTCGATGTGTCCGGCGATCGCGGGACGTTTCGGAGCGAGCTGTATCCGGAGTACAAGGCGAACCGGGATGCGCCGCCGGATGACCTGTTCCCGCAGATCGAGCGGTGCCTAAAGCTGCTTGAGACGCTGGGTGTGCCGAGCTACGGGGCGGCGGGCTTCGAGGCGGACGACGCGATCGCGACGATCGTGCGCACGCTCAAGCAGAGTCACCCCGACGTGCTGATCCGGATCGTCAGCAAGGACAAGGACCTGAAGCAGCTGCTCGAGCCCGGGCGGGTCGAGCTGTACGACGTGCACACGGACAAGGTGATCGATGTCGAGACGCTGCGTGCCGAGTCCGGCATCGGTCCCGAGCAGGTCGTGGACATGCTGACGCTGATGGGCGACACGGTGGACAACGTGCCGGGGGTGCCGGGGATCGGGCCGAAGACGGCGGCGCAGCTGATCGCTGATCTGGGTGATCTTGATGCGGTGATCGCGGAGGTGTCGGACGATGACAAGCCCAAGAAGGACTGGGTGATCAAGGGCAAGCGGCGGGAGAACATTCTCGCCGCGCGGGATGCGTTGCCCTTGAGCAAGGAGCTGGTCACGCTGCGTGACGACGCGCCGGTGGAGCTGGACTTGGAGACGGCGGCGGTATCGAAGCTTCGGCCGGACTTGCTTGAGCCGGTGCTGCGGGAGCTTGGGTTCAATCGGCTTAAGGACGAAGCCCGTGAGCTGGCAGGCGGATCCATCGAGTCGGCTTCGTCATCGGGGGCTGCTGCGAAACCGAAGAACGACGGCGGGTTCGGTGGTTTGTTCGATCAGGTTGAAGCCGGCGAGGCCCCCACTGCCGTCGGCGACTACACGGTCGTACGCACCGAGAGTGAACTCGGTGCTCTTGTGAAGCAACTGAAGTCGGCGAAGGTCGTTGCGCTGGATACGGAGACGACGAGCATCCGGGCAATGCGGGCCGATCTGTGCGGGCTGAGCTTTGCGGCCAAGAGCGGCGAGGCGTGGTACGTGCCGGTGCGATCGCCGGACGCGGACAGCCACCTTGACGAGACGACGGCACTCAATGCGCTTCGGCCGATCATCGAGGATGAGAGCGTTCCCAAGATTGGGCACAACCTGAAGTACGACCTGCTCGTGCTGCGGCGGGCCGGGGTGGAGCTGCGCGGGCTGACCGATGCGCGTTCGTGCGACACGATGGTGGCGAGCTATCTGCTGGACGCGTCGCGGAGCTCGCACTCGCTCGATGCGTTGTCGCTCGCCATGCTCGGACGGGCAAACGTTTCGATCAAGGATCTGATCGGATCTGGGAAGAAGCAGAAGACGTTTGATCAGGTGCCGCTGGACCAAGCGGGGCCGTATGCGGCGGAGGACGCGGACGTGTCACTGCAGCTTGCCGAACGGATGCGGCCGCAGTTGGAGTCCGATGGGCTGAGCGGCTTGGCAAGCGAGGTCGAGATGCCGCTGGTCGAGGTCTTGGCGGAGCTTGAGTGGAACGGGATCTTGGTGGAGCGCGACGAGCTTGATCGACAGCGCGAAAGGCTTGAGGCCGAGATCACGAAGCTGCGGGCGTCGATCGAGGACGAGGCGTACGACAAGCTTGGGCGTGGGTTTGATCCGGACTCTCCGAAGCAGCTGGCGGGGATTCTGTTCAACAAGGCTGAAGACGAGGACCCGGGGTTTGGGATCAAACCGCTGAAGCGTGGCAAGACCGGGCCGAGCACGGATGCCGAGGTTCTG
>JBCBMF010000385.1:0-1862 GCA_039822905.1 Planctomycetota bacterium
GTACGGCGGGACGTGGACGCTGTTCACGCAAACGCTCAAGCGCCTCGGAATCGAAGCCCGTTTCTTCGACCCGGAGCATCCAGAAGAGATAACCACACTGGCCGACGAACGAACACGAGCGGTGTACATCGAGGCAATCGGCAACCCGAAGAACGACGTGCCGGACTATCGGGCGATCAGCGACGCTGCGCATTCGATCGGCGTCCCGCTCATCGCCGACAGCACCTCGCTCACACCCGTGCTGCTGCGCCCATTCGATCACGGCATCGACATTGCCGTGTACAGCCTCACCAAGTTCCTCGGCGGTCACGGCACACACATCGGCGGCGCCATCGTGGATTCTGGTAGGTTTGATTGGAACGCTGAGCCCGATCGCTGGCCGGAGTTCAATGCGCCCGACCCATCATACCACGGGCTGATCTTCAGCGAAGCGCTCGCACCGCTCGGGAACATCTCGTACATCATCCGAGCGAGGACGCATCTGCTGCGCGACCTCGGCGGCACGCTCAGCCCGTTCGCGTCTTTTCTGTTCTTGCAGGGCATCGAGACGCTCCATCTCCGGGTCCCCCGTCACAGCGAAAACGCGCTGCAGGTCGCCCGGTATCTCGAGCAGCACGAAGCGGTCGAGTGGGTGAACTACCCTGGCCTTGCGTCGCACCCGACGCACGAACGCGCGGCGGCTGTTCTCAACAACGGCTTCGGCGCGATCGTTGGCTTCGGCATCCGAGGCGGCGCCGAAGCAGGCAAGCGTTTCATCGAAAGCACGGAGCTGTTCAGCCACCTCGCGAATATCGGCGACGCGAAGAGCCTCGCCATCCACCCGGCGACGACGACGCACTCCCAGCTCACACCCGAAGAACAGGCCCGCACGGGGGTCACTCCTGAGTACATCCGGCTCTCAATCGGCCTTGAAGATATCGAGAGCATCCTCGAGGATCTGCACCAGGCGCTCAAGCTCTCGCAGCACAACGCTGAAACCGCAGCGGTCGTCGAGGGATGAATGCCGTGAACACCATCGACACCGGCAGCGTTCGATCCCACGAGCAACGTCTCTCCCGGACCGGCACGATGCGTGTGGCGTCCAAGCATCGGCCGCTGCACCTCGAGTCAGGAGACTGTCTCGATGATGCGTCGCTCGCGTATGAAGTCTTTGGCCCACTCTACACCGACTCGGTCGTGCTGATTTGCCACGCCCTCACTGGTGATGCGCACGTCACTCGGCAGAACGCCGAAGACCGGCCCGGCTGGTGGGAGACGCTCGTCGGTCCCGGTAAGGCGATCGACACAGAGCGGTACACGGTCATCTGCTCAAACGTGCTCGGCGGCTGTTCCGGATCGACCGGGCCGACAAGCCCCATGCCATCAAGCGGACAGCCCTTCGGTCCGAGCTTCCCGCGCGTCACGATCGGCGACATGGTCGAAGCGCAGCGACGGCTTGTCGATGCGCTCGGATATACACGCGGGATCACGGTCATCGGCGGCTCCATCGGCGGGTTCCAGGCACTCGAATGGGTCCGACGGTTTCCACACAAGATCGCCGCGGCCGCCGTCATCGCAGCGGGAACAAGCCTCTCGCCGTTCGGCATTGCGTTCAACACCATCGGGCGCAAGGTTATCCGAAGCGATCCGAACTTCCGCGGCGGCCGCTACACGCAAGATCTTCCCCCGGCCGATGGGTTGGCTGCGGCACGGCAGCTCGCCCATCTGACCTACCGAACGTCCTCCGCTTTCGACAAACGCTTCGGGCGGCGAACAGTGCAGGCACGGCATCCCGACGCCCTCGCGGGAGATCGGTTCGAGGTGCAGTCGTACCTCGACTACAAAGGGCGTCGAACCGCTTCGCGAACGACTGCCCTTTGTAG
>JBCBMF010000386.1:0-1861 GCA_039822905.1 Planctomycetota bacterium
CTCGTACGCATGGCGCGAGGCGAAGTCTCTTTCAAGACGCGAAAGCGTCCGGGCGAGCACCGGCCCGAGATCATCCCGCACCCTCTCAAGGCTCGGAATCACATCGCGCCGCAGCTCCGCTCTCGCTCGCGCGGGGTCACGGTTGGTCGCATCAACGCGCGGCGCATACCCAAACTCCGAGCACACTCGGGCCGCGCCGCCCGGGTGCAGTTCAAGAGCCGGCCGGAGCACTCGTCGGTCCGAACCGTCATCTAGCAACCGACTCCGCCGAATGCCGAGCAGCGCATCCGGGCTCCCACCCCGCAGCATCGCCAGAAGCACAGTCTCGGCCTGATCGCGAGAATGATGCCCCGTCACAACGAACGGACATCCATGATCGCCCGCGATCCCGTCGAGCGCTGCGTACCGCGCCCGCCGCGCAGCATGCTCCACGTTCCCCTCGCCGCTCCGCACGTGGTCAACGACGACACGAACACCGAGCCTCGCACCCAACTCGGATACGGCGAGGCGATCATCATGCACAAGCTCCGCCGGCCTCTGATCGTGCACGATATGGCCCAGGACAATCCGCGCTTCAGCGATCGATCCGAGCGCGATCGCCACAGCCGCCGAATCGGCTCCGCCCGACACCGCCACAAGAGTCGGCCGCAGCGCATCGGCGATCCCGGATCCACCGGAAAGCTCGCGCCAAGCCGCGCGGACCCCTCGGATCCACGACGCCGCCTCACTCGATGAGCCGCTCACACCCACGCCGATGCTAGTCGCCCGCGCACCGCGATCGTGGTACCCTGTGCCATGGTCAGGACGACCCAGATCGAGCCGCAGCCGTTCGAGGACGCCGTGCCTCCACGCAGCGAAGCGTGGCTCCCCAACATCCTGCTCGCCGCAGCCGTCGTGCTCCTCATCGTCGTCGTGCTGGGCAAGTCTCGACGCACCGCGATCGCGAAGTCCCACGAGGTGCTCCCGACGCCTCAAGAGCGGCTCGCCGAGCTCCGGCACAGAGCCGAAAACGACGCCGGCATCGAAGCCCGAGCCGCAAACGCCGCCGATCAGATCCGTGAGCTCACCGCCGTTCTCGATACCAGGATCGAAACGCTCGACGTCCTCATTCAGCAAGCCGACGACCGCATCGCTCAGCTTTCCTCGACCCCGGCCGTCTCGCCGACCCCGCACGCACACGGTCACCCAGCAGGCCATCACGCCGCCGCTCCAGACCCAGGCGACTCCGGCAAACAGGCGATCTTCGAACTCGCCGACCAGGGCCACACTCCCGCGGAGATCGCCGCCAGGCTTGGCCAGCACGCCGGGAAGGTCGAACTGATCCTCGCGCTCAGGCGCGTCTGACGGCATCAATCGCCAGAATCTCGAACGCAACATGCGCGGCGAGCAGCGCCGTATTACCAGCTACATCGCGGTCGGGAAGCACCTCGACGACATCCGCACCGACGATATTTGCACCGCGCATCGATCGCACCAAACCTAGAGCCTCCGCCGACGTGAAGCCCCCAACACTCGGCGTGCCCGTCCCCGGCGCGAACACAGGATCAACGCAATCAATGTCGAAGCTCACGTATACCGGAGAGTCGCCGACATCACGTACGAACGTTCGCAACGGCTCGCTGCCTTGCGACCGCCAGTCCTCATACGTCACAAGCCGGATGCCCTGCTCCCTCGCGTACTCAAGATCATCAGCCGAGTTCAGCGGCCCCTTGATGCCGACCGAGATAGTCCGCTTGGGATCAAGCACGTCGTCCTCGATCAGCCGGCGAAAGGGGGTTGCATGGTTCCACTTCTCGCCCCACACCGTGTCGAGCGTATCCATGTGACTATCAAAGTGGACGCACGCCAGCCCGCCCGCCGG
>JBCBMF010000387.1:0-1861 GCA_039822905.1 Planctomycetota bacterium
CAGCACGCAACACTGCGCAGGATTCGCAGCACACTCCCTGACTCATATTTCGCGATCGGCGATGCTGAGAACGCGCTCGCCACGGCCCGCCGGGCGGTCGGTGAAGCAACCGAAGCACACGGCCTTGGTACGGTGGGAGAACTTGTTGCACTAAACAACTACGCTGTGCTGCTCCTCCGGCTCGATCGGCTCGACGAAGCGCTCCCGATCACGCGACGGCTCGCGACTGAGATGCCCGATGTGCTCGGTTCCGATCATCCGCGGACGCTGATTGGTCTTCGAAATCATGCGAGCGTGCTGGATAAACTCGGTCAAGACAACGAAGCCGCCGCGGTCCTTAGCAGCATTGTCGACATTCAGCAAGCCACACTCGGCGACGCTCACTTCGACACGATCGTGACCAAGAACAACCTTGCCCATCTGCTTGAAACGCTGGGCCGATCTAAGGAAGCGGCCGAGCTCATGCGCGGTGTTGTCGACCACTCCGGGCCCGACAGCGGACTTCCACCGCCTGCGAGAGGCATCTTCCAACTCAACCTTGGTCGGTCTTTGATATCAATCGGAGAATTGGATCAGGCCGAGAGTGCTTTGAACCTGGCGCTCGAACTCTTTCCAGGAAACAAGTCGCACGAAGCAAAGGTACAAGATGCACGAGCTCGCCTTACCGCCATGCGGAGCGCGGCGCGTCCTAAGCACGAGGAGACTTCAGATGCTGTGGGCACCTAAGTCAATTGCCAGATTCAGCCATGTCGCGGTCCCACGTCTTTCTCGGTGGAAAGCGTAGAGTCGTCTCATGGCATCGAACGCCGACGACGCTACAGCCATTCTCGTTCGCCTGGGCGGCGGAGACTCTGCCGCCGCTGACGAGTTGACGCCGCTGCTCTACGAGCAGATGCGTGCACTCGCGGGGTCCATGCTCACTGAAGAACGGATCGGCCACACGCTGCAACCGACGGCGTTGGTGCATGAAGCCTACCTCAAGCTGATCGACCAAAGACAAGTCTCGCAGAGGGACCACAAGGCGTTTCTTCGCCTTGCCGCCATGGTCATGCGCCGCGTCCTCGTCGACCACGCTCGGGCGAGGCATCGTCTAAAGCGTGGTGGCGCCGCAAAGCGTGTCACTCTTCATGACGCCCACGCCACGTGGGCACCCGCTTCGTCGGGGCTCGATGCCGAAAGGCTGGACTCTGCGCTCAGCACCCTCGAAACGCTGGACGAACGCAAGGCTCGGCTGGTCGAGTTGCGTTTCTTCTGCGGGCTCAACGAACAGGCCGCCGCCGATGCGCTCGGTGTGTCCCGCGCAACGGCGGCCCGTGAATGGCGGATGGCGCGATCGTGGATCCAACGCGAGCTCGACCGAAAGGGTGATCAGTGACAGGTCACGACGTGTTCCGCGAAGTTGAACGATGCTTCAACGAAGTCTGCGACCTCCCTCCTGAACGACGCGAGCAGCGGCTGATGGAGCTCATGCCCAACAACGCGGCGGTGCGATCGGAAGTACTTGAGCTCGTGCGGGCCGATGAACGCGCTGCCTCAGGCCACGGCCTCACGCCGACCGCGGTGCAGAACCAGTTCGACGCAGCCGTGTCCGCACAGCGTGACGCGAGCGCAGCTGATCCAGAGTCCATCGGCGACTACCGCATCGTCAGGCGGCTGGGCGCGGGCGGCATGGGCGTCGTTTACGAGGCAGAGCAGCCCTCCCCCCGTCGACGAGTCGCGCTCAAGGTTTTGCGACCCGGGCACTTCACTCCCGAACTCATCCGACGATTTCAGTTCGAGGCAGAGGCGCTCGGAAGGCTTCGGCATCCGTCGATCGCTCAGGTCTACCAAGCCGGTGTGACGCCCGAGCGGGATGCACCCC
>JBCBMF010000388.1:0-1860 GCA_039822905.1 Planctomycetota bacterium
GACGCTTTCGCTTACGTCGATGAGCGTCGGGCACCGGGCGATATCGTTGTCGGCGATGATCATGCCTATTGGCAGGGTCGATACTACTTCGGACAAGATTCAACGATGCTCGAAGTCAAGGGAACCGACCTCTGGAAGCTGCTCGACGCGGCAGAGCAACGAATCTGGATCATCGACAAGGGAGGCGCCGGGGGCGTCACGCGGTGGCAGACTCTTCCCGATCGGGCGAACCTCCAATGGTATTTCGACGCACGAGCGCTGCAGCCGTTCTCGACTGTTCGGGTGTTTCTGTACGAGCCCGACCGCATCGATACCGAATGATTGCCGCTAGGGCACGTCGCGTTCGACATCGTGCCACGCACGCTCGAGCATGCGTTCCGAAGCGGCCTTTCGTAGTGCGAGGCTCGGCACAAATAGGCTTAGCCTGTATTCCTCGATCATCCATCGGTACCGCTGCAGCGCTGGCCGTTCTCTGCCGACGGCGGCGTCCTGCTGGGCGCACTGCAGGCAGCGTGTCCAGTGTGGCAGAACCCGGGCCATCGCAGCACGGTCACGATCGATTGCATCGCCGCGGAGCCGCTCCAGACGACCGGCGATTCCCTTCACGTAGGCTGGCAGACGGATGAGAGCAACCCACTCTGCGCGACGAAAGGCCCCGCCGTGGATGAGCTGCCGCAGTTGATATTCCGCATCTTGGCACGCCGCTTCGGTCGCCGACGAGCGAACACGCTCGAGCGTTGTGAGTGCATCCTGGCGCGCATCCATGGCGGCCGCAAGAATCGCCACGACGCGAGTCACACTGTCGCCCATGCGGCTGCGGACCTGCTCGGTGCAGTCATCGATCTCTTCGCTGGATGTCGGCGAGACGGTGCTCGCTGTCCTGTCGACCTCTGGGAGCAGTGAGGCGATCTCGGCCGCGACATCGCCGACACCCTGCAGTGTTTGGAAATGAACGCTGAGGCGTGCCGCATGGGGGGTGTGTTCGAGGAGCCTGCGGACCTCGCGATCAAGGCGTAACCCCACGAGGCGGCGGCAGCCGAACCAATGCAGGACTTCCGCCGTGGTCTCATCGCCGGCTGTCACGAGGCGTACACCTTCGCCGGTGTCGACAAGAGCTTGAGGTGGCTCGGTCCTGTGCTCGCCCTCGGGCCACGCGGTCCAGACGTTCCGCCGGGCGTTTTCTGCGAGTTCGGCCGACTGATGCGCACGGGCGGACGCGATCAACTCGCTGAAGTCGCGGCCGGCGGCTATCTCCGCCCCATCGCCCGCAATGACCCGACCCGACATCTGCAGGTGAGACGGAAGCTCGACGGCTCTGCACATCGACGGGGTGATGGGCAGACCTGTGACGCGCGAGGCGATGTCGGCCACCTGCGCGTAGAGATCACCCTCACCGGAAGGCACGTCGGCGAGAATCCGTGCCGCGAGCTCCGCCGGGTCGTACTGCCGACGGATCGACTTTGGAAGCCCGCGCACAAGGGCTTCAACTTTCTCCGGCATCCACGCGGGGATCAGCCAGTCGAAGCTCTCGGGCCTAGCGGAAGCCGCTTCGGCCACGCTGAGGACCGCTTCGATCCCATCGGACTCTTCGCCCGGCTCCAGCCGGTACACGAGCGACGCGGAACGCCCGGCCGACACCTCGAGCGAGTCGGGGAACAAAGCTTCGTCAACGGGTTCGATCGCAAGATCACCCAGCGACTCCGGTGTCATCACGAGCAGATCGGCGTGATCATGCTCCGCTTTCCGCCGCCAACGATCAAACGCCCTAGCAGTGCACACGTTCGCGGGCACGCGGCGATCGAAGAACGCAACGAGCGTCTCCTCCGATGGCAGCTGCGGCTTTCGCAGCTTCGCTTCGCG
>JBCBMF010000389.1:0-1830 GCA_039822905.1 Planctomycetota bacterium
ATGCGGACCGACGGCTCGCTCGCCAAGACGCTCGACGCCAACCGGCTGTGGGACGACATCAGCTACGCCGCCTGGCGGTGCGCCGACCCGGGCGTGCAGTACGACAGCACGATCAACGCCTGGCACACCTGCCCGACCGCCGGCCGGATCAACGCCAGCAACCCGTGCAGCGAGTACATGTTCCTCGATAACACGGCCTGCAACCTCGCGTCGCTGAACGTGCTCAAGTTCTTCGACGCCGAGGCCCAGAGCTTCGACATCGAGCGGTACGAGCACGCGACCGATCTGTGGACCATGGTGCTCGAGATCAGCGTCTTGATGGCCGCCTTCCCGAGCAAGGAGATCGCAGAGCGGAGCTACAACTACCGCACGCTGGGTCTCGGCTACGCCAACCTCGGCGCGATGCTGATGCAGGCCGGCATTCCGTACGACTCGGACGAGGGCCGGGCGATCTGCTCGATGCTGACCGCGATCTTGACGGGCCGGTCGTACCGCCAGAGCGCGCTGCTCGCCAAGGAGCACGGCGCCTTTGCTGGGTACGAGGCCGACAAGGAGAACATGCTCCGCGTCATCCGCAACCACCAGCGGGCCGCCCACGGCATCGACCGCGAGGCCAGCGAGTGGGAGGACCTGCGGATCAGGCCCGTGCCGATCGATCACGAACTGGTCAAGGCCGGCAAGCTCCGGCTCGCCAATGGCAAGGACCTGCTCGACCGGGCCGTCGACGCCTGGGACGAGGCCCTCGAGTTCGGCGAGTACTACGGCTACCGCAACGCGCAGGTCACCGTCATCGCGCCCACCGGCACCATCGGCCTGCTCATGGACTGCGACACCACCGGCGTCGAGCCCGACTTCGCGCTCGTCAAGTTCAAGAAGCTCGCCGGCGGCGGCTACTTCAAGATCGCCAACGACTCGCTCGAGCCCGCGCTCGCCACGCTGGGCTACAGCGAGGAGCAGATCACGCTCATCACAACCTACATCCTCGGCACGCTCAACCTCGCCGTGCCCATGCCCGAGGACGTGCCGGGAATCGCCGACGGCGAAACCCTCGCCGAGTGGCTCATGAAGAAGGGCGTCGCGCCCGACACGCTCCGCTCGATCGAGGCGTCGCTCCCCGGCGTCTTCGAGCTGGGCTTCGCGTTCGGCGCCTGGAGCCTGGGCGACGACGTCCTCAAGGCCTGCGGCATCGATGCCGAGGCAGCCAAGGCCGACATGAGCTTCAACCTGCTCAAGGCGCTCGGTCTCAACAACCGCCAGATCGCCGAGCTGAACAGGCTTGTGTGCGGCACGCAGACCATCGAGGGCGCGCCGGGCTTTGATGAGCAGCACCTGGCCGTGTTCGATTGCGCCAACAAGTGCGGCCCCACTGGACAGCGGTTCATCCGCCCCGAGGGCCACATCTTCATGATGGCCGCCGCCCAGCCCTTCATCTCCGGTGCGATCAGCAAGACCATCAACCTGCCCAACGAGGCCTCGGTCGATGACATCAAGGAGTGCTACCGCCTGAGCTGGGAGCTCGGCATCAAGGCCAACGCTCTCTACCGCGACGGCTGCAAGCTCAGCCAGCCGCTCTCCACCAAGTCCGATGTCGATGTCGAAGAGGACGAGGATATCGACGCCGTCGATGAGGCACGCGACGAGGTTGCTGCTGCGGTTGCGGGTGTTGCCGATGCCGTCTCGGGCGGCGACGCCGGCAAGGTCTCAACCGAAACGGTCAAGGTCATCCACCGCCCGATGCGCCGCCGGCTGCCCGACACGCGAAGCTCGATGACGCACAAGTTCAACGTCGCGGGCCACGAGGGCTACCTGACGGTCGGCCTGTACGAAGAC
>JBCBMF010000390.1:0-1821 GCA_039822905.1 Planctomycetota bacterium
CAGCCATGGCTGCATCCACCCAACGCGCATCCTCGACCAGGTCGTCGCCGGCGTCCGCGACTACGGCAACCGCATGGGCATCCCAACCCTCAACGGAGCCGTCTGGTTCGACGACCGCTACGTCGGCAACCCGCTCGTCTATTGCGGCTGCATCGGCGTCATGCCAAGCGACAAGATCGAGGGCGACGCACGCCCGGGCGACCTGATCGTCGCCCTCGGCGGACGCACGGGCCGCGACGGCATTCACGGCGCCACGTTCAGTTCCGGCGAGGTCACCAGCACCCACGCCGACGAGTTCAGCCACGCCGTCCAGATCGGCAACCCGATCGAAGAGAAGCGAGTCCTCGACGCCATTCTCCGCGCACGCGACCACGAGTCTGGCTGCCTTTTCACTTCGATCACCGATTGCGGCGCCGGCGGCTTCAGCTCCGCGATCGGCGAGATGGGCGAGAAGGTCGGCGCGACCGTCCACCTCGACCGCGCCCCGCTCAAGTACGAAGGTCTCACCTACACCGAGATCTGGATCAGCGAAGCACAGGAGCGCATGGTTCTCGCCGTCGACCAAACCAACCTCGCAGCCCTCCAGCAGATCTGCAACGAAGAACACGTCGAGCTCGCCGTCCTCGGCGAATTCGGCGCACGCACAACAGACGACCAGCCCGAGCTCGTGCTCAACTACAACAATACGGAAGTCGGCAGGCTCCCGATGCCCTTCCTCCACGATGGCATCCCAACACCGACACGAGAAGCAATCTGGAGATCCTCCCCCGTCGCCGACGGGGGAGGTGGCCGCGAAGCGGTCGGAGGGGGTCAGCCCCAACAACCAAACATCCGCGAAGCCCTCCTCAAACTCCTCGCCCACCCCAACATCGCCAGCAAACACAGCATCATCCGCCAATACGACCACGAGGTGCAGGGCAACACGCTCCTCAAGCCCCTCGTCGGCCCCGGCGGTCGTGGGCCCGGCGATGCCGCCGTCATCGAACCCGTCCCCGGCAGCGGCAAGGGCCTCGCCATCGCCAACGGCCTCGCCACCAACATCGGCGACCTGGCCCTCGGCGGCGACCCATACCAGATGGCCCTCGCCGCCATCGACGAGTGCGTCCGCAACCTCGTCTGCGTCGGCGCCAACCCCGACCGCATCGCCATCCTCGACAACTTCTGCTGGCCCAGCTGCGCGAAGCCGGAAAACCTGGCCGCGCTCGTGCGAGCCTGCGTCGGCTGCTACGACGGCGCGAAGGCCTACAAGACCCCCTTCATCTCCGGCAAGGACTCGCTGAACAACCAGTTCACCACCAAAGACGGCAAGCTCATCGAGATACCACCAACGCTGCTGATCTCGGGCGTGGGCATCGTGGATGACGTGAGCAAGTGCGTCACGATGGATGCGAAGCGAGCGGGGAACAGGCTCTATCTCGTTGGTCCGATGCCGACGTCACTCTCGCAGTCTCATTTCTCCGACCTGTTCGCGACAAGCGGGACTCTTGAGCAAGTGACGGTTGATCTCGGCAACACGACCAAGACGGCTCGCTTGGTTCACGAACTCATAACGCTGGGTGTGGTCCACTCAGCGCACGACGTATCCGACGGTGGAATCGTCACGGCGATCGCAGAGATGTTGATTGCATCGCACACCGAACACCACACACTTGGTGCCGAGATCGACATTGACGTCCAATCCGATGTGCCATGTATCGTGACGGCTTTCGGGGAAGGACCAGGCCGCTACCTCATCGAAACCTCACCCGATTTCGACTTGACGGACTACCTGACACAACGTTCGCAACCTCTGAAGTCCATGCACCTTGGCCGAGACGTTGC
>JBCBMF010000391.1:0-1693 GCA_039822905.1 Planctomycetota bacterium
CCGGTGGATCACACCCTTGGTGTGCGCGTGCTGGACAGCCTCGCAGACCTTGATAAACAGCTTGCAGCGCTCGTCGATCGTGAGCTGCTGCTTGTCGCAGTGCTCGGTGATGGGCATGCCCCGGACGAGTTCCATGACGAAGTACGGACGGCTGCCGAGTTCGGGGCTGGTGACGCCGCCGTCGTAGATCCGCGCGATGCACGGGTGCTCCATGACCGCGAGCGCCTGCCGCTCGGCCTCGAAGCGGGCGACGACCGCGGCGGAGTCCATGCCCGGCTTGATGACCTTGAGCGCAACCCGCCGCCGAACGGGCTCGGTTTGCTCAGCTTCGTAGACGACGCCGAAGCCGCCCTCGCCGATCCGGTCGAGGATGCGGAATGAGCCGATCTGTTGTTGGTGCGGGACATCCCGCCGCGGCTGCGGGTCATCCATCGACGCGGTGATATCGTCGTCGGCCATTCCAATGATTCTACAGGCGGCTTGGTTTCAGGTAGCTTGCGTGGCGACGAACGAATAAAAGTTTGTCCGCAGCTTCCGGCTGTCACCGTCCCAGCTTGGGTCGGTCGGCGGCCATCGCGTCGATGTAGGCAGCAAGCTCGGCGTGGTGATCGGGCGTGGTTTCGATGACGAAGGTGTCTCGGAAGATGTACGCCTGAGCCTCCATCCCGCCCCATGCCTGCCAGAGGTCTTTCCGGTTTTCAAGCTGAACATCACGCCACAACTCGAGGAGCAGATCCTGTGTCTCAGCAGTGACGTCTGCAACAGGAACCTTGATCGGTAGCTCATAGCGAATCAGACTTTGAGTAGGTTTGGCGACATCGATGGGTTCACCGATCCTTCGTGGCAGTCCGGCGAGCATGGCGACAACGTCATCGATTTCGCGTTGGTGTGACTCGCTTGCTCGAACGATGAGCTGATCACCAACTAATCGGCCCCTTGCTTCAACACCGCCATGCCTCTGCCATGCCTCGAACCGGCAGACGCTGAGAACGATCTCCCGGGCATCAGCCGGATGGCGGTCGTTCAGAACCGCCGCGGGTCGGACCCCGACCACCGATGAAGGGTCGAAGGGTGGAAACGGAACAAGCGGGGCGAAGGCGGAAAGGTCGTACACGCGAACAACCGTCTGCTCGAGTTCGATCGGCACACGCGGTGGCGGGATCTCGGGCATCGCGTCCGCTGCTTTCGCCGCCCACAATCGACGCGACCAGAGGGACGAGCGGTGCTCTTTCATCCGGTCGAGCAACACGCCCACAGCGCGGCTGGGCGGCCTGGCCTGCTGCCACTTCCAGGCGTCCTCGCCGTCGGTCACCGCGACCAGCGCAATCGTCGGGACGACACCCAGCCAGCCGTCGCGGCGGATCGACTCGACGCATGTCGTGCCGTAGATCGCCCCGATCAGCAGCAATGCAACGAACCCCGATCGCCATGGGTGCCGGCGTGTGCGCTCCAGCTGGCGTTCGTTCGTGATCGCTCGGCCGCACTCGGGGCACTCGGTTCGTGTCGGCATATCGATCGTGTACCAGCACCTCGGACAGCGCAGCCGTCCACGCGGGCGGTCGGCAAAGAGAGACCACACGAGGCCGATTGTCGCGACGCCAACGACACCCCAGACTGCGATCAGAAGCGGGTCCATGCCGAGCTCCGGTGGCTGACGTCACCAGCGTACCACATGCGGTCGCCCGCGAACGCG
>JBCBMF010000392.1:0-1687 GCA_039822905.1 Planctomycetota bacterium
ATCGAGTTACCTGGTTCGACAAATGACCGTGAGGGCGAAGCGATCTTCTACAACGCGGCGCTCGATCACGACACGGACCGGAATGTACTCGGCTTCTTCTGTCACGGAGCTTCAGGCGCATCGTTCACCTCAATCGAGGACGATGATGCACTGATCCGCTTGCTACTCTCACAACTCGACAGCATGTTTTCCGGGGCAGCAACTCCGGCATACAGAAAGCACATCACGCAAGACTGGAGCCGCGAACCGTTCATCAAAGGAACCTACTCGGACTTCTTCGGCGACCCCAACGCGGCGCACGTTCTGGCGCAGAGCCTGGATGACCGAGTGTTTTTCGCTGGCGAGGCCTACGCCGGACACGACTGGGCGTACGTCCATGTCGCGGCGCTGTCGGGTCGGGACCGAGCGCGTGAGGTCGTGGACCTTGCGAGGCGGTGAATAAGCGTCTGCCAGAGTGAGATCCGAGAATGCACTCATGCCTATCGCAGGCACGGAAAGTCCAGAAGCGTACCGGCACCCTCAGATCGTTCCCATTTACTGGATACCGGTTGGACTTTTCGCTGCTCACATCTGCCTCTGCAGCCTGGAGATACAGCTTATGGCTCCATGCCGAATCGCCCATTAGCCATCCCGGGACTACTGAGCGTTCAGACAAGCTTTCGCGAAGACCGATTGGCCAGGAAAACCCTGTACCATTCGTTTGGGTAAAGGAGTCGACGGTACAGCACACGCAACCACTCGAATGAACGAGGGCATGAACATGGGCCGATTCCACACATTTCGCCCTGCTGCACCCCTACGCGAATACGTTGATGTATTGTGGCATGTGAACGGCGCTGAACCTGTCCCAGAGCGGGAACTGGTTCTCCCGTCGACATCTGCCGAAATGGTCATCGCTCTGCACAACTCGCCATACCGCCTTCTGGACGCTGCCCAGAAGCGAGTACTCTCGATGAACACACGAGGTGTGGTATGCGGCCTACGCACCTCACCGGTTGTTTTGGATCTCGACTTCCCGCACGACGATATGGGCGTTCACTTCAAGCCAGGAGCGGCGGCTGCAGTGCTTGGCGTTCCCATCGACGAGATTGGCCCTTCTCAGATTGATTTTGCACAGGTTCTCGGCCCGCAAGCGGATGCTCTTCGGCTCGAACTCGGTATTGCTGCGGACATACAAGAGCGGTTCAAAGTGCTGGAGAAGTTTCTCACAGATCAGCTGCTTTGCAGCCGCCCATCTCGGCTGCATTGTGTAGAAATCGACTACGCAGTCAGGCTCTTTATGCATCGCTCTGGGAACTGTGATGTTTCCGATACTGCCAAGAAAATTGGTTGGTCAGGCAAAAAATTTCGTAGCCGATTCTCGAAGCAAGTCGGACTTACCCCGAAGAGCTTCTGCCGGATTGCACGCTTGGAAGCGGTACTGCACCATCTCCAGAGCCCAGCCCGCACACACTCTTTCGCAGATGCTGCGATAGAGTTCGGGTACTTTGATCAGTCTCACATGATCAACGACTTCCGACAACTCACTGGCATGACCCCAGCCGAGTACGCCCGCTGCGAGAAGAAGTCATTCAATCATCTACCGGTGTAGCGGGATGTTTTTTCCAATACTCTCGCGGGGCGAGCTGTCACAATCAGGCCAGTATCACAAGACACTGGAGAGGTTGTTCTGCCATCTCTCTTGACC
>JBCBMF010000393.1:0-1680 GCA_039822905.1 Planctomycetota bacterium
GTCGGCTGTACACCGCTCCTCTGCGGCGGCGCTGAGGCGGCGGCGCGCGGACTTCTCGATGGACAGGATGACACGGACGAAGAGCGCGATCGCGGCCGCGCTGGCCGCGGCGCTGCTGGCCTCGTGCGGCGGCGGCGACGCGCCGTCGGAGTCGAACGATCCGACGGCGTCCGCGGATTCCCCGGCCGCGCACGTCGCCGACGCGCTCACGCTCAGCGCGGCGTCCGCGCGCGGGACGTTCGAGGTCGACGTCGTGCACGCGGGCGGCCCCATCCCGCTCAACGAGGCGTTCGACGTCGAGCTGTTCGTGCGCGGCGCCGACGGCACGCCGTTCGACGGCGGCGACGCGATCGGCCTCGACGCGCGCATGCAAGCGCACGAGCACGAACTGCGAGCCCTGGTCGAGCTGGATGCCGCGGATGGTCGAGCTGGTGCCGACCGTGCTGAACTGGGCGTCGAACGAGGTGATTGGGCCCAGGCCGCGGACATCCCACTGGACGAGCCAGGCGTCGGCGATGATGTCGCCCACGGTCGGGTCGGTCACGACCCCGCTCGACGAGATCTGGGTCAGCACGGGCGCGATGCCCGAGCCGCCGCCGTTCACGAACAGCTCGAACGCGGCTGCGTCGAGCGAGCCGGCGTCGCCCCGGCCGACGTTGACCTGGAGGACGACGGTCTCGATGTCTGCGATCGCAGTGGCGTCGAACGCGCTAAACGAGCCGTTGGTGCCCGGCAGGAAGCCGGCGTAGATGCTCGCGCTCGCGGGGTAGCCCGCGCCGGAGATCTTGGTGAAGCCGGCGTCGCCGGTCGCGTCGAACTCGACGCCGATGTCATCGGTCACATCGGGCGTGCCCTGGTCGTCGAGGGTCTGCAGCGACGAGTTGATCGAGCCGAACCAGGGCTGGAACGTGTCGAACGGCCCGGCCGGGAACGCGGGGTTGCCGCCGACGGCCGGGTTGAACCGGCTGAGCGAGACGCTGTTCCAGGCGTCGAAGTCGGTGACGCCCGGGAGGTTGGTGTCGATGAAGCTCTGGGCAGAAACGGCGGAAACGGTGCTCGCCGCGGCGAGCAGTGCAACGGTCTTTGTCATGTCTCTCTCCTTGCCAGCAGGGATACTTCACACTGCTGAGATCTTGTCTCAGCGGTAGTATTGAGACCTTGTCGCAATCAGTCAAGACCTGAGGTGTGAACGCGTAAAAACGGCCGCACGCCGTACTTGGGCGACGTGCGGCCGGTTCCACATGAGATGGAAGGTCGTGTCTTGGGTCCTGGAGTCCGGGCCGCCGTGGGCCTCAGCAGCCCGACTGGAACGCGAGCAGCCAGGCGTTGAAGTCGCCTGGGGTGACAGCGCCGTCGAGGTTCTGGTCGGCGCGGTAGTCGCCGGCGTTGTAGAGGCTGACCCAGGCGTTGAAGTCGCCGAAGTCGATCTCGCCGTTCTCATTGGTGTCGGCGGGGCATCCGAGTGCGATGCGTGAGCCGTTGCCGGTCAGGCTCAGCAGCTCGATGCGGATGGTGTTCTGCTCAAGAAGTCCGAGCAAGTCGGCGATGTCGGGATCGAGGCCCTCGAAGCGTGTGCGGAACTCGATGGTGATCTCGGCGGAGTCGAGCTCTTCGAGCTGGAGGTCCGCGACGCCGTCGGTGCCGGTGGTGTCGAAGACCGAGTCGTCACCCTCGAAGATG
>JBCBMF010000394.1:0-1671 GCA_039822905.1 Planctomycetota bacterium
CGTAGCGCACACCCTCGACCCACACATCGCGGATCTCTGGATCGTCGGCACTCGGATCGAACAACGACTCGCTCGCGACAACGAGGCTCGCCGGCCGACCACGCTCGATCCGGCCGAGCCGGTCGTCAACACCGAGCATCGCCGCGGGGACGGTCGTCACCATCGCGAGCGCATCGTCCGGGCTCAGCCCGTGCTCGATGGCCTTGATCAGGTTCGAGTGGAAGTCGCCCCGCTTGCGGCTCTTGCTGCTGGTCAGCGCGGCGGTCATGCCGATGTCGGCCACGCGCGCCGCCGTTGCCGGCGTCTGCTCCCAGAGCATCAGCGTCTCGAGATCGACGCGGTCTGCCTCACCGACGCTTGAGACATCAGGCTTCCGCGGGAACCGCAGCGGCAAGATCAGCGGGCGGTCCGTGGCCGCGATCGCATCGAGCCGGCGCAGCTCCGTGCCCGAGCCGACCACGATCATCTGATCGACGCCCTCGAACAGCGCATCGGCCTGCAGGATTTCCTGCTCGTGATCGGTGTCGAAGACGAACAGGTCACTCCGCGCGAGCGCATCGAGCGCGTTCGGTGCGATGACCTGGCCCGTGTCGCGGGCGGCCTGCTGCCAACCGAGGTCGCTGAGCACCTGGCGGATCATCGCGATCGCGCCCATCTGGCTCGTCGGGTAGCTGATGGTCCCGCCCCAGCCGCTGCTGACGAAGTCCATCGTGTTGAAAGCCTGCGAGCTGTACACCGTCGGCCGATCGCTCGCGGTGTTCTCGGGCACATCGCCCGTCGACACGACCGCGCCGTGACCGCGGAAGATGCCGCCGTCGGGGGCGATCGCCGCCGCAACGAAACCGAGCTTGCGGAGAGACTCGCGGTGGCTCTCGCCGAGACCAGCGCCGTCCAGGATGTCCCGCTCGGGCGTGACGTGGTGGCTCCAGTGCCGACCGGGGCGATCCTCATCCAATTCGTGACCATCGATTTCGAACCACGGCTCGACGAAGCCCGCGTACACGTGGTCGTCCTCGTCGAGTTCCCATACGCGGAAGCCGATTGGGTCGATCGCGGCCATGCGCGAGTCTGTGATGACCGCCGCGATCCGGCCGTCTTCGATGCGGATGACCGGGATCTGCTCGGCCGGGATCGACTCGCCCGGGCCAATGTGTACGGTGCCGCCGATGATCAGGTGCCGACCCGGGTCAACCACGCGCGGGCCGTTCTGAGGCTCGACGAGCGGGCGGTTGCCCGTGGGCTGCGCGCTCAGATTCGCGCACAGCATCGCGGCCGCGACGGCGAACAGGGTCGGCTTTCGCATGAATGGCTCCCGAGACCCGTGTTGCGGGTCTTCACCGTCAGCCTAGCCAAAGGCCGACGGCCGCGCCACGCTTCTACCATCGCGCAGAGCGACTTTGCATTCTCAACCGCCTTTGGAGCCCAACAATGGCCAGCGACTCCGGACCCATCGAAGGAAACGCCGTCATCGGACAGTCCGGCGGCCCCACCGCCGTCATCAACGCCAGCCTCGTCGGCGCGATCAAGGGGCTGCGCGGGAACGATGCCGTCGGCACGATCTTCGGCATGCGGCACGGCGTGCGAGGGCTGACGAACGACAACCTTGCCAACCTTACCGACACAGACGACCAGACGCTCGACCAGCTCCTGCGCACGCCCTCGGCAGCGCTG
>JBCBMF010000395.1:0-1658 GCA_039822905.1 Planctomycetota bacterium
GTAGATCGACCGCCCGTCAACCAAGGCAAAGAGGGACACCTCGGGCCCTTCAAGCAGCTCTTCGACCAGCACAGCCGAGCCCGCGTCCCCGAACCGCTTGTCGACCATGCACGCGTTCACGAACGCGACGGCTTCGTCCAGCGAATTCGGCACGAGCACACCCTTGCCGGCCGCGAGCCCGGTGGCCTTGACCACGTGCGGCTCGTCTCGGCTCTCTAGGAAGCGGATCGCCGCCTCGGCGTTCGTAAACGACCGTCCCTCGGCCGTTGGAATCGAGGCCGAACGCATGAGTTGCTTCGCCCATGCTTTGTCGGACTCGATTCGTGCACCATCGGCATCCGGGCCGAACACCATGCGGGACTCTGTGCGGAGCGCGTCGCCGAAACCGTCGGCGAGCGGCGCCTCGGGGCCGATGACAACCAGGCCGATGTTGTGCTGATCGCAGTACTGCTGAAGCCTGTACAGCTGCGACCTCTCAACGGGCACATCAACCGCACGGCCGAGGGCCGCGATCCCGGGGTTCGCGGCGTGCGTGACGTGCAGATCCGCGATCGCTGCTGATCCGCGAAGAGCTTTCGCCAGAGCGTGCTCTCTTGCACCACCGCCAATCAGCAGGGTGTTCACCGCGTCCGAGCCGGCAAGCGTTTCAGTCATCTGCGATGCTACGCGCAGGATTGACGTTGGCGTTTCGTTGACACTCGATCGGAGGTGGTCTAGCCTCTCAGTCCAGATTGCGGGGTAGAGCAGCCTGGTAGCTCGTCGGGCTCATAACCCGGAGGTCGCAGGTTCAAATCCTGCCCCCGCTATTCGATACGCAGAAGCATCGGGTCGCACGAGCGGCCCGGTGCTTCTTTTGCAGTGCTTCATGGCACATTTGAACAGCGGCGGCGAGGTTGGCAGTACGGTGCGAGTTCCGCCGGCAGTCGCTTGAGGCCGCGGCGGTTGGCCTTCTGCACCGCGTAGTGCAACGAATCATAAACGCGATCGTGCACGCGCTCGGTGATGTTGAGTTTCCAGCGGCCCATCTGCTCGAGCGCGAACATCCACGCGTGGTACTCTTCGAGGCAGCGGGGCTTGTAGCGGTCGAATCCGATCGCGTGATGGCCGATCTCGTGCAGGAAGATCGCGGCTGAGATGGGACCGCGTGGCCGAGGCGACTCGATGAGACGGCTCACGGTCCCGTCGCGGTATGTGACCTGCCACGCGACGCCGCTCGAAGACGACCGCCACTTCCGAACGCGCACGCGATGCTCGGCCAGCATCTGGCGCGCCATCTCTTCGTATCGCGTTTCGGCCGACGGTTGACTCGGCGGCGACCGGCGTTGCTTCGGAAAACGACGCGAGTTTTGGCTCACAGTCGGTGACGATTGCGCACGCCACCCCGGGATCAGATCCCAAAGCAGTTGTACGTCAGACTGCTCGATGGCGTGTTTCACCTGTTCAGATCCAGATTCAGCACTGCACCCACCTTGAGCTCTCGGCCTCTCGCGAAGTCGGCGAACGCCATCGGCTTCTTACCCGCCGGCTGAACTTCCAACAGTTGCACCGCTCCGGTGAACTGGTCGACGCGGACAACGGCGTCGTGGCATGCGGCACCGGAGCGGTGCAACTGTTGGAAGTTCAGCCGGCGGGTAAGAAGCCGATGGCGTTCGCCGACT
>JBCBMF010000396.1:0-1628 GCA_039822905.1 Planctomycetota bacterium
CAGTTTTCACGCCTGTCATCATCGCGGTCATCGTGCCGGCCGAGTCGGCGATCTGCGCATCGACGTTGTAAGTCTTTGACAACCCGACGTGTGGAAACTGTTCGAACGACAACCAGCTCTCTTCGCCGCTGCGGCCCTCGAGCTGGCCGGCACGAATCCGTGAGGCAACGACGGTTGTCGTGCTCATGCCACCGCCAACGAAGAGAATCACATTGCGAGCCTTCGCCCTCGGGGAGATTTCGTTGCTGTGCTGGCAGCCGACTAGCATCATTGCCGCTAGCGTTAGAATCAGCCCGCAAGAACCCCTATTCATCGATTTGCTCCGTCACGTTGCGCGCCGAGTTCAACAGATCGAAGACGGCGCTCTGCTCGATAACACCATTGAGCGTTTGCGCCCCCGGTCCACGAGCATAAACAGCGACATCGTCACCGGAGTGCGTTTCGCTGGGTAACGGCACCAAAGACTGCTGGAAGAAACCAGGCGCGGTGGTGTCGACTTGCGAAAGATCAACCCGTGCCTCGCGAGGCTTACCCAACTGACGCGGTGCCTGATCCGGGCTCGTGATCCCAGGGAAAAACCGCATCCCGGGACCATTCGCATAGCTCAGTGTGGTGTACGGCAGACTGTCGGACGCGAGATTGGGTTCGTCATCACGAGATGCAAGACCGAGGATCGGATTGCCGCGCTTGGCGTAGCCACCCATGGTCAAGACATGTCCGTGATCAGCGGTGACGACAATCAGAGTATCCTCAACACTGGTCATCTCACTGGCGACAGCGACCGCAGCATCCAACGCCAGCGTATCGTGCAATGCGTGATACGCGCTTCCTGCATGATGTGCGTGATCGATCCGCCCACCCTCTACCATGAGAAAGAAGCCGTCCGGCTCCTGCCGAAGCAGCTCAATGGCGGTTCGCGTCATTTCAGCAAGAGACGGTTCACCCGCCTCATCGTTGAGTCGATCCGCTGAATAGCGCATATGCGACTCGGAGAACAAACCCAACACAGGTCCCGATTTGCTGGTATCGATCGCATCGAAACCGTCACGATCCATCACATAGCGACCTTCCGGATTCTGCTCGAGCCATTCATTGATCAAATGACGGCCGTCGGTACGATCACCTTCGACGTCGCTGGACGCATCCGGACTATTGAAACGTGAGTCGGCAGGGAGAAAATGCCGTCGGCCACCGCCGAACGCGACTTCGATACCGTCCACTGCAATCCCGAAATGAGCGCTCAGGCGATCTGCCAAACCCACAAACTGTGCAGCGATGTCTTCGCACCCATCGGCAACAACAGCAGGTGGCATATCGCTCACATCCTCCCAGCCTCGATTTACCGCTTTCGAGTACGTTGCCGCAGGCGTTGCATGGGTCAAACGCGCCGTGCTGATCACGCCGGTCGCCATACCGTTTAGCTCGGCAAGCTCAAGATAGCTCGGCAGAGTGTGCTCTTGCTGACTCGTACAACTCTCACGAACCGCATCGGGCCCTACGCCCAGCATTCCGTTTTCGGTGTGCAGAATGATCCCGTGTTCTGGCTTGATGAGATCAGCTACCAGCGTGGGAATACCGATACCCAGATTGACTACATCTCCTTTATGCATTTCATGAATTGCATAAAG
>JBCBMF010000397.1:0-1607 GCA_039822905.1 Planctomycetota bacterium
ATCCGGATGCTGCACGAACTCGGGCACGCAACATCATGCAAGGCGATGGGTGGTCGGTGCACCGAGATCGGCATCATGCTCATCGCAGTGGTGCTGCCGCTGCCCTACTGCGATGCGACGAGCTCCTGGCGTTTCCCGGAGACATGGAAACGCGTGCTGGTCGCGATGGGTGGCATCCTCATTGAGCTTGCGCTGGCTGCCGTCGCAACAATCGTGTGGGCGTACAGCGAGCCCGGCGGGTTACGGACGACCGCGTTCAACATCATGGTCATCTCCGGGGTCACGACCTTCGTTTTCAACCTCAACCCTCTGCTTCGGTACGACGGCTATTACGTGCTCTCGGATCTTGCGGGCTCGCCCAACCTTGCCAGCCGGGCGAAAGACATGTGGAAGCATCTGGTCTTCACGAAGCTGTTCGGCATCGTGGGCGACAAGCCCCCGCCGGTTCGCGGTCGCAGCGAAGCGAAGTTTCTGCTGCTCTTCCACGCCCTCGCCTTCCCGTACCGAATCACTGTTGTGACCGCGATTCTGCTGATCATTCTCGGGCAGTTCCTGACACTCGGGATCGTGCTCGCGGTCGTCTTTAGCTTTGTATGGCTCGTGCTCCCGCTTGTCGGTGCGATGTGGTTCCTCGCAACGAATCCGAAGCTCGTTGGACGCCGACCCCGGGCGATCGGCGCGACGCTCAGTGTTCTGTTACCGCTTGTGCTTGGTGTGCTCTTCCTCCCGTTGCCGGCATCCGCCCGGGTGCCGGCCGTCGTTGATTGGGACGGCCTTCGGGCGTTGCGTGCCGAAGTCAACGGGTACTTGCTCGAACTCAACGCGAGGCCGGGCGACACGGTGGCGGCGGGTGATCCGGTTCTGACCTTTGAGAACCGGACGCTGGTCAGCGAGCGAGACGCCGCGGCCGCGAGACTGAGACGTGCGGAAGCGGTTCTCGACGCCGCCGCTGCGGATCTGCCCGCGAAACAGCGGGTTGCTCAGGCCAACGTCGACATCGCACGCGAGACGCTGGCGGATTTGGAGCGCCAGGTCGAGGCGCTGACTATCTCCGCGCCGGTGGCTGGCCGGATCGTGAGCCCGCGATCAAGCGCCCACGACGTCGAGCAAGGGATCGGGCGTTTCGTGAAGCAGGGCGAGGTGCTCGCGTTCGTGCTGCCTGAGACCGGCCCAACACTTCTCGCCGCCGCAACCGACGACGTCGCGCAGCGGCTTGTGCCGAGGCTCGACGCCGGCAGCACGACGGCCGCGGCTCGGCTGCGGGGCTCGGCCGGCACAGAGATCGATGCAGTGGTGACCCGCGTCTGGCCCGCCGGCACCCGCGAGCTGCCCACTGCCGCGCTCGCGGCGTCGACGGGCGGCGAGATCCTTCAAGACCCGCAAGACCCTCGGCGGACACTCAGCCCGATCACGCAGATCGAACTCAAACCGGAAGCAGCCGACGGTCTTCTGCACGGGCGGAGGGGGCGCGTCCGCATCGAGCTTCCGCCGGAAACCATCGCGACTCGGCTCGTACGACACATGCGCGCACTGATAGACGCGAGGCTTGGGCGATGAGCATCGCGGGCACCGAGAGCCGATCACGGCGGCTCTGGCATGACCTTGCC
>JBCBMF010000398.1:0-1593 GCA_039822905.1 Planctomycetota bacterium
CCCATTGATGAAGTAGTACATCGCCTGCTCGGGCGTCAGCTTGCTCACCGGCGGCAAGACACCAAATGCGTCCGCCGTCAAAAAGATCACGTTCTTCGGGTGGCTCCCCATGCTCGGGATCACCGCCTCCGGGATGTAGTCCACCGGGTACGTCACGCGCGTGTTCTCGGTGATCGTGTCGTCGAAATAGTCCGGCTCGCGCTTGCCCTTGAGAACCACATTTTCAAGCACGCTGCCAAACTTGATCGCCGCGTAGATCTCGGGCTCGCCCTCGGGCGTCAGCTTGATGCACTTCGCGTAGCACCCGCCCTCGAAGTTGAACACGCCGTTCGGCCCCCAGCCGTGCTCGTCATCGCCGATCAGCGCCCGGTGAGGGTCGGCCGACAGCGTCGTCTTGCCCGTGCCCGAAAGACCGAAAAACAGCGCGACGTTCGACGAGTCTTGTTTGTCCACGTTCGCCGAGCAGTGCATCGGGAACACGCCCTGCTCGGGCATGTCGTAGTTCATCGCGTAGAAGATGCTCTTCTTCATCTCGCCGGCGTACTCGGTGCCGAGGATCACTACCGTCTTCCGCTTCAGACTCTGCACGACCAAGATGTGGCTGTCAACGCCGAGCCGTTCTTGCTCTTCCTTGGTCAGCTTGTGGCAGCCCGCGTTGATCACGGTCCAGTCGTGGTTCCACTCCGCGTTCTCGCCCGCGGCCGCGCTCCCCTGCTTGATGAACAGCGTCGACGCGAACAGGCTGTGCCACGCGTACTGCGTCACCACGCGAACGCCGAGCCTGTGCTGCGGGTCGGCCCCAGCGAAGCCCTCGAACACGTACAGCTTCTCGACCTTGTTCAGGTGATCGACCGCGATCTGCTCGGCAAGATCAAACTGCTCCTCCGTCACGGGACGGTTCACCGCACCCCACCAGATCTTCTCGTGGATGTCCGCCGTGTCCTCGAGGTACTTGTCCTTCGGGCTCCGGCCCGTCCGCTCACCGGTCGAACACACCAACGCCCCGTTCGCCGCAAGCGTCCCCTCTCGATCCGCGAGCGCCCGCTCGACCAACTCGGCAGACGACAGATTCACGAACGCCCGCGATGGGGACAGATCAAGCTTGCTCAACGCGGCGGTGGTCATCCCTGCACTCCCTCACGCGCGGGCCCAGGGCCCACATCGGCTGTGTGTTCCGTCATGCCCGCGGCGAGACCCGCAGCGGACGTCTCAAGGTTGTATACACAAGCCTAGCGCCGGGAAAGACCCGCGGTGCCCGGAGGTTCGCCTCCGTTGAACGCGGCTACTATCCCACTGCGGCACGCGTGCCGCACCCAGACGGTGGGCGTAGCTCAGTCGGTAGAGCACCAGATTGTGGTTCTGGGGGTCGCGGGTTCAAGCCCCGTCGCTCACCCTTTCCCGTCGACAACGACGAACGCGACCAGCGGGAGGCCTCACGCCGCCTGCTGGATCTCGCCGTCGTCGCCGAGCAGCGGCCCATCGTCGCCGACCGCGCCGACCTCACCGTCATCGCTCAGCAGACCATTAAAGTCAAACGCTGCGTTGCCCGCGAGCTTCGTCGAGGCCGCCAGCACCAGCTTCGTGCCCGCCGAC
>JBCBMF010000399.1:0-1589 GCA_039822905.1 Planctomycetota bacterium
GAAGCCACGTCAGAGAACGCGCCCGACGAAGGCTGCGACCTCGAACTGACGCGCCTCGTCGTCCAGGGCAAGGAATACTGCTCGATCTGCTTCGAAGGCTTCGACAACGACGCGGAGTCGAAAGCCGACACGCAGCCGCTTGTCAACATGCTTCGCCTCGCGATCGCTTTTACGATGCGTCACGGCCCCCCGCGTCCGCTGTTCGCCGACTGCTCCGTGTCTTATGCCGACTGGCTTCGCACCGCCGTCTACGGGGACGTGTGACGCACGATGGCCACGGGATGATTGCTACAGCACCATGGCCACGGGACGATGACCCGTGGTCGAGTCTTACAGAGAAGAAAAACAACGAGAAACAAAGCGTACATCCAGCATGCTGCACGTCGATCAGGTTGTCAAACGCTACGGTTCGTTCACCGCAGTTGACGGTGTCTCTTTCTCGGCCGAGCCCGGGCGCATTTTCGGGCTGCTCGGTCCGAACGGGGCAGGGAAGACGTCCACGATCCGGATGATCACGTACATCACGGTACCGGACGCGGGGTCGGTGACCCTGGGTGGGCAAGCTGTCGGGCCGGCCTCGCAGCGCCGGATGGGCTACCTCCCCGAAGAGCGCGGGCTGTACAAGAAGATGAAGGTTGGCGAGCAACTCGTCTATCTCGCGCAGCTGAAGGGCATGCGGCGGTCAGACGCCGAGAGAACGTGTCGCGACTGGATGGGGCGCCTCGAACTTGGTGCCCAGTGGAACGCGGAGGTCGAAGCCCTCTCGAAGGGCATGCAGCAGAAGGTGCAGTTCGTCGCCACCATCGCGCACGCGCCAGACCTGCTCATCCTCGACGAACCGTTTAGCGGCCTCGACCCGATCAACGCAGACTTGCTGCGCGACATCATCCAAGAACTCCGCGCCGACGGCCGCATCATCCTCTTCGCCTCGCACCGCTTGGAGCAGGTCGAGAAGCTCTGCGACGACGTGTGCCTGATCGCGCAGGGCGAGGTGGTACTCTCCGGCGCGCTGCGCGACGTA
The DNA here is from genome assembly GCA_039822905.1 of Planctomycetota bacterium. Taxonomy (GTDB): domain Bacteria; phylum Planctomycetota; class Phycisphaerae; order Phycisphaerales; family UBA1924; genus JANQQZ01. The sequence continues at coordinate 1,022 of JBCBMF010000399.1, forward strand.
AAACGACGATTCGGGTCGAACACGCTCACGGTGCGCTTCGACGGCCCCGACGCGTGGCTCGACAGGTTGCAGCAGCAGCGGCTGGTCACGGTCGAGTCGCGAAGCCGTGGCGCCGCCGAGGTGCTGCTGGCCGACGCGACGCCTGCACGGCAGGTCTTGGAGGCAGCGCTCAACGCCGGCGCCGACGTGTCCCACTTCGAGCTACACGAACTGCCGCTGAATGTGATCTACAAGCTGGCTGTTGAGCGGGGGGTGAGTTCGGACCTCAACGCGCCGGTGAGTCTCTAGCTGCCATCGCCTCGCGCCGAGCCGTTTCACCCACGTCCCTGTTCTCGCTTCGTCATGTCCCTCACCCTGATCGCGCAAACCGAGTACAAGCGCCGCATCCGCTCGAAGTGGTTCATCCTGACCACGCTGCTCGCGCCCGTGCTGCTCGCGGCGATGTTCGTGCTCCCGATTTTCTTCTTCGTGCTGCTCGACGAGGCCGAGACGACCCCGATCGCGCTCGTAGATGAGACGGGCCGCCTCGTCGACGCTGTCGAGGAGAGTCTGGGTAGTGGCTTCGAGG
>JBCBMF010000400.1:0-1523 GCA_039822905.1 Planctomycetota bacterium
CGGCGGCGACCTCGACGCCTGCCGCGAGGCCATCCTCAAGAACTCGAAGGTTCCCATCGGCACCGTCCCGATCTACAGCATGATCATCGGCAAGAAGCTCGAGGACCTCGACGAGCAGACCGTGCTCGAGACGCTCGAGCACCAGGCGCAGCAGGGCGTCGATTACTTCACGATCCACGCCGGCGTCCGCAAGAAGGACCTGAAGTACGTCAAGAACCGCCTGATCGGCATCGTCAGCCGCGGCGGCTCGCTGCTCGCCAAGTGGATGCTCACGCACAACAAAGACAACCTGATGTACGACATGTGGGACGACATCTGCCAGCTCATGCGGCGGCACGATGTCACGTTCTCGATCGGCGACGGCATGCGGCCGGGCGGCTTGGCCGACGCGTCGGACGATGCCCAGCTGGCCGAGCTCGAAACCATCGGCGAGCTGACCGAGCGCGCCTGGCGGCATGGCGTCCAGGTCATGGTCGAGGGCCCGGGCCACGTGCCGCTCGATCAGATCGAGTTCAATATGAAGCTCCAGCGCCGCCTCTGCCACGGGGCTCCCTTTTATGTGCTTGGGCCGCTCGTCACCGACGTCTTCCCGGGCTACGACCACATCACCAGCTGCATCGGCGCGACCAACGCCGCCTACCACGGCGCGAGCATGCTCTGCTACGTCACGCCCAAGGAGCATCTTGGTCTTCCGAAGAAGGGCGACGTGAAAGAGGGCTGCATCGCGTACAAGATCGCGGCCCACGCCGCCGACGTCGCGCTCGGCATCCCCAACACCCGCGACTGGGACGATGAGCTGACGAAGGCCCGGGCCGCGCTCAACTGGGAGAAGCACTTCGAGCTCGCCTTCGACACCGACACCGCCCGCGCGTACCACGACGAGGACCTCGACGTCGACACCGACTTCTGCGCCATGTGCGGCCACGACTGGTGCAGCGTCCGCATCTCCAAGGAGATCCAGGAGTTTGCATCTGGAAAGGCCGACGGCTTCGAACGCGTCGGCTTCAACGGCAAGGCAGGCGGCTCAAAGAAGTCCGACGCGCTCACCGAAGAGCAGCAGAAGATCCTCGAGCAGCGCGGCTACCTGAACCCCGACGAGATCCACAAGCTCGCGAGCAAGGTCAAGAAGACCGCCAAGCGCCGCGGCCCAACCGGGGATGGGGCCGGCGTTGACGCCGGAGCGGCCGAGGAAGGCAAGGCGTCGTGCCACTCTGATTATGTTGATGCGGCCGAGGCCGAGAGCATGCAGCGGGACACGATCAAGGAGACGTCGTACGTGCAGATCGACGTGCGGCCGGCGCTCGGGATCGCGAAGGAGGATCGGGTGGTGTGAGTGTTGCTGCTGCCGCTTGGTCCATGTGAGCACTTTGCTTCGTGGCATTGAATGCCGCGTGTGGTGATCGGAGAGGCGTGTGCGCGATTCTCGGCTAAGCATCTACGTGCAGAACATCGGCCGGACAGCCGCGTTTCTCAACTTTGGGTTGCTGCTCTACGTGTTTGTGATCCAGATACGACTGGCGTTG
>JBCBMF010000401.1:0-1500 GCA_039822905.1 Planctomycetota bacterium
GATTGGGCGAAGTTCATGCTCGAGGGCATCCGCGAGGTTGTGCTAGCCGACGCGATCCGGTACAGCAACAAGATCGGTCTTGCGTACGGATTCACGACTGAGACGGCCTACATCGAGGATCAGCGTTCGGGTCGGGGCTTCTTTCTCGCTGGAACGGTCTACACAAATGAGAACGAAACTCTCAATGACAACGTCTACGAGTACGACACGAAGGCCATACCGTTCTGGCGTGCGCTCGGTCGCGTGGCCGCACGGCGATTGCTGCTCAATGCAGACGGCTGGAAGCACGATGCGACATCGCTTGAAGCTGATGAGTCCGTCGGTACGTCGCTCGGCGAGTGGGTCATCGAGCCCGAGTCACCCTTCACAAATGCGGTCGTAAGCTTCAACGCGGTGGTTGCAGATGGCGAGTTCGTGCGTGCCGATGTCGCGGTACCGTCGGGCGGTGACTGGTCCGAATGGATGCCTATCGCCGAGTGGGGCGAGCCGAAGGGTGCGGAGACACTGCCGACGAGTTGGCCGGGCGGCCGCATCGCGATCGATGAGCTCATCGCCGACGATCCGGTCGAGCGATTGCGGGTGCGAATTGTCGCATCTGCCGGAGACGCTGGCTCGTGGCCGGCTCTGCACCGCGTCGATGTTGTCACGAGCCGGCGCGATCGCGATCGAGTCCTTGACGCGTCACCCGGCGACGCGATCACCGTCGATGCGCCCTTCCGACGCATGGCGATCGACGATGACCCTTCGCTCGCGTCGCGGCTGTGTAGCCCGACCTCTCTCGGCATGCTGCTCGCGCACCGCGGGCAGGTGCCTGACTACCGAGAGATGATCGATCGGGTATACGACGCGAAGCATGACCTGTACGGCGTCTGGCCGCGGGCGATTCAGGTCGCGTTTTCCTACGGCGTGCCGGGCCGCCTGCATCGATTCGGCGACTGGACCGAGGTGCGGGCGCACCTCGGGAACGTTGGACCGATCGCAATCAGTCTTCGTGCGGCCCAGGGCGAGGTCCGTGGCATGGACTACGACGCGTCGGAAGGCCACATCATTGTGCTGACGGGTCTAACCGAACAAGGCGATGCGATCGTTCTCGATCCTGCATTCTCGACTGAAACGGAGGCTCGCCGCGTGTACCCGGCGCACGATCTGAGCGAAGTGTGGCTAAGGCGCGCGCGTGGTACCGCGTACGTCCTGCTGCCGGCGGTCGATCCCTGAACGCCCTCATCGCTAGACGCGGATGTACAAGCCGCGCCGATCGAGGTGCCGAACGAACAGCCAGCATCCAAGAAGCCAGACAACAGCGAAAGCCCAGCTGCCGACGATCGTGTCGAGCTGCGTGCCAGCGATGCGGTCGTCGCGCAGCCAGCCGTACAGAGCACCAATGATTGTGTTGTCTGACTCAAAGAGCGGCATCGACCACTTGGTAAACACCATCTTGAAAAGCATCTCGTTCACAAAGTAGATGGCGATCGCGTTCATCCCAAACGCACGGAAGAACCG
>JBCBMF010000402.1:0-1487 GCA_039822905.1 Planctomycetota bacterium
CATCGCCGATGGCCGTGCGAACAGCATCCGCGATGAGATCGAACGAGGAACTCGGATCCTGATCGAGCCCGGCCGAGTGATTACGGCCGGCGGCGGTCTTCTCGTGGTCGGGGTGATGCACGTTAAAGATAATGTGCACCGGTCGTTCGCGCTGTGCGACGCGGGGATGAACGCGCTGGCGCGACCCGCGCTGTACGAAGCACACCACCGCGTCGAACCCGTGCGGAATCGCACTGGCGCGGAGCGGGTTGCGGATGTTGCCGGGCCGCTCTGCGAGTCAAGCGACTTTCTCGCCCGCGAGCGGCCGCTCCCGCCGATCGAAGCCGGTGACGCGATCGCGGTGTTCGACGCCGGCGCATACGGCATGTCGATGGCGTCGAACTACAACGAGCACCCCAAGCCCGCTGAGGTGCTCGTCGATGGCGATCGATGGGGCGTGGTCCGAGAGCGACAGAGCTTCGATGACCTGATTCGCCACGATCGGCCGCCCGTCTGGCGTTCGCACGAGGAGAAGTCATGATGATGCGCACCGCCTTGCTTGTTCTGATCATCTTCGTGTTCGCGTTCGACGCGCGATCACAGGACGTCATCCAGCCGGGACTGATCGGCGAGATCCTGAGGGATGCATCGCTGCTTGAGCACGACGGGGTCCGCGCCATCGTTGATGATCCGCAGACTCATCGGTTGCAGATTCTGCTGGGTGAGGTTCTCGAAACGCCGCAAGGGCCGGCGATCCGACGCAGCGGCTACCGGCTCGGGTCGGCCTACTTCTACCCGGCGAGCACGATCAAACTCTTCGCGGCGGCGTCGGCACTTGAGTTGTTGGGGACCATTGATGACGCCGATGCAGATACGCCGCTGGCCATCTGGCCTCCCGACGGCGAGGGTGCCGAGGGCGGCGGGCCGGACGCGAGCGACGACTCCAACGCGAACGGCGGCTTGATCACCGCTGCGCACGAGATCCGGAAGCTCTTCGTTGTCTCGGATAATCGTGCGTTCAACCGGTTGTACGACCTCGTGGGCCACGAACGCCTGAACACGTCCGCTCGCGAGGCGGGTTTCGATGGTGTTGTGATCAATCATCGTCTCGCGATCGCACGCACGGCCGAGCAGAACCGGGCTGCGCCGCGTGTCGTTCTCGGCGGCGAGGACGGGGCGGTGTCTGTGATCGAGCCCCGCGTGAGCGAGATGCGGATCGACAACGCCGGTGTCCCGGGGCTCGAGGTTGGCGGCGCCGAGCTTATCGGCGATGGTCGTCTGGAACGGCCGAAGAACTTCGCCAATTCCAATCGCGCCGAGCTGCGTGCACTGCAGGATTCGCTGATATCGATACTCCGCCCCGAGCTCGTGCCCGAGGTTCCGGGCTATGCGTTGACCGAGAGCGATCGTTCGTTGCTGCGGGAGTCGATGACCTGGCTGCCGCGCGAATGCCCGAACCCGACCTACGACCCTGAGACCTACCCGGACGATTGGGCGAAGTTCATGCT
>JBCBMF010000403.1:0-1469 GCA_039822905.1 Planctomycetota bacterium
CTCGCCGCGGACTCGCTTCGAGAACGGATCTCGGATCACCGCGTTCGTCAGCGTCTGCGGCACATCGAGGTGCGCGGGCGAGTCGCCGAACTCGTACTGCCGGGTCTTGGGCATCTCGACCGAGCCCTCGCCGACGATCGGCCCATCATGGCGGCCGGACCGGGCGGCGTCGAGCTCGCTGAAGATCTCTTCGAGCAATCGGCTCTGGAAGATCCGCAGGGCCTTGGGCGTCAGCCGGTACGACCCGTCCGCGTCGCGCTCGATGCCCTGGCGTTCCATCTCTTGCCGCAGCAGATCCTGCACCTGCTCGGCGTACTGCTCCAGCTGATCGACATCCGCATCCTCGACAAACTCGCGGAGCTCGTCCATGTCGATCACGGCGAGCTGCGCGTTCTCCATCGCCTCTTCGAGCTGCTCAAGCAGCTTGTCGATCTTCTCGAGCTCGGCCTTGATCTCGAGCGCCTGCTCGATCGACATCCGCTCGTTGCCGGTGAACTCGTACTTCCCGACGAGCTCGTCGATCTGGTAGAGGTTCCCGAGGTCGTCGCGCAGCTTGAGCAGGTCGGCCTTAAACCTGTCCGCGTCCTCGCTGTCGAGCGAGTCGGCCGCGTACCACAGGTTCTCCATGTCGCGCAGCTGCTTGAGCCGCGATACGCGCCTGAACTCGTCCTCCAGCATCTTGGGAGGCCGGGCCGTCGCCGCCCGCTCGGCGTACACGCTCGTCGCCTCGTCGTGCACGCGCGAGCCGTCGTACGTCCCGAGGATCTTGCGCTTCCGCTCCTCGAGCATCGCGATGAGTGCTTCGAGCGACGGCCCGAGCCCGCCGATCATCGACGGGTCCAGCTTGATCGCGTTGGCGAGTTCTTCCTCGGTGAGCCTCCGCGTCGAGCCGAACGCGAGCATGTGATCGAACGCCGCGCCCGCGACATCCGGCGGCGGCGCCGTCGGCGACGGGAATGTCCCCGGGTCGTACTTCTGGTACGAGTGAATGAGACCGCCGGGTTTGCGTTTGACGGCGCGCTTCACGTCTCGTACTCGATCCGCCCGTGCCGCTCGGCCCGGCTGATCCGGTCCGTCGCCCACAGGCCCGCCAAGACAAACTCGACGCAGCTCGCACGCACCGCGATGTCCTCGGCCGGGTTCACCTCGAACGCCTTCTCCCACGCCGGCGGGCAGCTCTTGAGCCGCTCGGCATAATCACTCGAAGGCAGCATGTCGCCGACCTCGATCTGCACGCCCTCGCCGAAGATGTCCGCGATCTCGTGCAGGCCGTGCTCGGTGACGTACTCCTCGAACACGTCCTTGATCGCCTCGGCCAGGATCGCGTCGAGGACTTGTTTCTCGGACATCTGGTGCGTGCCCATCATGTCAAGCTCAAGCTTGCCGGCCGCCGACGCGTGAAAGTGCGACAGGTCGCTGATCCGCGGCACGGATCTCGATTCGCCGTGCGCAATCGCACGCCGCCGAGC
>JBCBMF010000404.1:0-1458 GCA_039822905.1 Planctomycetota bacterium
GAGGCGAGGGATCCGGGCGCTCCGCTGACGTGTCTCAATGATCACATCAAGGTCGGCGACGCCCTGCTGGGAGCAACCCCCGAACTGCTCGCAGCCGGCATCCCAAATGAAGCGTTCGTCTGTTCGACCGGGGATGACAAGCAGGTCGTTCGATACTACGAGAAACGAAATACGAACGAGCGCGGAGCAAAAGAGCGATGTGATGATCGGGCAGCTATCGGCGTGGATCTCAGCATCACAGAGCCCGCCGAGCAGTGTTCAGGGCCGGAGCAACCCACGCGCGGCGAACATGCCCGGATGCTCGCGGACGCGTGGTGCGCCGCATTCGTGTGGCACAAGCACGATACCGATACCCCGGACGCGATTGTCGGCGTGCCGGGACCGTGGGACGCGATCACAGAAGCTGTCTACAGAACCATTGAGCAGGATCCCAGCGCGATTGCTCCATGGGTGAGAGAAGAGATCCGACGACTGGCGCAGCACTACCAGTTCTTCCACTGGCACTTGCAGTTCCCCGAGGTCTTTGGCCCGCCTGGAAGAGCAGCGGCCGAGCTCCAACCACCAGGTGGGAAGATCACTAGATGGATGCATCCGAGTCGCTCAGCCCCGTTGCGCTTTGGTTTCGACGTTATCATCGGGAATCCGCCCTTTCTCAACCAGCTCGAAAGCGCGACCGTCGCAGCGAAAGGATCGGCTGCTCTTATCCAGCAGCGATTGAATGGATGCGCGCGCGGCTACACCGATCTCTCTGCCGCGTTCCTCATGCTCGCAACACTCCTTGTTTGCGAAGGTGGTCGCGTGACTCTCGTTCAACCCCAGTCGCTCCTCGCGGCGAAGGACGCGAGGCGGGTGCGTGAGGCCGTGACTTCGTTGGGCTCCTTGGTTGCGCTCTGGGTCTCGAACGAGCACGTGTTCGAGAACGCGAACATCTATACCTGCGCACCGACGATTCACGTCGACGGTCCGCGGAGAGGGCAGCTCTTTCGAACAGCGAAAGGATCGTTCGACGCCCTTGAGCCAATCGAGATTGACAACGACGAGCTCGCGGGCCTCGAAACCTGGGCACATCTGGTCGCATCCGCGAGCGGGATTCCCGAACTCGTCGTGAAGACCGGTCGCACCATCGCGGAGCGGGCAATAGCAACGGCCGACTTTCGCAATCAGTTTTATGGACTTGACGGCTTTCTGGTCGAAGACGCCAATGTTGACCCGTCCTGTGCCTGCCGCGACCAGGACTACCCGCGCGTGGTTACAACCGGTCTCCTTGATCTCGCGGAGTGCCGTTGGGGACGCACGCCCACTCGCATCCTGAAAAGGAAGTGGGAACGCCCCCGCGTCGACCGCCGGCGCATGATCGCCGAGGGCGAACGCATCGCCGCACCCTTCGGGGTCATGGGCGGCCCCTATCAGGCGGCAGGTCATGGGCGGTTTGTCTCAAACCTGGTCGATTTCGGCATG
>JBCBMF010000405.1:0-1405 GCA_039822905.1 Planctomycetota bacterium
CCGAGCTCGATCGTGACCTCGCGCAGGGCATGCACATGGCTCACGATCGCGCTCGGCAAGGGACGACTCACGCTCGCATGCGGCGATGGGATCCAGACCGAAGAATCGCACAAGTATACGGCGGAGCGGATAGAGGCGCTCGCTTCAAGCTGCGGGCTCGCGGTCCGCGACCAGTGGCGCGATGACAACACACAGTTTGCGGTCGTCCTGCTTAGCGGCGGCTGACCCGATCCCTTGCGGCGACGATCGCGCATGCGCGAGCAGGGTCGACGTCGTTTGACCACAGACCGTGGTGCTTGATGTCGCTCCCGACGATGAGCGCGTCGGCGTGCTCAAGAAGTGCGGCGACGGTGTCGACGTTGACTCCTGATCCGACCAGAACCGGGAGCTCAGACGCGGCTGCTGCTTGTTGCACATCCGCGACCGAGGTCGGCTGACCCGTGTGACTGCCGGTGATGATCACCGCATCGGCCCGAAAGAACGCGGCCGCCTGGACAGCGTCGCCGATCGAAACATCACCCGTGATCGTGTGCGAAGCGTGCTTTTTCTTGATGTCACAGAAGATGCCTACTTGCACGGCCTGCAGCATCCTGCGGTATCGCAAGAGAGGCCCGGCTTCAGCCTCGGATAGAAGCCCCTCGTCCGCGACATGGCTGAAGACAAAGTTCTCGCAGCGGATAAACGCACCGCCGCATGCCTTCGCCACCGCGAGTGCATGCGTGTTGCCTCCCGACAAGACTTGGACGCCAAGTGGAACGTCCACGGCTGATCGGACGGCCGACGTCACGGCGGTCATACACGCGGTGATCTCCGGGCCGAGACGAGGACCGTGCACGTACGGCGCATCGTGCATGTTCTCGATGATCACCGCATCGAATCCGGCATCACGCAGCGTCACGGCATCGCGCACAGCTCGCTCGACAATGGATGGGATTGAGAGCGTGTGCCCCGGCGTCCCCGGCAACGCATGGACATGAGTCATCCCGATCAGTGCGTCACCAGGTGCGAGGAGTTCTCGCCATGATTCGCGGCCCAGAGTCGAATCCATCGGTACAGTGTATGAACGGAGGTTCGGCGATGCAGCATCGGATACGAGCGTTTCTGGGCACGGCGGCTGCGATGGTGTGCGGAGTTCTGTGGGCCGAGCCGGATATCCGCTATCGGGTCGATCTCTCCCAGCGCGCCCAGCAGATCGTGACAATCGAGGTCGATGTCCCCGTGATTGATGGTTCGGCAGATCTTGTGCTGCCGGTCTGGCGACCGGGCCGGTACGGCGTGCTGGACTTCGCCGCGACGGTGAGGGAGTACACCGCCTTCGGCACTGACGGTGCATCCATCGATGTTGAGAAGGTCCGTAAGAACGTCTGGCGACTTACAACGCCTCGCGACTCTGCAACCTTCCGGT
>JBCBMF010000406.1:0-1400 GCA_039822905.1 Planctomycetota bacterium
GCGGTACATCATCACCGCGGGGATCACGCCCGCCGCGCCGTTCGTCGGCGCGGTCACGACCCGGCCGAGCGCAGCGTTTTCTTCGTTGACGGCAAGAGCAAAGCACGAGACCAGCCGCAGCATCGTCTCGAAGGGCAAGGCCCGTCCTCGCAGTGTTTTCACCAGCGATTCGTCGCATTCCTGCGGGTATTCGGGCACGAGCTCATGGATCAGGTCTGGCGCGCGGCGTTGAACATCAAGGCCACCCGGCAGCGTGCCACGCGTTCGGCAGCCGCGCCGGATGCACTGCCGCATCGTCGACCAGATCGCGAGCGCCTGCGTCCTGATCTCGTCCTCGGTCCACCAGCTCAGCTCGTTCTCGTAGACGACGCGCGAGATGGGCAGGCCCGACTCTCGGCAGTGCTCAAGCAGGTCCTTACCGAAGCGGACCGGCCGCGATGGCATCGCACGGTCGCCGATCGTGTCATCGAGCTCATCGGGCGAGGCGACGAACCCACCGCCAACGCTGAAGTAGGTGCGCGTCAGCTCGCGCCCGTCGGCGAGCAGCGCGAAGCACCGGATCGCGTTGGCGTGCCCGGGGTGCCGCTCGTTCTTGAGAAACGCGATGTCGCGCTCGGGCTCGAAGTGCACAGCCTGCCCAGCGAACATCGCCTCGTTGTCCGCCGCGAGCGTCGCGAGCTTGCTTTCGATCTCGTCGACCGGCACTGTCTCGGGCTGCTCGCCCAGCATCGCGAGGCACACGGCCTTGTCCGTCGCGTGCCCCACGCCCGTAAGCGCGAGCGAGCCGAGCAGTTCGAACCGGACGCGCGCGACGGCCACACCCGGCGCTTCGTTCTGAACGCGCCCGTCGAACCGCTGGACAATCCGCCACGGGCCGAGCGTGTGACTGCTGGAAGGCCCGACGCCGATCTTGAACATGTCGTAGACACTGACCGTGGGCATGACGTGATTGTATACAGAATCGGGGCTTCTACCCCTCTCGCTGGAGTTTCACCGCGACGGAATTGATGCAGTACCGCAGGCCGGTGGGCGGCGGGCCGTCCGGGAACACGTGGCCCAGGTGGCTGCCGCAGTTGGTGCAGGTCACCTCGGTGCGGACCATGCCGTGACTGGTGTCCTCGATCTCGTCGACCGAGGGCTTGCCTTCAGGGTCTCGCTTCGCGGCCGAGTAGCTGGGCCAGCCGCAGCCGGAGTGGAACTTCTCGCCGGACTCGAACAGCGGGTGGTCGCAGGCGGCGCAGCGGTAGGTGCCGGGGGTGGTCGTGTCGGTGTACTCGCCGGTGAAGGCCCGCTCGGTGCCCTGCTGGCGAAGAACGCGGTACTGCTCGGGGGAGAGCCTGGCTTTCCACTCATCATCGGAGAGGCCGAGCTTGTTTCTGGGGTCGGTCATGCGTCGTCTC
>JBCBMF010000407.1:0-1372 GCA_039822905.1 Planctomycetota bacterium
CCCGTTTCGGAGCCTCGGCGTCACAAGCACATTGCGGCCGGCCTGGATGTAGCCGACGACATCGGCGATCGTCTCGTTGGCGTGCCCGTTGCACAGCACGTAGTGGTCGCCGAGCTGGTCGTCGGCCATCCACTTGTCAGGGTTGCGGCGGTAGTTGCCGTCGAAGTTGGCCGAGTACAGCACGTCGCGGCCCTCGTGCCATACGTTGTTGGCGAGCGGTCGTGCCTCGATCAGCACCTTGGCTCCGCGTGCTTTGATCTCGTCGATGATCACCGCCGTCCACGAGCTCTCGTCGTCGTTGCCGGCCGAGTCCATCGACACGGTTTGCTGATCGGGGGCGACAAGACACAGATCAAGGTTCCGGCGGATGGCGTCGAGAACGTAATCGCGGTCTATGTCGCTCGTGTCGAGAATGTTCTCGCTCTGAGCATCACCGATGCGCAACGCAGCCATCGCGTTCTTCGAGCCCATGTGCATGATGATGCGTCGGTCAGGGTTATCGCCGAGCCACTCGGACGCCATCTCTCGGAACGACGACACCACACGCCCGCCGGTCATCGCGTCTAGGCACGCGGCTTCGGTCGCCTGATCCCACCGCATCCGCGTCATGCCGGCGACGTTGGTGCCGGGGTACATGCCAAACGGGTTCTGGAACGCGACGGTATCGTAGTTGACGAACACATTAAGAAAGCGACTCTTGAGGCCGTCGTAGCCCCTGGTGTTCGCGTTGTAGCTGATGTTGTAGGGGTTCAGGCCCCTGCCGCCGCCCATAACGAAGGCGGGTATCACCCTGCCCCAGTTGGGCAGGTCGCGGTCGGCGAGTGTGGCGGGGGTGATAGTCATTCTTGGATTCCGTGCAAAGGAAAGGGCGAGACGGTGATCTCTTGCTCGAAGACCTGCCGCTGCACGTCGGCACGCATCGGAGCAAAGATGCCCATGCGGACGATGCCGAGGTACTCCAGGCCCCACGACAGCGCGACGAGCGCCACAAAGCCAGCGACGCCGGCAACGATGTACTTTGCCTTCTTGATATTCACCCCTCAACCCCGTACTGCTCGCGGAACCACTTGACAATCGCGGCGGGGCGAAGGTCGCTCCAATTGCCGCGACGCGACTCACGCAGCTCGGCAAGCAAGGCGTCGACGCTGCCGTTCGCGTACGACTCAAGCCGCAGCCCCTTCCATTGCGCCCGCTGCTGGTTCCGTCGGTACAGCACGCCCGGGATCGGTGGCTCCGGGTCGGCAACGAAGCCCGCAAACGTGTTGTCCTCGACCAGCAGGCCGGTGTCCCGAACGTCGTCGGCGCCGATCCGCAGCGCCGTCTCGTAGCCGTCAACAGCGTTGCCTTTGACGACACCGGCGTTCGTCGACGG
>JBCBMF010000408.1:0-1348 GCA_039822905.1 Planctomycetota bacterium
CGTAGCCCAGCGACTCGATCTGAATGCCCTGCACGATCTCGTTGTAGCCGAGCACCGCGAGATCGGGGATGTGCGGCTTCAGGATTTCGAACAGCGGGCCGCGGACGGGTGGTGACGCGAGGATGATCGGCGGATGACCGGAGGTCGTGAGCGGACTCATGGCCTCGAGTATCGATGCGGCGAACCGGCTCGCCGTGCGAGGCGGCATGGTGACAGCGGTCGTGTCGCCCGAGCGATCGACGTAGCCCTGGACCTGGTCTTCGAGTTGTGTATCGAGTGTGATGCAGCGGATGACTGGCTTGCCGTCGTCGGCGGCCTCGGCGCCGTGCTTGAAGCTGATCGATCGTCGGAGCGCGTTGCGGGCATATTCAACACGGACGGCCGGGTCCTTGCTCCGCGGGGCCCACTCGGCCATCGCTTCGACGATCGACTCCAGATCGCGGATCGGTACGCCCTCGCGGAGCAGACCTTGCAAGACTTTTTGCAGATCGCCCAGCGAGATGGCTGCCGGGATTGCTTCCTCGACCAGCTTCGGCGCGGTCTCTTTGAGCTGCTCGACAAGGTTGCCGACCTCTTCGCGGGTGAGCATCTCGTCGGCGTGCTGCTTGACGACCTCGGCGATGTGCGTCGCAACGACGCTTGTTGGCTCCACGACGGTGTAGCTCAGCGCCTCGGCCCGCTGGCGCTGGCCGCGATCGATCCACCATGCGTCCAAGCCGAACGCCGGCTCGGTGGTCTTGGCCCCCTCGATGGGCCCCGACGCGAAGCCTGGATCCATGGCGAGCAGGCTCTGGGGCTGCACCTGGTGCTCGGCGACGGACGAGCCGCGGATCTTGACGCGGTATGTCTGCGGTTCGAGTTGCATGTTGTCGCGGATGCGCACGGGCGGCATGACGAGGCCGAGCTCGAGCGCGAGCTGGCGGCGGGTGGAGCTGATGCGGTCGAGCAGGTCGCCGCCCTGAGCCGCGTCGACCATACCGACAAGGCCGTAGCCGACTTCGAGCTCGAGCGTGTCCACCTTGAGCAGCTTCTCGACCGGCGGCGGCTCCGGTACGTTCTGCTGCTGGAGCTCTTGCTCGACCTGCGTTTCTGCGACCTTCGCGGCGCGGTTCATCGCGAAGGCAACACCGGCGAGGATGCCGGCCGCCGCGAGCAACGGGATCGTCGGCAGCGGCGTCGCTGCGAGTGCCGAGAGGAAGATCGCGGTGATGTACAGACCACGCGGCTGGCTCGCGAGCTGGCCCGTGAGCTCCGTTCCAAGATCGGCCTTCGAGCCCGAGCGTGTGACGATCAGTGCCGCCGCGATCTTCCTCTCGGCACTCGCAGCGACGCCGCTGCCGACGATCCC
>JBCBMF010000409.1:0-1276 GCA_039822905.1 Planctomycetota bacterium
CCCACGCAGGCATGTGCTGCCAGGCCTGAACACCCTGCGTGGGTGCCGTCGTCCGCCCCGGGCTACGCGGGCTTCGGCCTGGCATCAACGGCCCGGGCCCAAGCCGCGGGCCTGACCTGCCGGCCCATCCGCGAGACGGCCGAGGCTGTGCTTCATTACTTCACCTCGCGGCCCGCGGTCCTCACCGAACGCGACGGCGAGGCGTTCGATGCCGAGCAGTGGAAGCGGCAGATCCGCGGCGGGCTCGACCCGCAGCGCGAGGCCGAGGTTCTCAAGGCTTGGATGGAGCGCGAGGGCGCGTAGCGGCGATCAGCCGTCGTCGCGGAACACAGCGGGCGAGCTCCGTTGGCGGTCGACCGAGAGCGAGAGCAACTCGGGCCGCGCGTAATGACCCGACGGGTCAAAGTTTTGCCGCTCGCGTCGCACGCGCTCGTGATCGATCTCGACGGTGATGACCCGCTCCTCACCGATGACCGGTTCGACGACCCACTCGCCGTCCGGCCCGGCGATCGCACTCCCGCCGTTGTGCATGACCCCGTCCGACGAGGTCTGATCGTCGGCGAGCAGCTCGGCCTTCCACGGCAGGCTGTCCGGCACATCGGCCGCGCGCATCAGGCCGCTCGCGCTGAGCACATACGACCGTGATTCGCGCGCGACGAACCGCGTGATGTCGCGCGTGTTGACATCGCCGCCGGGCCAGATCGCGACGTGCAGATCGACCCCCTGCGCCTGCATCGCCGCCCGCGTCAGCGGCATCCAGTTCTCCCAGCAGTTCAGGCTGCCGAGCGTAAACGGCTCGAGGAACCGATGCGAAACAAGCCCGTGCGCGTCGCCGTGCGACCAGCAGAGCCGCTCTTCATAAGTCGGCACGAGCTTGCGGTGAACCGAAGCGATGTCGCCCGTCGGGGCGATCGTCACCGCTGAGCAGAAGAGTGTGTGCCCGCCGCGATCACGCGCCCGCTCGGCCACGCCGACCACCGCCGCGATGCTGCCGGCCCTGCACGCCTCACGCACGCCATCGAGATGGTCGGCGTTGAGATCCACCGCCTGCTCGACGTACATCGCGTGGATCGACTTGTTGCGTTCGTCGTCAAATCGCGCCCCGCCGAGTCGGCTCAGCCAGCACGGGTACCCGGGAACGAGTGACTCACCGAACGCAACAAGCCGCGAGCCCTCGCTCGCCGCCGATCCGATCGAGGCCACAACCTTGTCAAGCGTCCGCTGCCTAGCGAGCAGCACCGGTGCGATTTGGGCGATGGAGACATTCATGTCGAAC
>JBCBMF010000410.1:0-1275 GCA_039822905.1 Planctomycetota bacterium
CGTTGCTGGCGTTTGGTCACGACGACGTTGTTCGTTCGTACCTTGACTGGTACGCCGGCTACACATTCGAGAACGGCAAGGTTCCTTGCGTCGTTGATCACCGCGGCCCCGACCCGGTCGACGAGCACGATTCGACGGGGCAGCTGCTCTTTGCCATGGCCCGCTATGCGCGTACGACCGGCGACCACTCGTTGCTTCGCACGCACGCCGGCGCGATCGATGCCGCCGTTGGCTATCTGGAAAACCTCATCGCCCAGCGGTCGACAGCGGAATTTGAAGGCACGGCCTATTTCGGCCTCGTTCCGGAATCGATCAGCCACGAGGGCTACAGCGCGAAGCCGATGCACTCGTACTGGGACTGCTTCTTCGTGCTTCAGGGTCTGCGCGATGCATCGTGGATGCCGGGCGTCGTCGGTGGTGATACGGACGAGCAGGTGCGACGGCGACGACTCGCCGAGCGATTTGCTTCAAGCCTTCACAACTCGATCCGAATGGCTGCCGAGGAGCAGGGCGTCGGGTACATACCGGGATGTGTCGAGCTCGGCGACTTTGATCCGACATCCACAGCAGTCGCGCTCGCGCCGCTGACGATCGCGGACGCGCTGCCGCAAGACCTCTTATGGAACACACTCGATCTGTACACCGAATTCTTCGAAAGCCGTCGACTCGGCCGACGTGAGTGGTTCGACTACACGCCGTACGAACTCCGTGTCATCGGCGCCATGCACGTTGCAGGTCGGCATGACGAAGCGCATGCGATGACGGACTGGTTCCTGACCCAGCAGACGCCCACTGGCTGGAACCAGTGGCCCGAGGTTGTCTACGCCGATCCGAAGTACCCGGGATTTGTTGGCGATATCCCCCACACGTGGTGTGCCGCCGGTCTTGTGAACTCTTTCGTTACCGGTCTTCTCCACTCAACCGAAGATGACATCATCATCGGAGCAGGCATCCCCGACAGCTGGTACGAAGACTCAGCAGGATTTGAGATCAGCGGCTTGCAGACCGAGTTCGGTGCGCTCCACATCGAGGCATTCGGCCGCGAGGGTCGTATCGCAATCGCTGTCGAACTCTCAGGCGCTCAGGCGACCACGCGAGATGTTCTTGTGGCGGTTCCCTTAGGACTCGAAACCGGTCGCGGGATGACGGTGAACGGCTCAAATGTCGAGGAACTCCCACGCGTACAGCGTTTCGGACGGAACTATGTACGCGTTGCTGTTGGAGTTCCGGAAGACTGAAGGCTTCGACGAGTGGTGCAACTGCCCACAACATGAA
>JBCBMF010000411.1:0-1248 GCA_039822905.1 Planctomycetota bacterium
TGTGGTGATCGGTCTGTACTTCGCCAAGGACGTGGCGTTCCACATCCTTGAGCAGACGACGGGGTTCGCGAGCGGTGTGGGCGTCATTGCGCACATCTCCGGGACGCTCGCGGGGTTCACGGCGGCGATCGCTCTGATCCTGACCGATCGTGTGCGGGCGACAACGGCCGAGGAAACCCTGCTCGAAGTGATCGGCGTGCACTAGCGGGTTGGGACCACCGCGGTCGCCGGCATCCGGGCCAGAGTCGCCATCGAACCCTTACGTCGGCGGGCGATCTACCCGATCATGACTGGTCGTAGAGCCCGGTAGAGAGGAACAGATCGATGCGCAAGTCAATCCACGCGGTCGCGGCCGGGGCGGCCGGACTGCTCGCGTCACAAGCGTCGGCAACGTGGTCGATCCTGCTCGTTGATCTCTCAACCGGCGAGATCGCGGTCGGCTCCGCGACGTGTCTCACGGGGTTCGACCTTCAGGCGAACACGCCCGTGCTGATCCCGGGCGTCGGGGCGATAACAGCCCAGTCGTTTGTTGATGCGAACGGCATCAACCGCTCGCTGATCCGCGATCGGCTGCACGAGCGCGTGCCGCCGGAACTGATCCTGGATGAGCTCTCGGTGTTCGACGGCGGGCACCAGACGCGGCAGTACGGCATGGTCGACGTCATGGGCAACGCCGAGACGTTCACCGGCACCGGCGCGGGCCAGTGGGCGGGCGGCCGAACGGGCGTGCTCGCTGGTGCTGGCATCACGGGCGGCGATGTGTTGTACGCTGTTCAGGGCAATGTGCTGTGGGGACCCAGCGTTGTGGATGACGCGGTCGACGCGGTGCGCGACGCGCCGGGGGACCTGCCGGACAAGCTGTTGGCGGGCATGCAGGCCGCGCGGGACGCGGGCGGCGACGGCCGGTGCTCGTGCCTGCCGAACGATGCGGACGCGTGCATCGACGACGTGCCGATGGGTCAGAAGTCGAGCGATATCGCGTACATGCTGGTCGCGCGGGCGGGCGATCGCGAGGGGTGCGCGCCGATTCACCGGCTTGGCAGTTCGCCGCTGGACATCGAGCCGCTGGATGACGAGCGGTTTGTCGTGAGCTTCCGTCAGGGCGGCGACACGCTCTCGGTCATCGAGCCGGGCCGGGTCGCATCGCCGCCGACTCTGGGCGATGTGCAATCGCTCGAGCCAGGTGTGGATGTCGACGAGATCGCGACCGGCGATGTGACGGGTGACGGGCTGGTGGACATCGTTGGG
>JBCBMF010000412.1:0-1186 GCA_039822905.1 Planctomycetota bacterium
ATGAGGCACGAGAACGTCAATGCCCAGACGATCCTGGCGTTGTACAAGCCGCACGACGACCTGCTGATCCTCGACGGCATCCCCAGAAACCCGGCCCAGGCCAAGCTCATGGACGACCACATCAAGGTCCTCGGGATCGTGCATTTGGTCTGCCCCGACAAGGAAGCGATGATCAAGCGACTCCGCCGGCGTGCGCTCAAAGAGAACCGAGTGGACGACGCCAAGGAAGAGGTCATCCGCAACCGCTGGCGTGTCTACGAAGACGAAACCGCGCCCGTCCTCCAGCACTACGACCCGGCGATCATCCACGAGGTCGACGCGGTCGGTTCACCGGCCAACGTGCTGACGCATGTCCTCGAAACGGTCGTCCCAATCCAGGACGGCCACTTCAACAACCCGATCAGCGGCGAGCCGACCGGGCCCGGCAGCTAAGGCAACGTGAGCTCACGCCGCGGGTACCCTGTGGCATGCCAAGCACGCGGACCGCTTTCACACTCATCGAACTGCTCGTGGTGATCGCTATCATCGCGCTGCTCATCGGCATCCTGCTGCCGGCCCTCGGCGGCGCGAGGCTTTCGGCTCGCGTGATCTCGTGCGGCGGCCGGCTTCAGCAGATCGCCGTCGGGACCACGCAGTACCTGATCGACCATAACGATGCCCTGCCGCAGGTGCTCGTCGACGCGGGCGGGCCGGAGCCCACGCCGATCGGCTCGTTGTTTGCGGGCAAGAAGGGCCAGCTGCCGTTTCTCGGCATCAACGAGTACGGCGCTGAGCGGCGCCCGCTGAACAGCTACGTGGGCGTCGAGGACGCGATTCCCGACGCGTCCAACCGAGTGCAAGAAGTCCCCGCGTTCGAGTCGCCGCTGGACCGCGGCGCGGACAACACCGGCGTGCCGCTGCCCCCATTCGACTCGACCGAGTCGATGTACGACCTCGTCGGCGCGAGCTACACGCTCAACGACCACGCGCCGGACACCGACCCGTCGCGCGACGCGCTCCCCACGCTCGTCCCACCCACCGGCGGCAAGATGCCCGTCGTCGCCGACACGACCAAGACGGTCATGATCGCCACGCACACCATTTATAACTACGACGACGGCGGCGACCGTGTCATGCGCTGGTTCCGCGGCACGAGCCTTCGAGGCGAGGTCAGCGGCAACGTGCTGTTCGTCGACGGCCACGTCGG
>JBCBMF010000413.1:0-1184 GCA_039822905.1 Planctomycetota bacterium
CTTTCGCCCGAGTGAAACTCGATCGAAGCTCGTCGCACCGGGGTGGTTCTTCGCCGATGCGAACTAGACTGTGCCGATGCCCACCAACACACGCAAAGCCTTCCGCCGCGATCTCAGCTTCGGCACGTTCGCCGACCTCGAGGCCGAGCTTGCCAAGCTCCGCGAGGCGCACCACGCCGGTACGCTGCGGGTCAGCGGCAACTGGACCCCCGGTCAGGTGCTCGGCCACCTCGCCAAGTGGATGGGCTGGTACCTCGACGATGCGTTCCCGTTCACCGCGCCGGGGTTCATCACGTTCTTCGGCAAGCTGTTCCGCAAGCAGATCATCAGCAAGCCCTTCAAGCCCGGACTCAGATTCAAGCCCAAGACCGGCGACCTCGGCGGCGACCCGGAGTACTCGTTCGAAGAGGGATGGGACAAGCTGCAGGCCCAGCTCGATCGCGTGCGCGCCGGCGAGAGCCTGGCGTGCATGACGCCGCTCGTCGGAGCGATCACGCACGACGAGGCGCTCCGGCTGCACCTCAACCATGCGATGCTGCACCTGAGCTTCTTGCACTACGACGGCAAGCCGATGGACGCCGACGCTGGCTAGTTGTCGTCGTTCTCAATGTAGCTCGTGCCGTCGAGCATGAGCAGGCCGTCCATGAGCAGGATCGACTTGCGCGAGACGAGCCCCGAGTCGTCGGTGAGGATGAGGACGCCGTCGGCGATCTCGTAGGTGCCGCGCTGCTCGGGTGTGTCGTTCGACGTCGCGAAGCCGCCTGTGGTGTTGCCGGCGCCGTCGTCGAAGTTGCCGAACGCGCCGGCGAATCGCGTGGCCTCCCATCGGCCGCCGCGTGTGAGCGTGATGGTGCGTTCGGTCGCGACGCCGCCCGTGACGCCCGAGCCCGGCGTAAAGCTGGTGTAGTTGAAGTCGCGGTAGGTGCCGTCGAGCCGGGTGCCGTCGGCGATGGGATCGACCTTGCCGTAGTAGATGCCGTCGAGCCGGAGGTTTCCGTCGTTGTCCCGTTCGAACTCGATCGTCTCGGTCTCGCCCGTGGCGTACCGCAGCTCGATGGTGTCGCCCTTGATGGTGTAGTTGCCGCACTCGTGCGGGAATCGGAACAGGACGTCGGCCGGCGCGATCGTCTTCAGGCTGCCGCCGGAGGGCATGCCGTCGTAGAACCGGCCGGACCTCGAGAACT
>JBCBMF010000414.1:0-1146 GCA_039822905.1 Planctomycetota bacterium
ATTTGGCGTCAGCTCGCACAGCTGAACAACGAGATACTCGCTCGACTCGATCGCGCCGTTTGTGTTGCCCGCGGGCGACTGGGCTTGCAGCTCGCCGCCGTCGTCTGTACCATAGCCGGCGGCCGCGATCGCGATGTGCTGTGGGAGCGAACCGAACTCAGCGTTGAGACCGATCAGCCCCTCGACAACGCTTCCCCGCGCGACGCTACCGCCGGATGCATCGAACCAGCCTGCGAAATCGTTTGTGGCCTCGGCGCCGATGAACGCATCCCATTGCGAAACCGAGCCGGCCTTGCCCCACATCGCGGGCGCGAGTGCGCCGGGCGTCTGTGCGATGAGAAGGAAGTGGTCGCGGGCCGTAGGTGCCGTCATGGCAACGTAGAGGTTCGCCCCGTCGAGTCCGGCGTACACATCGATCCCGTCGTTTGACGCAACGAGTGTCGCGGAAGCGTCGAGGTTCCCATCGATCGTGAAGGAGGGCTCGCTCGTGCCGTTCACGGGCAGGCGCCAGTCCTGGCCGCCGTTGTTGTCCCAGGTGCCGACACCATTGTTAAACACAACGTCGACGACCGACGCGTTTGCCGGCACCGTGAAGTCCAGAGACCAGGTCTGCTCGGCCGGATCCAACGTCATCTGCGGATCGGGGCTGATCACATTCTGCCAGCCGTTGAACCCGATGTGGGCGTAGACCTGCGGCGCACTGGCGAGAGGTCCGCCGGCCGGGTCGAACGTGATCGTCGCGGTGTCGCCGGCGATCAGCGGCACGGGCTGCGTCATCACACGTTCGCCGCCGCCGGGGTTCGCACCGTCGCCGTCGCCGATCCAGACATGCTGGATGGGCGAGCGGGTGACGTTGCCCAGCGCGTCCGTGGCCTCGACGTAATAATCGATGAGCGTGCTTTCTAAGCCCGTGATCTCAGCGTAGAACTGGTCCGCGATCGCGTCGGGCATCTCGAAGAAGTTCAACTCGGGGTTGTTGTAGACGTTGCCCACGGGGAACGCGCGTCGGGTCATCGGCAGCGACTGCCATGCGCCAACTCCCAGGCCGCCCGCGTAGGTCTCGTTGCTGTGATCATCGAGCGGGTTGGTGCCGTCGGCGTCGGTGCGGATCTTGAGCGTGACGTCCAGCGTGCCCGAAACATCGTG
>JBCBMF010000415.1:0-1121 GCA_039822905.1 Planctomycetota bacterium
GTCCTCGTAGGCACTGCCCCCTGCCCTGATCAGATCGTCTTCGACAGAGCGAGGCGGCTGAAGCTCGAAGAACGGTTGGGTCACTGGATACAGCGCCGACCCCATCAGACCGTCAAGGACAGTGATTCCTCGGGCACCGATCGAGGTGAACGGCTGCGGCAGCCGAAGCCGCTCGGTGTTGTTGTATGTCTTGTGGCTGTCGTATGCGGCCTCGGGCGGGAAGATCGACGAGTCGGTCAGAGCCGAGCACAGGGCGATCGTCTCGAGGCGCGACTGCCGTTCGGCGGCGTCTCGGGTGTACCGGCCCTTGATGTCAGCGGCCAAGGCCGAGCCCCGTGCCGCTTCCGGCGTCTCTGAGCGACGGATCGATCCGCAGCGAGTCGAAGCCGCGTCGGCGTGCGGCACGGCGGCGCGCGGCCTCTCGCTCGTCTTCGGCGTCGACCTCGGGATCCGCGATGACATCCCGCTCGGGCGTAAACGCCGGCACGTCCGGCGTCAGGTCGTCGAGCCCCCGCTGGACGAGACCGAGCCCGGTCGCGTCGCGGAGGATCTGCGTTGCTGATCCGCCTATGTCGTACTCCTGTTTGGCTTTCGGCGCTGCTCAAGCTCGTCGATGAAGTGGGCGATGGTCGCCTTTCGGAGCAGTTCGATGTTAACTGGGCCGCCGATCAGGTTCTTTGGATCGACCCTCGGGTGCGGGTACAGCTTCTTCAGCTCCCGGATTGCCGCGTCGGTGTCGTCTGGCAGTACGGGCAAACTCCGGACGGACGGTCCCTTAGCCATTTGGCGAGCCCCTTCGGTGTGACGATTCTGTCCGGAACGCGGATGCCGGCGTCGCCGAGCACGTCTCTAGCGACGCTCACGCAGTCTCGAGCCTGCACCCGCCCGCCGGTGAGCAGCCGCAGTGCGGCGGGCAGTCGTTCCGCCGGCCGGGAACTGGCGTGTCGGCGGGCGTCGATGGGCCTGGCGTCTCGGACGACTGAAGAGCACACAATCTTCTGCGTTCGCACGTAGTCGGAGACTCGTACGACGAGAACGGCCTCTCCCCAACCGGAAATGACGAAGCCGTCATTGGTTTCGACGGCCACATGATCGACCGTCGATCGCGTGAGAACCCGGTT
>JBCBMF010000416.1:0-1105 GCA_039822905.1 Planctomycetota bacterium
CGACGCCGTCAGACTGCAACGCGGTGAGCCTGAAGCCGACGCGCCTCGGCGGCAGATCCGCGAGCACCGCCGTGTGTACGACGACGTCCGGCTCGAAGTCGGGATCGAGCCGTGCAATCGACACGCCGATGCCTTGATCCCCGCCGACGAGCGGGAACGAGACAAACGCAAATGTCTGCGGCGCGGCCTGCCGGTAGTACCCCGTCGGTGTCACGATGTCGGCAAGCCCGTCGCGATCAAGATCGAATACGACCTGTGCGCCGTCTGCGACCGCGGGCGCAACACCTATGCTGGTAAAGCTCGGCGGCGACTCGCCATCCGAAACATGAAGCCTGAGCACAGCCAGCCC
Source organism: Planctomycetota bacterium (assembly GCA_039822905.1). Classification (GTDB taxonomy): domain Bacteria; phylum Planctomycetota; class Phycisphaerae; order Phycisphaerales; family UBA1924; genus JANQQZ01. The sequence goes on from JBCBMF010000416.1 coordinate 350, forward strand.
ACCGGTCGCGGGCTCGAACACCGAGACGATATCGTCTGCACCGTCATTGTTGACATCACCGACCGCGACCGACCGATGAACACCGGTCTGGCCACCGTCAACCGGCATCGCGACCCAGCCGGTCGGTGAAACCCCCGACTGCGTGTACACCGAGAGGGTCCCGGGCTGCTGCGACCCGCCGCCTCCGATGACCTCGGAGACGACCACGATCGCCGGCGATCCGTCGATCGATGGATCGAAGAACTGTGCGTCCCGGGGTTCCAACGACAGCGGCGTGGGACCTGACGAGAACGCGCCGTCGATCTCTTCTGGTGTCCAGTCTGGACTCAACTTGAGTTGCAACGCTGATGCGGGCGCAACGAGCTTCGCGCTGTCGAGATCCTGGCCCCCGGTCACTTCGACCGGGGTTTGGGACTCGAGCTCGAGCGCAGTTCCGGGAGCAAGATCCACGGGGCCACTCAGGCGTGCAACGAAACCCTGCGCCGGCCGAAGCCGAGCGTCGCTGCCGAACGCGGCATCTGCCCTGGGCCCGATGACGAGAGACCCGGTGCTTTCCAGCTCATACGAAGCCAGTGCAGGCGGAAGCGTGAGGTTCGGAACGAAGTGCTCGGGCGTCGCACGCAGCACATCGCCCGAGCTCACGTTCGAAACCGCGTCGGCGAGCGATGAATGCACCGAGCCGCTCGTTGTATTCTCGACCGGCATTACGCGTTCGATCCAGCGTGCTCCGCCGGGCCCCGAGACAACGATGTCATT
>JBCBMF010000417.1:0-1081 GCA_039822905.1 Planctomycetota bacterium
GTCGCGTCGCCTCGGTCGTGCAGGGACCTTGGCTGGCAAACCTCATCGAGGTGTACGCGCCCGAGCTGCGCTACCGCGTGGTGCCCGTGCCCGTCGCCGAGGCTGTGTATGATCCGGACGCGCCGGTGAGCCTGTTCGACGGCGACGTGGTGGTTGTACCCCGCGGTGCTGCGCAGCCAGAGGCCTCGTTCGAATTCATCACGTGGCTTCAGGATCGCACACGGCTCGAGCGACTCGCGCTCGCGCACCGCAAAAACACGCCGCTTCGCCGGGCGTCGGACGGGTTCTTCGAGCGTCACCCGAACCGCTCGATTCGCGTGCACCGCCGGCTGGCATCAAGCCCCCGGGCCTTTGGGGTGCCACGCACACGCGTCTGGCCTCGGTACGAGGCAGAGTTTGATGCCTCGTTGCAGTCGCTCTGGATCGGCCGCCTCTCGGCCGAAGAGATGCTCGCGCGCGTGCAGGCCGCGATCGAGCAAGAAACGGAGCTCGCGCGTGCCCGCACGGGCGCTCGCGACGACGTATGACATGCAACAGGTCGGCCCTGTGGCTCCGGATGCTCTGGGTGGCGCCGTGCATGGTGGGCCTCGTCGTTTTCTTCGCGGTGCCTGTGGGCATGAGCCTCTTCTACAGCCTGACCGACGCGACGATGATCGAGCCGCCTCGTTTCATCGGATTCGAGAACTACGCCGCCCTCTTCAGCGACCGCGTCTTCTAGCGATGCCTGGCCAATACGATCATCTCCGCGGCCGTGGCGATCCCGCTCGCCACGGTGCTTTCGCTGTGTCCCGCTGTTCTGCTGAACACACGCCACGCACTTGCCAAGCCGGCGCTGCTGCTGGTCTTTGCGCCGACCGTCGTGCCCCGCATCGCGGCTTCCACGATTTGGCTCTGGATCTTCAACTCGGATCATGGCCTGCTCAACATGCTCATCGCAGCTGTCGGGGTCACCGGCCCCAACTGGCTCATCACGCACGGCTGGAACATGTCGGCGATCGTCATTATGAGCCCGTGGAGTCTCGGCCAATCGGTTGAGATCTACCGCGTGGCGCTGCGGGACTTCCCGAGGCGCTTGATCGAG
>JBCBMF010000418.1:0-943 GCA_039822905.1 Planctomycetota bacterium
CGCTCGAGCGAGCACTGGACGCGGCGCAGGCGGCGCTCGATGACGCCGAGCGTCGCGAGCAGGACCGCAAGCGCGAGGAAGTCCAGGACGCGTACCGCGCCGCGCTGGAGGCGCAGGTGGCGATCACTGCGGAGACGGCCGGGTACGCAGGGCGTCGGCTGAACCGGCGCGAGCGGGCGGCGCTCCGCGAACTCGCGTCGCGAGAGATCGTGCTGCAGGGCGACATCGAGGCCGTGCGCACGCTGTTCCCAGAGATCACCGAGTCGCAGGTGTTCGACTTTGCGCACACGCGGCTCGATGAGACGCTGAGCCGTATCGACGAGTCGCTCAGCGGGGGCGAGGCCGGCGGGCTCGCACCACTGGATCAGGCAACGGTCGAGCGCGTGCTCCGCGGGCTGATCGCGGCGCTCGACCCTCCCGAGCAGGGCAACGAGCAGGACTTCAACCAGGGCGGCGGGGGTGGAGGCGGCGGAGGCCAGCAGGGCGGGCCGCAGCCGATGATCCCGCCGATCGCCGAGCTCCAGATGCTGCGGTCGCTGCAGCAGGACGTGTACGACCGTACGCGTGCGGTCGACGAGGCGGGTCTGGGGGCCTCGGCGACCGAGCGGGTGGGCGATGAGCAACGCGCGCTCGCCGAGCAGGCGCGTGCGCTGATGGACGCGCTGCAGCAGCAGCAACCCCAGCCGATGACCGCGCCGCCGGAGGGCAACGAATGAAGCTGACACTGATCATCGCGTGCGCTGCCGGATTGCTGTGTGCTCCGGCCGTTGCGCAACCCGAGGGCGATCCGCTGCCGACGCTCGATGAGTTGCTCGGTCTCGAGTCAGACGCGGACGAGGCCGAGAACGCGGTAGAGCAGGAGCTCGAGAACCAGTTGGAGCAGCAAGACGTGGTCCGCGACGCGTTCGTCGAGGCCGTGGGCCTGATGACGCAGTCCGCCGAT
>JBCBMF010000419.1:0-906 GCA_039822905.1 Planctomycetota bacterium
AGTTACCCCTGAGTAACAAGCACAGTCTCTATCAAGTGTGCAAAAACCAAAGCATCCACACTGATTCGAACAATGCAAGAGTACCTTTGTGTGACAAACACTCACTTTTTAAGCAATCGAATCAATCGTCCAGGCGTTCGAGTTGACCTGCGTTAGCCAACTCAATACACCATTTAAAGAATGATCGCCCGCTACTACTTGTCGCATTCAATTGGCCCAGGCGTTCGAGTAGTCATCTACTCAAGACACCAATCAAAGAATGATCGCCAATGTACATTGACGCATTCAATTGGCCCAGGCGTTCGAGTTGACCCGCGTTAGCCAACTCAAGACACCAATAAAAGAATGATCGACAGTTTTCGCTGACGCATTCAATCGGTTAAAACGATTGCTTTTTTGACCATCTTTCGAGCTTTAAGCAATCGAATCAATCGTCCAGGCGTTCGAGTTGACCCGCGTTAGCCAACTCAATACACCATTTAAAGAATGATCGCCCGCTACTACTTGTCGCATTCAATTGGCCCAGGCGTTCGAGTAGTCATCTACTCAAGACACCAATCAAAGAATGATCGCCAATGTACATTGACGCATTCAATTGGCCCAGGCGTTCGAGTTGACCCGCGTTAGCCAACTCAATACACCATTTAAAGAATGATCGCCCGCTACTACTTGTCGCATTCAATTGGCCCAGGCGTTCGAGTAGTCATCTACTCAAGACACCAATCAAAGAATGATCGCCAATGTACATTGACGCATTCAATTGGCCCAGGCGTTCGAGTTGACCCGCGTTAGCCAACTCAAGACACCAATAAAAGAATGATCGACAGTGTTCGCTGACGCATTCAATCGGTTGAAATGATTGCTTTTTTGACCATCTTTCGAGCTTTAAGCAATCGAATCAATCGT
>JBCBMF010000420.1:0-805 GCA_039822905.1 Planctomycetota bacterium
TCGTGGAAGACGGTGTACTCGCGCTTCAGGCGTTGGACCGACGACGGCACGCTCGACAAGGTCCTCGCCCGATTGCGGGCGAGGATCGACCGTGATGGGCTGATCGACTGGGACACCTGGTGCGTCGACGGCAGCAACATCAGAGCATCCAAGGCCGCCGCCGGGGTGGGTCAAAGTGGGGCGCTACGGAGGCCGCGGACCACGCCCTCGGGCGATCGAGAGGCGGATTCGGGTCGATGATCCATCTGGTTCGTTGTGGGCTCGGAGTCCCCATCGGCCTGATGGTCTCGGCCGGCCAAGCCCGCGAGTCCAAGCACTTCGAGGACGCGATCGTCAGCGTGCGGCCGAAGAACCGACTGCCGATGTGGATCGCCGGCGACAAGGGCTACAGCTACCCGCGTGTACGCCGGTGGTGCAAGCGACGCGGCATCTGGGATGTCATCCCGCAGCGATCGGACCAGATCGCTCGCGAGGGACGGCGTCGCCTCAACCGCCTCGTCTATTGCGGCCGCAACTTCGTCGAACGCACCATCGGTCATCTCAGGGAAAACCGCCGCATCGGCACACGATTCGAGAAGCTTGCCACCAGCTTCTTCGGCATGCTAAAATTCGCCTTCTTCAGGCGGTACCTTGTCATCCTTGATACGTCAGATACAGCCTAGGCCATCGAGTGATGCCGACTCGATCAAGCGCCTCGGGAAGTCCCGCAGCGCCACGCGGTAGATCTCAACCGATTGGCCGAGACTCCACTGGCTCATCACGCACGGCTGGAACATGTCGGCGATCGTCATTATGAGCCCGTGGA
>JBCBMF010000421.1:0-761 GCA_039822905.1 Planctomycetota bacterium
GGAGGCAGCGGACCACGGTAGGATCAGCGACTGGGGTGAAGTCGTAACAAGGTAGCCGTAGGGGAACCTGCGGCTGGATCACCTCCTTTCTAAGGATGATCCTAGCATCTTGAGCTTGCTCTTGATCGTGGAACACTTAGCAAGCCGGTTTCTCAAGACCGGCAAACACACGGTCCAGGCCGTCCTCATATCTCTTCAGTTTCACAAGCGGGCCACCGCCCGTACATGGGTCGAGGAGGACTTGAACCTCCGACCTCACGCTTATCAGGCGTGCGCTCTAACCGCCTGAGCTACCGACCCTAAAGGACGACCCCGGCGTCCGGGCCACCCTGCCTGTGCGTGGCTTTGCGCAACGCAGCAGCCTGGTGGAGCCTAGCGGGATCGAACCGCTGACCTCCTGCATGCAAATCAGGCGCTCTCCCAGCTGAGCTATGGCCCCATGGACTGTCTGATATCCAGCTCCAAGGCCAAGTGGCCGGGGTCCTCTACGCTCAGAACGCCATTTTTCGGAGTTCAAGGCGCGATGTCGCGCCGTTTAGCCTGCTAAACAAGCGGCGTCGCAACGCCGAAATCCGGAAAATGGTGGGTCTGGGAAGATTTGAACTTCCGACCTCACCCTTATCAGGGGTGCGCTCTAACCAACTGAGCTACAGACCCGCGCCAGCGTGAAGCACCAGGGGCTGCTGCTAAAAACCAGATAACTTGTATGGAGGCTCGCGCCGACGAATTGTCAGCTGCCTATTTACTCTTTAAAGGAGGTG
>JBCBMF010000422.1:0-730 GCA_039822905.1 Planctomycetota bacterium
CGCAGGGCTCCCAAGCCGCCGACGCGTGGCACATCATCAGCCGAGTCTCATCATGTTTGGCCAACCCCAATGGCTGCGACGACTTAGCGCTCCCGGGCCTCGGGTCGTTTCTCTGGGCCAGCAGTTCCACACCAGATCTGCTCGGCCCGGCACAGCCGGGTGAAGACCAGCCTGTTCTAATATACAACGATGACTTCTTCATCGCGATCCGCTCACTGTTCTTCATTGAGAGCACTTCGATGTGTCAAGCCGTCGATTGCCACGCCGTTGAGTCTCGGCAGTTCGGCACGGTCTACGAAGCACTGCTTGAGCTTGATGCCGACATCAACGTGCGCACGAGCGCGTTTCGTCTCAGAGCCGCGACGGGGAACAAGCGTAAAGCAACCGGCTCGTACTACACGCCAGAGGCTCTCGTCCAGAGTATTCTCGATTCCGCACTCGAGCCGGTCATTGAAGAACGACTCAAGGAAGCCGAGATCCGGGCGGGATCAGAGCGGCGATGTAAAGCGGAGGCGCAGTCGGAGGCGATACTCGGCATGAAGGTCTGCGACCCTGCCGTGGGTTCGGGGCACTTTCTTATCGCCGCGGCGTACCGTCTGGCAAAGCACCTCACTCGCCTTCGTTCGCACAACCGCAAGCCACTGCACGACGAGCAGAAACGGTCACTTCGGGATGTCATTCGACGCTGCCTCTACGGCGTCGATATCAATCCCATGGCGGCGGAGCTGTG
>JBCBMF010000423.1:0-713 GCA_039822905.1 Planctomycetota bacterium
GGTCAGGGTTGTTTCCCTCTCCACGACGGACGTTAGCACCCGCCGTGTGTCTGTCAGATGAATACTCTCGGGGGTAGAGCACTGGATGGGTAATGGGGACTCACCGTCTTACTGATCCTAACCAAACTCCGAATACCGAGAAGTACTATCTGGCAGACACACGGCGGGTGCTAACGTCCGTCGTGGAGAGGGAAACAACCCTGACCGCCGATTAAGGTCCCCAAGTCTTGGCTAAGTGGGAAAGGATGTGAGACTCCCAAAACAACCAGGAGGTTGGCTTAGAAGCAGCCACCCTTTAAAGAAAGCGTAACAGCTCACTGGTCTAAATAAGGGTTTCTGCGCCGAAAATGTAACGGGGCTAAAGCCATACACCGAAATTGCGGGCGCAGCAATGAGCGGTAGCGGAGCGTTCTGTAAGTCTGTGAAGGGAGACCCGCGAGGGCTCCTGGAGATATCACAAGTGCGAATGTTGACATGAGTAACGATAAAGGGGGTGAGAGACCCCCTCGCCGAAAGTCCAAGGGTTCCTGCTTAAAGTTAATCTGAGCAGGGTTAGTCGGCCCCTAAGGCGAGGCCGAAAGGCGTAGTCGATGGGAAGCAGGTTAATATTCCTGCACCCGGAGGTAGTGACGGATAGCGTAAATCGTCAATCCTTATTGGATTGGGTTGGCGGTGATGCTGTTCCAGGAAATAGCTCCTCCATAGGACCGTAC
>JBCBMF010000424.1:0-696 GCA_039822905.1 Planctomycetota bacterium
AGGGCGAGGAGGGTTGCGGCGGCGGTGGCGGGTATGGGGGGAAAGGTGATGCGTTTGCGGTTGAGGATGAGGAATGCGACGAGGCCCGGGAGGATGAGGAGGATTGTGTATTTGTAGAGGAAGCCCAGTCCGAGGAAGAGGGCAAACGCAGGGAGAGCGGGCGCGTTCCGTCGACTGGGACTCTGTTCATACTCCCCTCTCCCGACCTCGCTGCGCTCGGCCACCCTCTCCCCGCGGGGGAGAGGGATGAAAGACAGGAGTGCGAAGTACGAGGCGAGGGCCCAGCAGGCGATGTAGGGGCCGTCGATGGTCATGAGGATGGCGGGGAGTTGGTACGCCGGGGTGAGGAAGACGAGGGCGGCGGCGACGAATGCGGCGTGGTGCTTCCAGGGCTGGTCGTGGTAGATGCGTGCGGTCATGCGTGCGATGGTGAGGGCGAGGACGCCGCTGGCGATGACGGCGGGCAGGCGGATGACGCCCTCGGCGTTGCCCAGCAGCGACGTCGCGAGCCAGATGGACCACGCAACGCCTGGGCCCTTGCTGTTTCTTTCGCCCTACGCCTTGGTCGAAGACGAAGCCCACTACTGGGAATGGGCCCTGCGGCTCGACTGGTCGTACTACAGCAAGGGCCCAGGCGTTGCGTGGTCCATCTGGCTCGCGACGTCGCTGCTGGGCAACGCCGAGGGCGTCATCCGC
>JBCBMF010000425.1:0-678 GCA_039822905.1 Planctomycetota bacterium
CTGAACCTCCTTAGTTCAACTTAGTATATATTTGGGGACCTTAGCTGATGGTCCGGGTTCTTTCCCTCTCGGACAAGGACCTTAGCACCCTTGCCCTCACTCCCGGGATAATTTAACAGCATTCGGAGTTCAGTTGCTTAGACAGCCAGGATGTTGGCTTGGAAGCAGCCATTCATTTAAAGAGTGCGTAACAGCTCACTGGTCGAGCGGTCCGGCATCGAAAATGCACGGGCATCAAGCATGGCGCCGAAGCTTCGGACTTCAAGACTTCAGTCTTGATAGTGGTAGGGGAGCATTCCATGGGCGCCGAAGCCGTACTGTGAGGTATGGTGGAGCGCATGGAAGCGAAAATGTAGGCATGAGTAACGATAAGACGGGTGAGAAACCCGTCCGCCGTAAGCCTAAGGGTTCCTGTTCAACGTTAATCGGAACAGGGTTAGTCGGGTCCTAAGACGAAGCCGAAAGGCGTAGTCGATGGCAAACAGGTTAAATATTCCTGTACCACCCAACAACGTTAATCCAAGGTGTGACGCAGTAACGTAAGGCCCGCGACCTGACGGAATAGGTCGTTGAAGCACATAGGCCGTAGAGTAGGCAAATCCGCTCTGCACATAGGCTGAAATGCGACAGTAGGGGAATTCGCAAGATGAACCCATAGTGGTCCCAAGTACACTGCCG
>JBCBMF010000426.1:0-662 GCA_039822905.1 Planctomycetota bacterium
GTCACGCCGCTCGACTGGAGCAGCCAGCAAATCACCCCTCCTGCGCCTATGCCGCACAGCCAGTTCTGAACCGACGCCGGTGCATCCAATGCGAGGCTCACCACCCCGGCGGGCATCCCGAAGACGGTGGTAAGAAACGCGACACGGTGCATGAGACGCGGATCGGCATCGAGAAGCAGGTAGAACAGTCCGAGCAGGCCCGCGCCTGTCCCCGCGGCGAGCACCGCGTACGACGCCGTGAAGAAGTCCTTGCTCCACGGGTGCTGCAAGTTCCACAGCCAGCTCGTGAGCCATGCTGCGCACCCAACAGCGACAAGCACCCAACCGGTGCGCGGGCTGCGGCTCTTGTCAGAACGAATGAAGCGGCCTGTCCACACTCCGAGAACGCAGACGGCCGCCGCGGGCAGCACATTGAATACATTACACAGCCAGTTTAGCAGCGGCGAGAAGTTGACTGAGCCCGTTAGCGGGAGCGACGACTCAAGGGCAAGGATCCGAGACTTCAAAAGCTGCTCACCGTTCACAGGGATCGCGCCGGCGGCGTACCGATCGTCCACGACCGCGCCGTCAACCGCGAAGTACCACACGCTTGAGCCGTGCTCGGGATGATCCATGACGCTGAGGATGTACCACTTGACGAGCAGCACCAGCGTGACGAAGGC
>JBCBMF010000427.1:0-658 GCA_039822905.1 Planctomycetota bacterium
TTTTTGCACAAAGTACAAAAACCTTTCGCCACCGAAAGAAAAAGGTCCGTGGCTTTGCCACGGCCTTTTTCTTTCTGGATCAAATCAAGCGCGAGAAGGGCGTTTGGTGGATGCCTTGGCAGTCAGAGGCGATGAAGGACGTGGTACACTGCGATAAGCGTTGGGGAGCCGTGAACAGGCTTTGATCCAAGGATTTCCGAATGGGGAAACCCACCTGACAATCTTAGATTGTCAGGTGATCTTTTCTTTGAACACTCCGTGCCGACCCTTGGTCGGTTTGGCGGTTCGCGGACAGGTCACCTGATGATCTTTGATTGAACCAGGTACTCTTAACCTGAATACATAGGGTTTTGAGAGCAAACCCGGGGAACTGAAACATCTCAGTACCTGGAGGAAAGGACATCAATGAGACTCCGTCAGTAGCGGCGAGCGAACGCGGACCAGCCGAGCGGTGATTGTGAGTGGAACCAGTTGGGAAGCTGGGCGAAATGGGTGATAGCCCCGTACACGAAGCAAGATCCGACGTATTAAGTAGGGCGGGACACGTGAAATCCTGTTCGAAGATGGGGGGACCACCCTCCAAGGCTAAGTACTCCTGACTGACCGATAGCGAACCAGTACCGTGAGGGAAAGGTGAAAAGCACCCCGACGAGGGGAG
>JBCBMF010000428.1:0-640 GCA_039822905.1 Planctomycetota bacterium
TCCTGGCAAACGCCGAAGGCCAGGTCCGCCTCAACAACGGCACGCCGGGCGTGAACCAAGAGCAGGGCTCCTCACGACCCGCGACCGCGACCGACGCGGCACTCTTCGTCGCCCAAGCCGACCAAGGCAGGATCATCGGCCACTTCGATCGCAACACGTTCTTCAACCTCAACGGCGCCGGCACCAACATCAACCGCCTCGACAACCGCCAGTACGCCCTGAACTTGTTCGCGTTCGCAACGACACCCACGACCACAACCTGCACCGCCGATACCAACGGCGACGGCCTCGCAACACCGGCCGACTTCAACGCCTGGGTGCTCGCATTCAACAGCCAATCCCCTGCGTGCGACCAGAACGGCGACGCCGCGTGCGACCCATCAGACTTCAACGCCTGGGTCCTCAACTACAACTCCGGCTGCTGACGAAGCCCGCCCCGGTGGGCAACCCGCCCCAATGAGCCCGGTGGGACTTGAACCCACACTGAGGTTTCCCTCAAACGGATTTTAAGTCCGTCGCGTCTGCCAATTCCGCCACGGGCCCCTGTCGGCACATCGTACCCACCCGCTCGCGCTACGCTGCGTCCGTGGGCACCGACCACGCGGATCGATTCAATGGAGTGACGTCACCGTTCTGCTGG
>JBCBMF010000429.1:0-633 GCA_039822905.1 Planctomycetota bacterium
TGCGGTGATGCGTGTCATGAGTGATCTCCGGTTGAGGGTGCATCGGACGGCCTTACCGTCCCACAGGACGAACGCGACGCCCACAATCGCCGCGCATCACCAGCGCACAAAAAGACCCCGCCGATCGCTCGGACGGGGCCCCGGAGTCCGTAGTTAGATGCGGCTCATCAGGTTCGGCTCAGTCGCAGCCGGCGTTGAAGTTCAGGACCCACGCGTTGAAGTCCCCGGGCGTGAGCTGACCGTCGAAGTTTTGGTCCGCTGGGCAATCCGCCGAGGTGAGCGGCTGGAACTCGAACGCCCCGTGATCGACAAAGAGCCCGAGGATCGGCTCGCCGGTTGCGGATCCCGCGTCGGCCGTGACCGCCCGCGAGCGGCCGTCGAGATCGCTCGGGTCGGCCTGCGTGTTCAGGAACCCCGCGTCGCCCGCGTCGATGCTGGGCGAGCCCTCCATCAGCCGGTAGTCGCCGTTAGCCGGATCAACAAACATCGGGTCGACATCGATCACGTTCGTGTTGTTCGCGAGCTCGCCGCCGCTGATATTGCAGTTGAACGCGACGTTCGTCGCTGAGATCGGGTACTGCGAGGGCGCGTTGTCGCGGATGATGGCGTTGCGCACGCGGAGCCCCGCGCCCG
>JBCBMF010000430.1:0-612 GCA_039822905.1 Planctomycetota bacterium
GCTGTACCTCGGCCTCGCCTCCGACCACACCGACCGCGCGCTAGAGGCCACGTCCGTCGCGGCCTCCAAGCAAGTCTGCGCCAAGCCCGTCGCCACAACCCTCTGGCCGCTGGAGGAGATCGCCGACCTCGACGCCCTACAACTCACCACAGACATTGAAGAAAACGCCACCTGGACCCGCTACCAAGAGGGCACCCTCGCCGCCATCCGCCCCCTGGCCGACCTGATCGCCGACCTGCCCGACAACGCCGCCATGCTCTGCGGCACCCTCCCCGCCATCGGCGGAGTCCGCCCCGCGCAGGCCTACCGCATGGCCCTGACCGACCCCGCCACAGGCCGCACCATCCGTCTGGATTACAGCGTCACCACCCTGCCGGTCATCGCGTGACCCCGGCCATCCGCACCGCGGGCTTCGACGGCTTCATCGTCACCTTCGGCGACACCCTGACCGAGCCCGCAAACCGCGCCGCCCTCGCCTTCCGCGCGGCGCTGGAAGACAGCGAGGTCGAGGGGATCGAGGAAACCTCCACCTCCCTCGTCTCCGCCTACCTCCGCTTCGATCCGGTCACCGTGCCCCATGCCGAGATGCAGGCGACGCTCGAAACCCTCCTC
>JBCBMF010000431.1:0-611 GCA_039822905.1 Planctomycetota bacterium
GAAGGTCTGACGGTGCTGGAGTACTTCAACTCCACCCACGGGGCGCGGAAGGGCCTTGCGGATACGGCGTTGAAGACGGCCAACTCGGGCTACCTGACGCGTCGTCTGGTGGACGTGGCGCAGGATTGCATCGTGCGCATGAAGGACTGCGGCACCGACAACGCGATCACCGCGGAAGCGGCGGTCAACGACGGTGAGGTTGTGGCGTCCTTGGGCGAGCGTGTTCTGGGCCGTGTGGCCGCCGAAGACGTGATCAAGCCGGGCACGGACGAGGTGATCGTCTCGCGCAACGAGCTGATTGACGAACGGAAGGCCGACATGATCGAGGCCGGTGGCCTTGCCACCGTCCGCATCCGCTCTCCGCTGACCTGTGAGGCGGAAGAGGGCGTGTGCGCCATGTGCTATGGCCGTGACCTCGCGCGCGGGACGATTGTGAACGTGGGTGAGGCCGTCGGCATCATCGCGGCACAGTCCATCGGTGAACCCGGCACGCAGCTGACGATGCGGACGTTCCACATCGGCGGCATCGCGCAGGGTGGTCAGCAGTCGTTCCTTGAAGCGTCGACGGCGGGCAAGGTCGAGTTCCGCAACCCGAACACGATCCAGAACTC
>JBCBMF010000432.1:0-597 GCA_039822905.1 Planctomycetota bacterium
TGCCAAACGAACTCGGAGATAGCTTGTTCTCCCCGAAATAGCTTTAGGGCTAGCGTTGTGTGATGAGTGCTGGAGGTAGAGCACTGACTGGGCTAGGGGGCGTATAGCTTACCGAACCCAATCAAACTCCGAATACCAGCATATTTAGCACAGCAGTTGGACAGTGTGAGATGAGTTTCACTGTCGAAAGGGAAACAACCCAGACCCACCGCTAAGGTCCCCAAGTGAATACTAAGTGGAAAATGATGTGATTGTGTATAGACAGCTAGGAGGTTGGCTTAGAAGCAGCCATCCTTTAAAGAGTGCGTAACAGCTCACTAGTCAAACGCAGTTGCGCAGACAATGTAACGGGGCTCAAGTATTCCACCGAAGCGCGGGAGTTGAGAAACTGGTAGGGGAGCGTTCCAAGACTGGTGAAGGTGTTCTGTGAGGGATGCTGGAGGGCTTGGAAGTGCGAATGCTGGCATGAGTAACGACAAACACTGTGAAAGACAGTGTCGCCGAAAGTCCAAGGGTTCCTGCGTAAAGTTAATCTTCGCAGGGTTAGCCGACCCCTAAGGCGAGGCCGAAAGGCGTAGTCGATGGGAATGCAGTGAA
>JBCBMF010000433.1:0-595 GCA_039822905.1 Planctomycetota bacterium
TGTTCGACATCGACTGTCAGGGCGCCGCCCAGCTCGCCGCCGCGTTGCCACGCGATGTGGTGCGCGTGTTCATCCTACCGCCATCGATTTCGGCGTTGGAGGCGCGCCTTCGGGCCCGTGCGCAGGACAGCGATGACGTTGTGGCCCGCCGCATGGCGCGCGCCCGCGACGAGATCAGCCACTGGGACCAGTACGACTACGTCATCGTCAATCATGACGTTGCCGCCAGTCTGGACCAACTGAAGGCGGTCGTCGCGGCGGAACAGCAGCGTCGTGACCGCCAGACGGGGCTTGCCGCTTTTGTCGACGATCTCGCCTGAAACTGGCCAGCGGCGGTGTGTGCTCCGTACGCAACGAACGGCGCAGACAACTTCTGTGCCGCACAAGAATCAAACGGTGTAGAGTAGCGGTCCCGTGGGGCCGCACCGCCGTGCGGAGTGCAATATTCTGGAGTTGACGATGTCTGGTGTGTGGAGCCCCGATAGCTGGCGCGGCCTTCCGATCGTGCAGGTGCCCGAGTATCCCGATGCCGCGAAGCTGGCCGAGGCCGAAGAGCGGTTGGCAGGCTTCCCGCCTCTGGTTTTCGCAGGCGAGG
>JBCBMF010000434.1:0-574 GCA_039822905.1 Planctomycetota bacterium
GAGGGACCCGAGCCCGAGCAAGCCTTCGCGCTGTGTATCGCGTCGGAGAAGGGCGGAGTGGGAAAGACCACGCTCTCTGTGAATCTGAGCGCCGCGCTCGCGGCGCTCGGAAAGCGCGTCCTGCTCGTCGACCTCGACCCGCAGTCCCACTGCGCCGCGGGCCTCGCCATCCCCGAGCAGCGCATCGATCAGGACATCGCCGACGCCCTCGTCAGCGACACCCCGCTCGACAAGAGCCGCCTCGTCTGGTCCGCAGGCCGAAACCTCGACCTGATCCCCAGCCGAACCCGCCTCGCAGGCCTCGAAGCCGCCCGGGGGGGCCTCGCCACCAAGCCCGACAAGGAACGCCGCCTCGCCCGCGTCCTCCAGCCCTTCGCAACCGACTACGACGTCGCACTCATCGACTGCTCACCCAGCATCGGCCTGCTCACCTACAACGCCATCACCGCAGCAACCGACATCCTCGTCCCCGTCGAGACCGGTTTCTTCTCACTGCAAGGAGCCATGAAGCAGGCCAAGACCATCGAGTCGCTCGAACGCCGACTCGGCGCAAGCGCCCCGTTCTGGCTGCTGC
>JBCBMF010000435.1:0-563 GCA_039822905.1 Planctomycetota bacterium
GGGGCTTTCAGCTCATGAACGGCTTGGACTTCGATTTGGTCGGCAACGTGTTCGCTTCGCCGACGGGCTACTCGACCAGCAGGCCGGTGTCCCGAACGTCGTCGGCGCCAATCCGCAGCGCCGTCTCGTAGCCGTCAACAGCGTTGCCTTTGACGACACCGGCGTTCGTCGACGGGTTGTTGTCTGACATAAGGATCGCGCGGCTGTCCGAGTAGCCCGTCGGCGAAGCGAACACGTTGCCGACCAAATCGAAGTCCAAGCCGTTCATGAGCTGAAAGCCCCAGCGTCGAACAGCGCTGCTGGCGATGTCGGTCGACTCAAGAACGACATTGCCGCTTATGCCTCCGATCACCGGCGGCTCGCTGGACCGCTTGCCCTCGTTGCCCCAGACCATGTCGATCGCGTTCCGCCAGAACACGTTCCCGATGATGTCGCCGCCGTTGCGGGCCTGGACGCCGTGCGACGACCCGCGAGCAATCAAGCTGTCGCGGATGACGAGGCCCGTCACGCCCCGCTGGATGTAGATGTTGTGATTCTCGGGCCCAGCGGGTTGGTCGCGGCCC
>JBCBMF010000436.1:0-555 GCA_039822905.1 Planctomycetota bacterium
GTTTGTCGCTACTCACGTCAGCATTCTCGCTACCCAGTGCTCCACGGCGCCTCACAGCACCGCTTCTCAGCCCGACCTCAACCCCAACGCACCTACCCCGTGGCCGCGCCGTTCTCCTAAGCGTCCTACCGCGCTTCGCGCTACTTGAGGACGGGCCTGACGCCCATACCCAGTATCGCACGCGTGGCAGCACCTTCGGATCACAACATGGTTCAGGGAAGGTAAATTGGGGAGAGGTCTTTCCAGGGTACGCTCCGCTACCAGTGCTTGCGCACTCCTCAGCTTCGGCTCGTGGCTTGAGCCCCGTTACATCTTCGCCGCAGGACAGCTATTAGACCAGTGAGCTGTTACGCTTTCTTTAAATGATGGCTGCTTCTAAGCCAACATCCTGGTTGTTTTGGCCGTCCCACATGCTTTCCCACTTAGCCACGAATTAGGGGCCTTAGCTGGAGGTCAGGGCTGTTTCCCTCTCCACGACGGACCTTAGCACCCGCCGTGTGTCTGCCATGCTCTACTCCCGGGTATTCGGAGTTTGGTTAGGATCAGTAAGCCTGT
>JBCBMF010000437.1:0-553 GCA_039822905.1 Planctomycetota bacterium
CGTCCTGCTCACCATGACCAACTCGTACGGCTGGGCCGGCGACTCCGTCATCTACCGCGCCCAGGAACTCACCCGAACGGTCCAGTTCCTCACCTACTCCCTGCTCTGGATCGGCTTCGCGCTGCTCACACTCCTCGGCCCAGTGCTCACCGCAGGCTCCATCTGCGACGAACGCCGCGCCCGCACGCTCGACACGCTCGCCACCACGCCCGTTTCGCCGCTTCAGATCGTCGTCGGCAAGCTCGCCGCACGCCTGCAAGAAGCCCTCGTGCTGGGCCTCATCGCCGCGCCGCCGCTGCTCGCACTCCGCGTCTTCGGCGGCGTCCCGGGCGAGACCATCCTCGCCTTCGTCGCCGTCGCCTTCTGCACCACCTACCTCGGCGCGGCGCTCGGCATCTGGTTCTCCACCTGGCACCGCGGCGCAGCCGGCGCCATCGTCTACGCCTTCCTCACCATGGGCCTGCTCACCGTCGCACCCGCCATCATCGGCGCCGTCGCCCTCCAGAACAACTTCTTCAACGCGGTCAACCTCGCGCGGGATGCCGAGGTTGAC
>JBCBMF010000438.1:0-553 GCA_039822905.1 Planctomycetota bacterium
AACCTGGACAAGTACTATGGCGACTTCCACGCGCTCAAAAGCATCTCGATTGAGGTTGCCGAGGGGGAGCGTGTCGTCATCTGTGGCCCCTCCGGCTCGGGCAAGTCGACGCTGATCCGCTGTTTCAACGCGCTGGAGTTCCACCAGGGCGGGCGGCTGGAGGTGCAGGGCAAGGACGTGTTCGAAGGCTCGCGCGACGTCCACCGCCTGCGGCAGGACGTCGGCATGGTGTTCCAGCAGTTCAACCTGTTCCCGCATCTGACGGTCCTCGAAAACCTGATGATCGGGCCCCTCAAGGTCCGCAAGGTTTCCAAAGATGCCGCCGAGGCGCTGGCCCGCAAATATCTCGACCGCGTGCGCATCCCCGAACAGGCCGACAAGTACCCCCGCCAGCTTTCGGGCGGTCAGCAACAGCGCGTCGCCATCGCCCGAAGCCTGTGCATGGAAAGCAAGATCATCCTGTTTGACGAGCCGACCTCTGCGCTTGACCCCGAGATGATCAACGAGGTTCTCGACGTCATGGTCGAACTCGCCGAGGACGGCATGACCATGG
>JBCBMF010000439.1:0-539 GCA_039822905.1 Planctomycetota bacterium
CTCGCGTCGTTACGGTAGAGTTTCGTCGCATAGATGGCCCCGAACGAGCGTGGGAAGACGGGCACCGCCACGAGGTCGAGGTCGCCGTCGTTGTCGTAGTCTCCCGCGGACGCGCCGTAGATGCCCATCGTCAGATCGCTGAAGAGCCGGGCGTTGGCGCTGAACGTGTAGCTGGGCGGCCCCCCGTTCTCGTAGAACCGAGCGGGTTGCCCTTGCTCGTTGACGACGAAGACATCGAGGTCGCCGTCGTTGTCGTAGTCGCCCCACACGTTGGCGAGCGAGGCGTCGCTGTCGTTCACGAGCACGCTGCGCGCGATCGGGACAAAGGTGCCGTCGTCGTTGCGGAAGAGTTCGTTGGCGACGTTGCCGTAGTTGGTCACGTAGGCGTCGAGGTCGCCGTCGTTGTCGTAGTCGATGACGTTCCACGTCTGGCCGTCGCGTGCTTGGTCGAGCGGCCCGCCCTCGATGCGCTCGAACGAGGCGCTGCCCGTCTCGGTGAGGAGGTTGCGGTAGAGGTAGTCGCGGTCGATGGTGCCGTT
>JBCBMF010000440.1:0-536 GCA_039822905.1 Planctomycetota bacterium
GCCCTGAACGGCGGCACCGTCACCGGCGCCACCACGGTCGCCGCAGGCACGGTCACCAACGCAGGCGCGGCGATCACAACGGCCACCACCTCCGGCACCGGCACCTACACGCAGTCGGGCGGCACCGCGACCGATCTGGTCAACGATGGCGGCACGATCAACGTCGACGCGGGCACCGCGACCAGCCTCACCAACAACGCCACCGCAGGCACCTCCAACGTCACCGACGGGCAGGTCACCGGCACCACCACCATCAACGGCGGCGCCGTCGTGGTCGACCAGACCACCGCCGATGCCGCGCTCGAACTGGTCGGCACCACCACCCTCACCGACGGCACGCTGACCGTCACCGATGGTGAGGTCGGCACGGTCGTCAACCAGGGCACCTCCGGCGGCGCGACCGAGGTCACCCTCACCGCAGGCGACATCGCCGCCCTCACCAACACCTCCGGCGACGCAGCCCTGAACGGCGGCACCGTCACCGGCGCCACCACGGTCGCCGCGGGCACCGTCACCAATGCGGGCGCCGCGATCAC
>JBCBMF010000441.1:0-532 GCA_039822905.1 Planctomycetota bacterium
CTGTTGGATGCGGCCGGCAACGGCACCGGCATCACCACCACCACCGACGCCAACGGCAATTACAGCTTTGGCAACCTCGCGCCCGGCACCTATGGCGTGAAGTTCACCGACACGGTCAGCGGCAAGACGCTGATCGCGCCGGACGCCAACGGCAACGCCAATGATGACATCGACAGCGACGCCACCGATCTCGGCAACGGCATGTCCGAGATCACCGGCATCACCGTGGTGGCAGGCCAAGACACCCCCGACAACGACGCGGGCGTGGAAACCCTGCCGGGCTCTCTCTCCGGCACGTATTTCTGCGATGAGAACCGCGACGGGCTCGACAATGACGGGTCGTTTGTGGCGGGCGTGACGGTGGAGCTGTTGGATGCGGCCGGCAACGGCACCGGCATCACCACCACCACCGACGCCAACGGCAATTACAGCTTTGGCAACCTCGCGCCCGGCACCTATGGCGTGAAGTTCACCGACACGGTCAGCGGCAAGACGCTGATCGCGCCGGACGCCAACGGCAACGCCAATGATG
>JBCBMF010000442.1:0-531 GCA_039822905.1 Planctomycetota bacterium
ATGCCGCGACGCGAGCGTTCGAAGTTGACGCTCAGGCCCTGATGTACCCGAGTGAGCGTATTGTCCGAGATACGTAGGCGTGCCGGGTCGTAAGCGAGGATCGCGGCGGCGGCCTCGGTACCCTTCGCACCGCCCCGCATCCCGATATCGCGGAAAGTGTTGCGGGTGATCGCGACATCAGTCGTCGGCTTGGTCATAAAAATCGCTGTCTCGGCGCCGAAAGGCGCGACGGGATCAAAGATCGCCGCGAAACTGTTGGCTGCAATCGTGGTCCGAGTGACCGCGCCGAGCCTGATGCCGCCGCCGCGAAACGCGAAGTTCTCTATTGTGATATCGGCTGCCCCGTCGGGAAGATCGAAAATCGGTCCGACTTTGCCGGTCCGGCGCAAGACTGTCGTCGATCCCGTCCCACGATAGGTTCGGCTGCCTGCGAGGACGATGGGCGCTGCGACGTCGAACGTGCCGCCGGGAAACCGGATCGCATCGCCGGGTCGGCTGGCAGCAACTGCGCGCGCAATCGCTTTGCTGTCG
>JBCBMF010000443.1:0-528 GCA_039822905.1 Planctomycetota bacterium
TAGAGGAGCGTTCTGTGGTAGTGCGAAGCATTAGCGTGAGCAGATGTGGACGAAGCAGAAGTGAGAATGTCGGCTTGAGTAGCGAAAACATGGGTGAGAATCCCATGCCCCGAAATCCTAAGGATTCCTCCGGAAGGCTCGTCCGCGGAGGGTTAGTCGGGACCTAAGGCGAGGCCGAAAGGCGTAGTCGATGGCCAACAGGTTAATATTCCTGTACCGATTATGAATTGTGCAGAGGGACGGAGAAGGCTAAGTGTGCCGCATGATGGTTAGCGGTTCAAGTACTAAGGTGTTGAGAGACGGTGAAAACGTCTTGAGCTGAGGTGCGAGTAGGAGTCACTACGGTGACGAAGATACTGATGTCCGGCTTCCAAGAAAAGCTCTAACCACGTTAATTCATAATTGCCCGTACCCTAAACCGACACAGGTAGGAAGGTTGAGTATACCC
The DNA here is from genome assembly GCA_039822905.1 of Planctomycetota bacterium. Classification (GTDB taxonomy): domain Bacteria; phylum Planctomycetota; class Phycisphaerae; order Phycisphaerales; family UBA1924; genus JANQQZ01. The sequence continues at coordinate 449 of JBCBMF010000443.1, forward strand.
AGGGGCGCGAGATAACTCTCCCGAAGTTACGGGGCCATTTTGCCGAGTTCCTTAGAGAGAGTTATCTCGCGCCCCTTAGT
>JBCBMF010000444.1:0-529 GCA_039822905.1 Planctomycetota bacterium
TGCCCCAGCGGAGCGCGTTGGCGTTCTGGTTCTGCGCGTAGGTCTCGGTCTCCCACGTCACGGCGCTGCCCGAGACGCTGCTCGACCAGGCGATGTTCGTGTACGGCTCGCCCGAGTGGTACATCGGGAACGACATGCCGACGTTCGTGACGTTCACGTTGGCGCCGACCGGGACCGAGAAGCTCTGGCCCGACAGGTCGCTGTTGTTGTTGAAGATCGCGTACTCGTAGTTCCAGGTGCCGTCGCCGTTGTCGATGACGTTGTAGCCGGCGACGAACTGGCCCTCGCCCGCGACGTTGACCTCGACGATGGAAACGCCGGCCTCGTTGGCCTCCCAGGCGCGGATCGCGGGCTCTTCACGAACCGTCGCGCCGCCGATGCCGAGCGAGAACGACCCACCGGTGCCCGTGCCGCCGGTGCGGTTCAGGGGGCACCACGAGACGTTGTTCGTGCCGTTGCCGGCCGCCGCGTCGTCGGGCGCGATGTACTGCGCCTCGCCGAAGAACTCGGCGCTCGGGTGCAGCGTCGG
>JBCBMF010000445.1:0-524 GCA_039822905.1 Planctomycetota bacterium
CTGTCCGGCCCAGAGGTTACACAGGGAGGAAGTTGATGAGAACAGTGGTGTTGGGCCCCAGTGAGCTTGGCCGAGGCCGGAAAAGCAAAATGTAATCCTTCGAGCCGGAGTTGAACCAGCGACCTAAGGATGCCCCGTGCCTTTGCCCTACAGTCCTCCGCTCTACCAACTGAGCTATCGAAGGAAGCGACAGTTGCATCCTGCTCCATCACTTGTCGAAATTTCATCGAGCACACCTGGAACATGATAAAGGACAGACTTTGATTTAGACTCTCCCTCATGTTCCAGGTGTGCTCGATGAAATTTCGACAAGTGATGGAGCAGGATGCAACTGTCGCTTCCTTCGATAGCTCAGTTGGTAGAGCGGAGGACTGTAGGGCAAAGGCACGGGGCATCCTTAGGTCGCTGGTTCAACTCCGGCTCGAAGGATTACATTTTGCTTTTCCGGCCTCGGCCAAGCTCACTGGGGCCCAACACCACTGTTCTCATCAACTTCCTCCCTGTGTAACCTCTGGGCCGGACAG
>JBCBMF010000446.1:0-520 GCA_039822905.1 Planctomycetota bacterium
GTGATCTCGGGAGTCTCAAGGTGCCCAGCTGACGTCAACGGCGATGGTGAGGTGTCGCCCGCCGACTTCAATGCGTGGGTCCTCGGGTTTAACAATGGCTGCTAGGTAGCAAACAACGCGACTCTGTGTGGCGGCGTGCGGGCTTCGGCACGCCGCCGCTACACAGGCACTCAGCATTGTTGAGCGTGACGATGCTCTTGGCTCGAGCGGTGGGCGATCCCAGATATGTCGAACAGTCTCTCAGGCCGCCCTTGGGCGGCCTTTGTCATTGGCTGGCTAGCGGCTCCGATCGGTGCTCTGCCTGGGTCCTCTCCTTTCTACCCTGCCCGTGGTGGGCCAGCGAGTTTGTGGATCCCGTTTGCGGTGTCCGATGTGTCCGGTCAAGGATGACCTGCCCCCCAGAAACCAGTCCACGTGCTATGCGAGAATGCATGGCATCGGACGCATCTGGGAAGGCGGGATTTCATGGCACGGATCAGGCATTCGGCAGAGCAGATCATCGGCAAGCTGCGTGAAGCTG
>JBCBMF010000447.1:0-519 GCA_039822905.1 Planctomycetota bacterium
AGTTCCATGCGCCCAACATCGCCCTGAAATCCGCCATCATGATTGCCGCCTCGAAGTTCGTGCTGACGCCGATGGATGGCCGCTTGCGCGCCGCTGGTATTGTGGAGTTTGGCGGTTTGCACCTGCCGCCGTCAGAGGCGCCGTTCGACCTGCTGCGCCGTCGGGTGAAAGAGTACTTTCCGGATCTGGAATATTCCCACACGACGCAGTGGATGGGGCATCGACCGGCGCCGTCGGACTCGATCCCCATCATCGGCCAAAGCCCGCGGCTGAAGAACGTGTACCTTGGCTATGGGCATCATCACGTGGGCTTGACAGGGGGGCCGAAAACGGGACGCTGGCTCGCACAACTCGCGACGGGGCGCGCGCCGAATGAGGACCTGACACCGTTCTCACCCAGCCGCCGCCCCGGACGCGCATAAACAACAGGGATGAACACATGAAACTCGCACACATTCTGGCGACGACCGCTGTTGCCGTGGGCTTTGCCGCCGTGGCCAATGCCGAAAGCTGGGACAT
>JBCBMF010000448.1:0-518 GCA_039822905.1 Planctomycetota bacterium
CAGAGCCTTAGAAGCACCATTACGTCAAATTGCTGACAATGCTGGTGTAGAAGGTTCGGTGATTGTTTCCTCAGTTAGAGACAGCGAATTTAACATCGGTTACAACGCAGCCAGTGGCGAATTTGAAGACTTAATTTCCGTGGGAATTATCGACCCCGCAAAAGTAGTGCGCTCCTCACTACAAAATGCCGGTTCCATCTCCGGAATGGTATTAACTACCGAAGCCCTAGTAGTAGAAAAACCAGAACCTAAGCCAGCAGGTGGCGGTGCCCCCGACATGGGTGGCATGGGCGGAATGGGCGGCATGGGCGGTATGGGCATGGGAATGCCCGGAATGGGAGGAATGGGGATGATGTAAGGAAGTTAGGAGCTAGGAGTTACTGGTTCCTAGCCTCTGGCTGGGAATCCATAACAGAAGGCTCTGCCTTCTACAGCGAGGCAGAGCCTCTAGACTCGTTCCCAGCCTAGAGGCTAGGAACGAGTCTAGCGACTAACAACTAAATCCCTAAATTCTCTTT
>JBCBMF010000449.1:0-516 GCA_039822905.1 Planctomycetota bacterium
GTTGGAGAGGATGCGCATGGGGTGAGAGTCCAGGGCTCGGGATCCAGGGGAGCGGACACCAAAAACGCGCTCGCGGGGTGCACGAGCGCGTCGGGGGGAGAGGCTGATCGGCGATCAGCGGCTGATCGAGGACCAGCGAGTGGCGCGAGAGAGACTTGAACTCTCGACCTCCGGGTTATGAATCCGACGCTCTAACCAGCTGAGCTACCGCGCCAGGCAGACGGGCAAGATACGACCCGCGCCCGGTCTCCTCAGGGCTGCGTCGAAAAAACTCCGTGAAGCAGTGGCTCTCCTGACGCAGGGCCTCATTCGGCGAAGACGTCGGCGAGGACTTCCGAGACATGGCTCCTAGTGATCGGGCGGGTCAGCACCGCATCGATGCCGTGGGGTAGGGTGGAGACGGCATCGGCCGTGAGCCACACGAGGCGCGGGCGTGCGAGGCGGTGGGTCTCAGCTAGCCTGGCTATGTGGGTGCCTACCTGCAGGCATTGGTCTGCAGACCTGGTGGCTGCGACA
>JBCBMF010000450.1:0-506 GCA_039822905.1 Planctomycetota bacterium
CTTAACCTTTTCCGCGTCCTTCGAGAACTGGACCTCCGCGGCGACGGCCTTCGCCGCCTGCTTGAGCGCCGCCGCCGACTGGATCGCGTCCCAGTGGCGGTTGAAGCGCGGAACCACATTTTTGCAGGAGACCTCGGGCGGCAGCTCCCAGAGGTCGCCACCGGGCGTCCGCAAGCGGTAGGGGATGTCATCCGCCATCATCGAGCTGTCATAGCGAAAGCCGTTGGCAGTCAGAAGGTCGATGACGTCCTGCGTGATGTTGTAGACCGGGGCGCGGTAGCCGCGGGGCGTGCGGCCGACGATCCGCCGGTGGCACTCCATCGCGCGGTCGAACCACGTCGCCTGATCGCGGCCCTCGACCGGGTCTTCGTGCAGATAACCGTGATGGCCGATCTCGTGCCCGCCTTCGAGGATCTGCTCGACCGCTTCGGGGTACTGCTCGAGGCACCAGCCGGGGATGAAGAAGGATTGGCGGAGGCCAAGCCGCCGGTAGGTCTCGAGGATCC
>JBCBMF010000451.1:0-501 GCA_039822905.1 Planctomycetota bacterium
CCGGGCCTTGTACACACCGCCCGTCACACCATGGGAGTTGGCTTTACCCGAAGACTGTGAGCTAACCGCAAGGAGGCAGCAGGCCACGGTAAGGTCAGCGACTGGGGTGAAGTCGTAACAAGGTAGCCGTAGGGGAACCTGCGGCTGGATCACCTCCTTTCTAAGGATGAGCACTGGCCAGACAGCGTCAGCTGTCGCAGCGCTCCTCACTAGAAACAAGGCGCCAAACCCGTTTGGTGCCGCAGAAAACCGGCGAACAACCGCCGCCTTCGTTTCTCTTTCAATCCGGAAACACAACGCTCAGCGCTCGGGCCCGTAGTTGCGGTCCCGGCGTCGGTTTGCGTCCGCGCTCCACCGTTTGGAGCGGTCGCGACCGGGAAGGGCCTGTAGCTCAGTTGGTTAGAGCGCACGCCTGATAAGCGTGAGGTCGGTAGTTCAAATCTACCCAGGCCCACCATGACGCCTTTCGAAGTGGGGGTTGGGTTGAACGCGGCCGCACGG
>JBCBMF010000452.1:0-500 GCA_039822905.1 Planctomycetota bacterium
CCCCCGTCAATTCCTTTGAGTTTTAGCCTTGCGACCGTACTCCCCAGGCGGCACACTTACCGCGTTAGCTTCGGCACTCCCGGTGGTTTCCCACCACGAACACCCAGTGTGCATCGTTTACGGCATGGACTACCGGGGTTTCTAATCCCGTTCGCTCCCCATGCTTTCGCGTCTCAGCGTCAGTTTCGGCCCAGGACACCGCCTTCGCCACTGGTGTTCCTCCGGATCTCTACGCATTTCACCACTACACAAGGAAGAATACCAGTGGCGAAGGCGACTTACTGGCATCCAACTGACACTCAGACGCGAAAGCATGGGTAGCGAACGGGATTAGAAACCCCGGTAGTCCATGCCGTAAACGATGCACATTAAACGTTCGTTATCCTACGGGGTAATGAGTGTTGAAGCAAACGCGATAAATGTGCCGCCTGGGGAGTACGGTCGCAAGGCTAAAACTCAAAGGAATTGACGGGGGCCCGCACAAGCAGCGGAGCGTGTGG